>JAJFKA010000001.1 GCA_021773555.1 Gammaproteobacteria bacterium
CTGGCCAGATTGAATCGCTGGAATGATTCCGATAGTGGCGGCGAAAGTGTCGCGGTGTTGAAAAAGGAACTGCAAAGCTGCATGCAACTCAACTTTGGGGTGTTCCGCAAGGAAGAACCCATGCAAAAAGGTATCGCAACTTTATCGGAGCTAAGGCAGCGAATAGATAAGGCCGCACTACCCGATAAAAGCCGGGCATTCAACACGGCTCGTCTTGAGGCACTGGAACTGGACAATCTGCTTGAAATCGCCGAGGCAACCGCGATCTGTGCAGAGGGCAGGAAGGAAAGCCGTGGTGCACACGCGCGCGATGATTATCAGGACAGGGACGATGAAAACTGGCTGGCGCACTCACTCTACAATCCGAACACCAAAGTCATGTCAAAACGCAAAGTGAATTTTCAGCCGGTAACGGTGCCGGTATTCGAACCCATGGCAAGAACCTATTAAATTAGATTGCGCGTAAACTCTTGCGCATAAACCAAGGCGGGACACCTCCATGTTAGTAAGTGTTTATCGATACAACCCCGATCAGGACAAAGCACCTTATATGCAGGACTTCGAACTGGAACTTCCTGGTGGGCGGGATCTCATGGTCCTGGATGTTCTGGAACTGCTGAAGGAACAGGATGCTTCGGTCACCTATCGCCGTTCATGCCGGGAGGGCGTTTGCGGATCTGACGGCGTGAATATGAATGGTAAGAATGGTCTCGCCTGCATCACGCCCGTGTCCGAAGTGGTTAAATCAAACAAGTTAACCATTCGACCGCTGCCTGGATTGCCAGTTGTTCGTGATCTCGTTGTAGACATGGAGCAATTTTATGATCAATACAAAAAGATCCAGCCGTACCTGATCAACGATGAGCCACCTCCCAACCAGGAGCGCCTGCAGTCACCAGAGGATCGTGAAAAACTCGATGGTCTTTATGAGTGCATTCTGTGTGCCTGTTGTTCTTCCTCTTGCCCGTCGTTCTGGTGGAATCCGGACAAATTCATTGGTCCGGCAGGCTTGCTTCAGGCGTATCGATTTCTGATAGATTCCAGGGACACCGCCACTGAAGAACGCCTGGCTAATCTCGAGGATCCGTTCAGCGTGTTTCGCTGCCGGGGCATCATGAACTGTGTCAATGTGTGTCCTAAAGGATTGAATCCAACCCGGGCCATAGGTCATATACGGAACATGTTGCTCGCCAGGGCGGTATGAGGCACGTGATGAGTCTTAGCGGTGGCGAAGGAATTTCTGTAAGATTCCGCATCAATACCGATTAACTTCCTGAGAAGGTTTATGGAAGACAGCATCATGGAACAAATGTGGCGCAGTGGCCACATTTCCGGCGGCAATGCCTCCTATGTAGAAGAACTCTACGAAAAATATCTGCTGGATCCGTCTGAAATACCGGATCAGTGGCGAAGTTATTTCGAAACCCTGCCGCTGGTTGAAGGTACGCTGGCACCGGATATATCCCACGCCACCGTCCGTGATCATTTTCTGCTGCTCTCAAAGAATCAGTCCCGCGTGGCGCAGGTATCGGCCAGCAGTATTTCCTCTGACTATGAGCGCAAGCAATTTGCCGTCGGTGAGTTGATCAATGCCTATCGCCGTCGTGGTCACCACAAAGCAAACCTTGACCCACTTGGGCTGGCGGAGGAGAGCGGCACACCGATGCTCGAGCTTGAGTATTACCGCCTGTCAGCAGCTGACCTGGATACCAAATTCCAAACCGGTAATCTGTTTTTTGGTGATGCTGAAGCGTCACTGCAGGAAATCCTTGAAGTGCTGGAAAATACCTATTGCGGCTCTATTGGCGCAGAGTATATGCACATCAGCGATGAAGCTGAGCAAATGTGGGTACAGCAGCGGATGGAAAGTGCCCGTTCGAAACCCGCGTTCAGTGATGGCGTAAAGCGGCGGCTCCTCGATCGGCTGATTGCCGCCGAAGGCCTGGAAAAATACCTGGGCATGAAGTATCCGGGAACCAAAAGGTTTGGTCTGGAAGGCGGGGAAAGTTTCATCCCTTGTCTTGCTGAACTGATTCACCGGGCAGGGTCAGCGGGCGTCGTTGAAACTGTAATTGGTATGGCGCACAGGGGACGACTAAATGTGCTGGTTAACCTCCTCGGCAAAGACCCGGCAGGACTGTTTGATGAATTCGAGGGCCGCTATACACCGGGTTCGGGTTCCGGAGACGTCAAGTATCACCAGGGCTTTTCCTCGAATCTGATGACTCCGGGCGGTGAGATGCACCTGGCACTCGGCTTTAACCCCTCACACCTTGAGATCGGTGCTCCGGTGATTGAAGGCTCGGTCAGGGCGCGCATGGATCGTCGCGGGGACAGTGCCGGTGACAAGGTGCTGGCGATTAATGTTCATGGGGATGCGGCGTTCGCTGGACAAGGTGTGGTTATGGAGACTTTCCAGATGTCGCAAACGCGGGGCTTCCATACCGGTGGTACTGTCCATGTCATCATCAATAACCAGATTGGCTACACGATCAGCGATCCGCAGGATGCCCGGTCGACTCGATATTGCACGGAGATTGCCAAGATGGTGCAGGCACCTATCTTCCACGTTAATGGTGACGATCCCGAGGCCGTGTTGTTCGTTTCCCAACTGGCGCTGGATTACCGCATGGAATTTAAGAAGGATGTGGTCATCGATATCGTCTGCTATCGTCGCCGGGGACATAACGAGGGTGATGAGCCTTCAATCACCCAGCCGATCATGTACCAGAAAATTCGCAAGCACCCAACCACCGTGGCGCTTTATGCAGAAAGAGTGATCGCCAGTGGCGCCATCGAGGAGGCTGATTTTCATGGCAGGGTTGAGGCTTACCGGGATTCGCTCGACAAGGGCAATGCCGTTGCCTGGGATTATCTGAAGGAACCCGATACCTCGTTGTATGTGGATTGGCTACCCTTTCTGAATCATGACTGGGATGCACCTGGAGATACAACCTTTGAGATCAAGGAATTTCAGGCTATCGCCAACAAGCTTGATGAGGTGCCAGAGGGTTTCGTAACACAGAAACAGGTATCAAAAATCCTGGAAGACCGGCGCAAAATGACCGCGGGAGCGCTGCCAATCAACTGGGGCTATGCGGAGATCATGTCGTACGCGACCCTACTGTCACAAGGCTTCAAGATTCGGATAACCGGGCAGGATGTTGGCCGTGGAACGTTTTCTCATCGCCACGCCGTACTCCACGATCAGAAGGAAGGTGGTACCTTAACGCCGTTGGAGAATGTTGGCGAGGCACCACGACAGTTTCAGCTCTATGACTCTTTTCTGTCAGAGGAGGCGGTGCTCGCTTTTGAGTATGGTTATTCGGGGACCAGTCCAAATACACTCGTGATCTGGGAAGCACAGTTCGGTGATTTTGCCAACGGCGCACAGGTGGTGATTGACCAGTTTATTACCAGTGGTGAACACAAGTGGGCAAGGCTCTCAGCAATTACGTTGTTGTTACCCCATGGCTACGAGGGCGCTGGTCCTGAGCACTCGTCTGCTCGTCTCGAACGCTACCTGCAGTTATGCGCTGAGCATAATATTCAGGTGTGCGTGCCAACCACACCTGCGCAAATGTTTCATCTGATACGCCGTCAGGCGATCAGACCGCTCCGAAAACCGTTAATTGTCATGACGCCAAAGAGTCTGCTTCGCCACAAGGATGCAATTTCCACTTTGGAACAGCTGACCCAGGATATGTTTTATACAGCCATTGCTGACGATGCAGGTGTAGACAAAATGACAATCACACGCATCGTGTTCTGTTCAGGAAAGGTGTATTTCGATCTACGGGAGAAGTGTAACGAGGACGAACTGAGGCATATTGTGCTGGTTAGAATTGAACAACTATACCCTTTTCCGGAAAGTGATCTTGCACAGGTTTTGTCACAGTACCCGAACATAGACACTGCCGTCTGGTGTCAGGAAGAACCTATGAACCAGGGTGCCTGGTATAGCAGTCAGCATCATCTCCGTCGTGTTTTGCATGCGACTTTTGCTTCACTTTACCTGCACTATGCAGGTCGGGAGGCATCGGCCGCCGCCGCTGCCGGTTACATGTCGCTTCATGTCCAACAGCAGCAAAAGCTTGTACATGACGCGCTCTACAATACAGATATTAATTGATTCGAATTCACCGTTTATCGCAAAGGATCGACAATGATTGAAATTAAAGCGCCGGAGTTTCCAGAGTCTATCGCTGATGGCGAGGTTGCTGTCTGGCATGTGTCAGTTGGCGAGGCGGTTAAACGAGACCAGGTGTTGGTGGATATCGAAACGGATAAGGTGGTCATCGAAGTTGTTGCCCCGGTAGCCGGCAAACTGATCAGCATATTGAAGGAGGAAGGTGAGACCGTTCTTGCCGAGGAAGTGCTTGCGCAGTTTGAGCCGGGTGAGGTGGCTGAATCATCACCGGCACCAGTTCCAAAAGATGAGCAACACATCGAAGCACCAGTGGCGGCGAACCTGGAGTTAGCGAGTCCCGCGGCTCGAAAGATTCTAAAGGAAAACCAGCTCGATGTGACCCGGATCACGGGTACCGGTAAAGGCGGCAGGATAACCAAGGAGGACGTTCTTAAAGCAGTCGCGGCGGTTGAACAGCAGAAGCCATCAGTGGCCGCAACGCCTTCCGCCCCTCTTTCTACGCAAGCCTCTGCAGAATCCGGCGATCGGGTAGAACGCCGTGTTCCAATGACAAGGTTACGGGCCAGCATTGCGCGACGACTCGTCGAGGCACAGCAAACCGCCGCGATGTTAACGACCTTTAACGAAGTGGATATGCAGGCGATTCTGGATTTACGAGCCCACTACAAAGAAGATTTTGAGAAAGCACATAATGGCACCAGGCTTGGCTTCATGTCGTTTTTTGTTCGTGCAAGTATCGAGGCACTGAAGCGATTCCCGGCGGTCAATGCGTCAATTGACGGCACTGACATCGTTTACCATGGCTACCAGGATATCGGTGTTGCTGTTGGCTCGCCCCGGGGACTGGTGGTTCCGGTGATCCGTGAAGCGGACAGCCTGACGCTCGCCGAAATAGAGGATCAGGTAAGAGATTACGGTACTAAAGCACGGGACGGCAAGTTGTCGATTGATGATATGACGGGAGGCACCTTTACCATTTCCAATGGAGGTGTGTTCGGCTCGTTACTTTCAACCCCTATATTGAATCCACCGCAAACTGGCATCCTGGGCATGCACAAGATTCAGGAACGGCCTATGGTTGTTGACGGTGAAATCAAGATCAGGCCTATGATGTACCTCGCGCTATCCTATGATCATCGGTTGATTGACGGCCAGGAGGCCGTTCGCTTCCTGGTCACCATCAAGGATTTTCTTGAGGAACCAGCCAGGATCCTCCTGGACATATAAACGCAATCGTTAGTTGGCATTAAGTGCCTGACTTGGAAGGAAATGGGTATGTCGACAAAATTTGATGTCATTGTAATCGGGGCGGGACCTGCAGGTTATCATGCCGCAATTCGGGCCGCTCAGTTGGGCCTGAATACCGCGTGTATTGAGAAGTGGTTAGACGATTCGGGTGAACCTGCATACGGCGGGACGTGTCTGAATGTAGGCTGTATTCCCTCAAAAGCCTTGTTGGATACATCTCACAAGTTTATTGAGGCGCGAGATCACTTCTCAGAGATCGGCCTCACGGTCACTGGTCTGAAAGTCGATGTTCCCGCTATGATCGCCAAAAAAAGTGAAGTGGTGCGCAATCTCACCCGGGGTATCGCAGGTTTGTTAAAGGCAAATGGCGTTACAACATTCGAAGGCTCGGCGAGGGTGCATGCCAGCCGTAGTATCGAGTTCACGGCCCATGGTGGTGGTACGCAAACACTAAACGCTGACCACATAATTATTGCTACTGGATCAGTGCCGGTTGAAATTCCACCCTGTCCGATCACCGCAGATTACATCATTGATTCTACCGGCGCACTGGCGCTGGAATCCGTACCCAAGAGACTCGGAGTGATCGGCGCGGGTGTGATTGGACTTGAGTTGGGGAGCGTGTGGGCACGACTGGGTGCGGAGGTTGTCGTATTAGAGGCTTTGGATGAATTTCTTCCCATGGCTGATGCCACGATCGCGAAGGAAGCGTTAAAACAACTGCGAAAACAAGGCCTGGACATCAGGCTTGGGACCAGGGTCACGGGGAGTGAGATCAAAAAGAAAAAAGTTGTGGTGGCTTATTCTGACAGTGACGGGGATAAATCGGAGACTTTTGACAAACTGATCGTGGCGGTAGGACGTAAACCCTATACCCAGGACTTGCTCGCGGCCGATAGTGGTGTAAATCTTGATGAGCGCGGATTCATCTATGTAAACGATCTGTGTTCAACCGATGCGCCGGGTGTCTATGCCGTCGGTGACGTCGTCCGTGGACCGATGCTTGCTCACAAGGGTATGGAAGAGGGCATCATGGTCGCAGAACGGATTGCCGGTCAGAAAACCCTGGTAAATTACGATTGCGTTCCGTCGGTCGTCTATACTCATCCTGAAATCTCATGGGTTGGCAAGACTGAACAGGAGTTGAAAGCCGCGGGTGAGAGCTATAAGGTGGGGAGCTTTCCGATGGTTGCCAGCGGCCGGGCTATGGCCAGTAACGATACCGTTGGCATGATTAAAGTCATTGCGGACGACGCAACTGATCGTATTCTCGGTGTACATATGTTGTGTGCACATTCTTCAGAATTAATCGCTGAGGCCGTCATCGCGATGGAATTTGGTTCGAGTGCAGAAGATCTTGGCTTGACCATGTTCGCCCATCCCACACTTTCAGAAAGCCTGCATGAAGCGGCGTTGGCCGTTTCCGGTCATGCCATCCATGTTGCGGGTCGAAAGCGAAAAAAATAAACCATCAATCTCAACTACGCGATTAAGGATTTTGAAGCTATGAATCTTCACGAATATCAGGCGAAACAAATTTTTGCCGAATATGGATTGCCCGTATCCAGGGGTATTGCAGTAGACACCGCAGATGAGGCAGTCGCGGCTGCAGAGCAGCTCGGCGGTGACCGGTGGGTTGTGAAGGTCCAGGTACACGCCGGTGGACGCGGTAAGGCTGGAGGCGTGAAGGTGGTTTCTTCGACGGATGAAATCAGAGCCTTCGCGGATAAGCACATCGGCACCAACCTGGTGACCTTTCAAACCGATGAGAAGGGTCAACCGGTCAGTAAAATATTTGTTGAGGAGTGCGCGGACATTGAGCGGGAACTTTATCTGGGAGCGGTTATTGATCGTTCCAGTCGCAGGATTACCTTTATGGCATCCACCGAGGGTGGAGTAGAAATTGAAAAAGTTGCCGAAGAGACTCCTGAGAAAATCCTGCAGGCAGAAATAGACCCTGCCCTCGGTGCCTCGGCATATCAGGGACGCGACCTCGCATTCCAGTTGGGTCTGGAGGGAAAGCAGATCAATCAGTTTGCCAATATTTTTGTCGCGCTGGCGAAGATGTTCGAAGAGTGTGATTTGTCGTTGCTCGAAATCAATCCGCTGGTGGTCACTGCGGCAGGAGATGTCCATTGTCTGGATGCCAAGGTTTCGATTGACGGTAACGCGTTGTACCGCCAGAAACGCCTGGCAGGCATGCGTGATGCCTCCCAGGAAGACGCTCGCGAGGATCAGGCGGCTGAATTCGGACTGAATTATGTCGCTCTGGAGGGCAATATTGGCTGTATGGTAAATGGCGCCGGTCTTGCGATGGGCACCATGGATCTGGTGAAGTTGCATGGAGGTCAACCGGCGAACTTCCTGGATGTTGGTGGCGGTGCGACAAAGGAGGCCGTAAGTGAGGCATTCAAAATCATCCTTTCGGATACTGCTGTGAAGGCGGTGCTCATTAATATTTTTGGTGGCATAGTCCGGTGCGACATCATCGCCGAAGGTATCATCGGCGCCGTCAAGGAAGTGGGAGTTGAGGTGCCGGTAGTTGTTCGGTTTGAAGGAAACAACGCGCCACTGGGGGTCAAAACGCTGGCGGAGAGCGGCGTTGATATTATTGCCGCAACAAGTCTGACAGACGCCGTTCAGCAAGCAGTTAAAGCAGCAGGAGAAGTCGTATGAGTGTTCTGGTTAACAAAGCAACCAAAGTAGTATGCCAGGGCTTCACCGGTGCACAGGGGACTCTCCACTCGGAGCAGGCAATTGCCTATGGCACGCAGATGGTTGGAGGTGTCACCCCGGGCAAAGGCGGCCAGTCGCACCTCGGACTTCCGGTTTTTAACACCGTTCGTGAGGCAGTGGAGGCGACCGGGGCAGATGCTTCTGTCATTTATGTTCCTGCGCCTTTTGCCAAAGATGGCATTCTTGAAGCCGCAGCAGCAGGGATCAAATTAGTGGTTTGTATTACAGAGGGGTTACCAACTCTGGACATGCTCTCGGTGAAAGCGAGTCTCGATGCACGAGGAGTCCGCTTGATCGGGCCAAACTGTCCAGGGGTGATCACACCAGGCGAGTGTAAAATTGGCATTATGCCAGGCGATATACATCTTCAGGGTCGAGTGGGAATCGTTTCACGGTCTGGCACATTGACCTATGAAGCGGTCAAGCAGACAACTGATTACGGTTTTGGTCAAAGCACTTGTGTCGGTATCGGTGGAGATCCGATTCCGGGTAGCAATTTCATTGATATCCTTTCGATGTTCGAGCAGGACCCTGAGACCGAAGCAATTGTGATGGTAGGAGAAATTGGTGGCACCGCTGAAGAAGAGGCTGCAGCCTTTATCAAGGATCATGTCAGTAAACCGGTTGTCGGCTACATTGCCGGGGTAACGGCTCCGCCCGGAAAAAGGATGGGGCACGCGGGTGCAATTATTGCAGGCGGAAAAGGAACCGCGGATGAAAAGTTCGCTGCGCTCCAGGCCGCAGGTGTACACACGGTCAAGAGTCTGGCAGATATTGGCGTTACGCTGAAGGAAGTGACTGGCTGGTAATTCCAGGTAACAATGTGCAAAACCCGGTGATTGATGTCACCGGAGTTTTGTTAACAACCCTTGAAATACAGTTCCCTGACCCCCACTAAGCAAGCAGAGTAGTCCCAGGGTGCGCTGCCAGGAATATCGGCATGCATCGAGGGCTTTATTCCTGTGCTTGCCGATGAGATACGCACGGAAATAAACCAAAATGACCCGGTTGCAGTTTTGCAGCGCTGGAACAGTAACAAAAATACAAGGCTGAACAATGACCGTTGAAGCACATAAAGAAACACTGGGATTTCAATCAGAAGCAAAGCAATTACTGCACCTGATGATTCACTCCCTTTATTCCAACAAGGAAATTTTCCTGCGTGAGCTAATTGCAAACGCTTCCGATGCGATTGATAAACTTAGATTTGCCAGTCTCTCCGAACCTGAATTGCTGGGTAAAGACTCGGATTTTAAGATTCGCATTGACGTCGACAAGGAAGCGCGAACCATCTCGATCACAGACAATGGTATCGGGATGACCCGTGATGATGCGATTACCCATCTGGGCACCATCGCAAAGTCGGGAACTTCACAATTCCTGCAATCGCTGACAGGTGATCAGCAGAAGGATTCGCAGTTGATTGGCCAGTTTGGCGTGGGATTTTATTCTTCCTTTATCGTTGCCGAAAAAGTCGTCGTCGAGACGCTCGCCGCTGGGACTGACTCGTCAGAAGCGGTGAGATGGATATCCATCGGGGAGGCAGACTTCGAGGTTGAAACAATCGAGCGTCCGGCGCGTGGTACGACGGTGATCCTTCATTTGAAGGCCGACCAGGATGAATACCTCGATGGCTGGACTCTAAAGAATATTGTGAAAAAGTATGCCGATCATGTATCCGTGCCAGTCGTGATGAAAAAAGAAGCAGTTGTTGCTGATGATGATGAATCTGTTCAGGACATCACTGAGTATGAAACCATCAACACCGCCAAAGCATTATGGACGCGCTCCAGGAGCGAGGTTTCCGATGATGAGTACATAGAATTCTACAAGCACGTTTCTCATGATTTTCAAGACCCGATCAGATGGAGCCACAACAAGGTTGAAGGCAAGTTGGATTATACGAGCCTGATTTACCTGCCTGCCAAAGCACCGTTTGACTTATGGCAAAGAGAGGCTCCTCGCGGATTGAAACTCTACGTCCAGCGGGTTTTCATCATGGACGAAGCTGAGCAGTTCCTGCCACTTTATCTGCGATTTATAAAAGGCGTGGTGGATTCCAATGATCTGTCGCTCAATGTCTCAAGGGAAATTCTCCAGAAAGATCCCGCAATAGAATCCATGCGAACCGCGCTGACAAAACGAGCACTGGATATCATGGAAAAACTGGCAAAGGATGATGCAGAAAAATATCAGGAATTCTGGAAAGAGTTTGGGCAGGTCCTGAAGGAGGGCCCAGCTGAAGATTTTACCAACAAGGAAAAAATTTCCAGGCTGCTACGATTTTCGACAACGCACACTGGTGCTGCGACACAGGATCAGTCTCTGGATGACTACATTGGTCGTATGAAGGAAGGTCAGGATAAAATCTATTATGTTGCAGCGGAAAATTACCATACCGCGACGAACAGCCCGCATCTGGAAGTGTTCAAAAAGAAGGATATTGAAGTGCTCGTCCTGTACGACAGAATCGATGAGTGGTTAATGAGTCACTTGATGGAGTTTGATGGGAAACAATTCCAGGATGTTGCGAAAGGTTCACTTGACCTCGGCGTTCTGGAAGACGAGACGGAGAAAGAAAATCACGAGAAGGTGGAGGAGGAGTTCAAGGACCTCGTCAGCAGGATTACCGAACTGCTCGGCGAGAAGGTCGAGGAAGTCAGGATAACGCATCGGCTCACAGATTCACCAGCCTGTCTGGTTGTCAACGAAGACGAGATGGGGATGCAGATGCGGCGGATTCTTGAGTCAGCGGGTCAGGCGGTGCCGGGGTCGAAGCGTATTTTCGAAATCAATCCCGAACACCCCTTAGTGGTCAAGTTGAACGATGAACCAGACCTCGATCGATTCTCCGATCTGACCATGGTGATTTTTGATCAGGCCATGCTCGCCGAAGGCAGCCAGTTGGAAGAGCCCGCGAATTATGTAAAACGACTCAATAAGTTACTGCTGGAGCTTTCAGCCTGAAACGCTGATCTGGGTCTTGTTTACAATCGGATTGTGCTGGAATGGTGGCTTAAGGATTATTGCGCGGTTGGTTGGTAGGCGCTGCCAGTCTGTTGTTCATGCTGGGTGTCTCGGAGGTTGCCAATGACAGATTCCAGTGCTCTGCTGAAGAGTAATCCGTCGCTGATAATACGGACCGTGCCTTCCTTGAGTTCTTTCGCAAGTCCGGTGGTGGTCTTCTCGACGACTTTTACACCCTGACGATTCACGAAAATGAATTTGTCAATTGCGTTAATTTTCGCAGCCAGCTTGCAGCGCGTATTCTGTTCATCCTCGCCGACGAACTCAACCCAGATGCCCACGGTCATCGCTTCGACCTGCTCAATGTGCTCAGGGTCCGGTTCGTCATCGACAATATCCTGATCGGCTTCCGGCATGTCGATGCTGGCGGCGGGTTCCGTGCTGGTCTCCTTCGCCGGAGTCACATTGTAAGCTTCATCCAGGGGCAGTATTTCCGGTTCATCCACTGTAGCGATTTCCGGCGCTTTCGTGAAGGTGTCGTCCTGGACATTCTTCAGTTGAGAGATCAGCGTATTGATCTCATCCGGGTCGATTGAGGCGATTCTGAAAGCCTTGCGCAAATTGTTCAGCAGTCTTGGATTAACCATTTCCAGCCGGTCATGGTCACCAGCCTGATCATGCGTCTGCACGCTCCACAGCAATACATCAATGGTATTGATTGCCTGTTTCCAGGCGTTGCTACCCGGTCCTTCCTTAAGCACCAGCATCACCATGAACTTGTGAAAGGCCTCTGTCAGGATTGTTTCCACGAATGGATGAATTTCCCGTCCGAGCACGCGTTCCGCAATTTTTTGGGTAACCAGTTCATGGATATCGTCGAGGCGTTCCTTGCGTTCTTTTGCCTTCAGTATCGACTGTTCAAGCGTACGTGACCTGGCGGCTTCCGTTGACCTGAATTTCTTGAAATCTGTCACCAGGTCTTCGAAAAAGGCATTGTCATCAGTGTAGTCAGTCAGGATTTTTTCGACTGTTTCCTGGATTTTTTTGTAGAGAGGATCCCCTTCCAGTTGCTCGACTTCCATCCATCCGATTCCGGCAGCTGCGAACTCATTGAGGATTGCGCGAGCAGGGTGGTTTTCCCGGTTAAAGAAAGTGGTATCCGATAGCGCGACTTTGATAATCGTGATCTGTGTGCGTCCGATCAGTTCCTTGATCGGTATAGGTACTGATTCATCGTTCCAGATCGCCTCGTACAACAGCGTGACCAGGTTAATCACGTCAGAAGACTGCCGGTCCACGGCATTAACAACGCCCTCAGGTTGAGTGGCACTTAAGACCTGCCCCAGCGATTCCGAAATATCGATACGGTTCACGGCCCCGTCATCGGCTGACGAGGCTTCGTTGCGCGATAGTGACTGCTGGATGTTACTCAGAATTTCCATCAGCTTGGCCTGATCGACCATTTGCACCTGCTGATTATCTGCAGGCGCAAAAGGCTGCATCGTGGCCTGACCCGCCTGGTCTGCGGGTACCATGGCACTGGGAACCATATATTGGTGCGCCTGATCTGCCGGCACAACGACATGTCCCTCAGGGATTTCCACCTTTTGACCGGTGCCGGCGTTATTCGGGGCGGGGCTGGTTGGTTGTTCATCCCGATGCATCAGGTTCTGCATCATGGAAAACAGTTCAGGCCTGTCCGCGTCATCAAATTCTTCTTCCTCAACCGTACCAAATGCGCTAACGGGATCACGTCGTCGCGAAGTGCGTGACGCGGCCTGTTCTTTCTTCTTTGGGCTCTCCATACCCAGATTCGGAATGACACCATTATCAATCAGGATCTTGTTGGCCTCGGACAAAACCGGGTCAAGGTTTTTCAGGACACCGCGATTGAAGGCACGATAGATTGCAAGCGTGTTCTGGGCGTCGAGGGACAAAGGACGCAGCGCTTCCTGGAAGGCTGTGGCAATCTGGTCCGGATCGAGAGGATTACTGGTCTCGTCAATACGCTTGCGTGGAAACAGCGCATTCAGGCGAGTGTTGAAACTGATAAAGTTGGGTAGGTGCTCATTGCGGGAGGCGTTAACCATGCCCTCCAGCGCTACCATGACGTCCAGTTCTTCTTCCTGAACCAGCGCCAGGGATTCGTAGTCAAAAACGCGTTCTTCGCGCTGGGATTCCTTATCGAGTAATTCGTCGAACTTATACCCTAGAAAAGTGATGAATGACGTGATCAACTCATCGCGCTTCTCGCTCAGGGCAAGAAAGCCACCGATCTGGTCAACGACCTGGCGCTCGACTCCTTCCAGAGACTCCTGCAACAAGCGCGTGAGTGTTCGAGAGCTGGATATTTGGATTTTTTCAACAATTTCGGACACGATAGCAATCCGTGTGGGTAAATTCGCGAGGTAAAGATAACCTGATTGCTGGATAAAGTATAGAAAATGTACGTAATTCAGCGGATATCTTTGTCTACAATTTGTATATTTTGTAAAGGCTTACACGCATTTTCTATGCTGACTTCGAGAGTTGGTAACCACTGCCTGAACGGGTTGTTGGTGTCAATATGCGTCAGACAAATCCAACCCATCCGATTGGGGTCCATGTGGATGAAAAAGATGATCTTGTGTGAGGTCTGTGCTCGAAAAGGTTGTTCCTGATGAAACTGTTCTTGATGAGGCATGGTGAGGCCGAGGTTCAGTCGATTTCTGACGAGACACGCCGGTTAACTGTACAGGGCGAAGACAAGGTTCGAGACACTCTGGCCAGCTTGCCGGGTGAATTTTGGCCCGAAATAATCTGCGCGAGTCCCTATGTGCGGGCACAGCAGACGGCCAGGCTCGCCGCTGAGATGCGCGATAATGCCCGTGTGGACACGTGGAATGAGCTTGTCCCGGAAGGCGAAATCGAATTTGTGTCGGAGCGACTACTGGACGTTGCGCACTCAGTGGTGCTGCTGGTGACTCACCAGCCCCTGATAACGAGGTTAGTTCGTTATATCACCGCAGAAGACGTCGCAATGTATCCCGGATCGATTATCGCCATTGACGTTGAGCAAAGGCATGGTAGCCTGATGCAAAACTTGCGCAGGAGCGGACTGATCCGATGGATCAAACACACCAACTAATGAGATGGACAGCCTGGATTTTCCTGACCGCGACGTCTGTGATCTCTTTTTCTGCACATGCGCTTGCGCTGTACCCGCGATCAGAACTCGTGAACAGCAGCAGTCAGGAAGAAATTGTTCATCGGCGGGTTATTCTTGGCTCACTCAAGAAGATTCAGAATGAACTCCAGCCAGAGGCGTTTGTTATGGTGAACAGCTCACGATCATCAAACACCTACTACCTTGACGGAGAACGCAGTGTTGAGCGGGTTATTGATTTTTATCGCGCCGAAATTGCAAGCTACGGCGATATTTTGTTTGAATGCATCGGCCGGGACTGTGGCAGTAGCGCGTTCTGGGCCAACACTGTGTTCGAACAGTCGATTTTGTATGGACCCGAACAATTTCAGGCATATCTTATCGCCCATGCGGCGGAATCCGGGGTCTATCTTGCGGTCTATGTTGGCCAGCGTGGAACCCGAAAAATATATGTGCATGTAGAGGAAACCCTGGAAGTTGAGGAAACCCGCAAGGTCGACTTGAGAAGTGCCATTCGCACCAGTCTCACAGAGCAGAAAAGGTATGTCCTGCCACTCGAAAAGCTGGATGTTGCGCTGCTCGAAGCGGTCCTGGACGTTAACAAGGCGAAGCCGCGGGCAAAGTGGGTGGTGGTTGTTCGGGACTCACTGAAATCCGCTGAAACCATTGAATCCGGTATGGCCAGGACCCTGGAAAACGCCGAGCGGATCAGAGCGCAGTTGCTTAATGCCGGACTGCCAGCGGGTCAGGTCACCGTTTATGGAATCGGGCCCCTGGCGCCGCCGACAACCGGTGAGCATCAACGGTCAGAATTGTTGCTCATCACAAATTGACAACTCGTTGCCGGGCACTGATGTACTGAATTTAAGGCGTCAGTTGCAGCAAAGAAAGAAATTCCATGCGGGTGCTTTGATTGTCACGAAACTGTCCAAGCATTACCGAGGTTTTCATCAGCGAGTTTTGTTTTTCCACACCGCGCATCATCATACACATATGCTTTGCCTCGATAATGACGCTCACTCCGGAGGCGGTGGTGACTGTCTGGATTGCCTCGGCTATCTGTTTCGTCAGGTTTTCCTGAATTTGGAGTCGTCGCGCGTACATCTCGACAATGCGGGCAACTTTTGAGAGTCCCAGTACCTTCCCGGTTGGCATATACGCAACGTGGCACTTACCGATGAATGGCAACAGGTGGTGTTCGCACATCGAATAAAGCTCGATGTCCTGAACAACCACCATCTCACTGGTGTCTGAGTCAAATAATGCGCCGTTGACCACTTCCTCGAGTGTTTGTTTGTATCCTCGCGTGATGAATGACATTGCCTTGGCCGCGCGTGCCGGTGTATCAATCAAACCTTCGCGGTCGAGGTCTTCACCCACCGCACAGATTATCTGTTTGTAAGCTTCTTCCACTTGTGTTTGGGTCTCAGAAACGGGGAGACCTACCCTAAGCCATTAGCTTGTGCGGGTAAAGGTAAACGCAGCGGGATATTCTGTATAATCAGCGGCCTAACCTGGAGATTCGAATGCCCGGCAGCAGTATTGGAAGCATGTTCAAGGTGACTACCTTTGGCGAGAGCCATGGTCCCGGTCTGGGCTGCATTGTCGACGGATGCCCTCCGGGATTGAGACTGAATGAAGCCGATCTACAGATCGACCTGGACCGACGTCGCCCCGGAAGTTCCCGATATGCCACCCAGCGACAAGAAGCTGATCTGGTAAGGATAATGTCGGGCGTTTTTGAGGGACAAACCACCGGAACTCCCATTGGGCTTTTTATAGAGAACACTGACCAAAAATCGAAAGACTACAGTGACATCAAAGACCTGTTCAGACCGGCGCATGCGGATTACAGCTATTTCAAGAAGTATGGATTTCGTGACTATCGAGGAGGGGGGCGGTCGTCAGCACGTGAAACAGCGATGCGGGTTGCGGCAGGTGGAATTGCAAAAAAATATTTGACCGAGAAGTGCAATATATCGGTAAAAGGATATCTCGCGCAGATGGGTGATATTCAAGTCGAGGAAATTGACTGGAGCATCATTGATAGCAATCCTTTTTTCTGTCCGGACGCCAGCAAGATTCCTTTGATGGAAAAAATGATTATTGATCTTCGTCGCCAGGGTGATTCGGTCGGCGCGAAGATCACTGTGATTGCGACAGGACTGTTACCTGGCCTTGGTGAGCCCGTATTTGAGAAGCTGGATGCGGCTATTGCGCACGCTATGATGGGCATCAATGCCGTCAAAGGTGTGGAAATTGGATCAGGTTTTGCCAGCGTAACTCAAAAGGGGAGTGAGCACCGGGATGAGATCACACCTTCAGGATTTCAGTCCAATCGAGCCGGCGGCATTCTGGGCGGCATCTCCACGGGACAGGATATCATTGTGAGCCTGGCGCTGAAGCCCACCTCCAGCATTACCCAACCTGCTCGTACCATTGATATTCATGGGCGTGCAACGGAAGTTGTCACCAAGGGTCGACATGACCCATGTGTCGGTGTGCGGGCCACTCCGATTGCGGAAGCCATGCTTGCGATCGTGTTGATGGATCACCTGTTGCGCCATCGAGGTCAGAACATTGATGTAGTAACACCAGATCTGATCTGACGATCTATGCTCACTGCCCATCTGCTCAAGTGTAGTCCGAGTTCTCAAGCAACAGATCAATGAAGGCCTGCCCGGCATTTGAGAGGCTGCGATGCACGTGATGAATCACGCCGAGTGTTCTTTCGATCTGAGTCGCCGGTACGTCCAGTTCACAACTTGACGAGTCGAGCATTGATCGTGGCAGCACGCTCCAGCCCAGACCAACAGCGATAAGCATCTTTATGGTTTCAAGATAGTTGGTCGACATGTTGGTGTACAGCATCAATCCCTGTTTTTCAAACATTTGCTTTACGATTCTGCCGGTGAAGGTACTCATATCAGGCAGCACTGCGGGATAGCCCGCCAGTGTCGCGATATCCAGATTTTTGATGCGTGCAAGTGGATGATCCACCGCACAAACGAAAACAAGTTCATCTTTCCAGACAGGCACCGATTTCAATCGGGCGTGATCGACCGGAGCGAGCGTAATTATGCCGAGTTCCAGGTTGCCCTGAACGATTTCTTCGTGGGCAACCTCGGAGTCCATAAAATGTAAGTCCAGCGCGACCCCTGGGTACCGACTGGAATAGGCTTTCAGAATAGGGGGTAATCGCCACAGACCGATGTGATGCGAAGTGGCGAGGGAAAGATTGCCACCAATGTCCCCTGCAAGGTTTGAGATACACCGTTTGCAGTCCTCAACACTGGCCAGGATTTCCGTGGCCCGGGGCTGGAGGGCGCGACCCGCCTCGGTGAGATTGACGGTCCTGCCGATGCGATCGAATAGCTTCGTGCCTAGTTGCCCTTCCAGCAAGGCCACGCGTTTGCTGACAGCGGGCTGCGTCAGGTGAAGCTTGTGCGCAGCCCTGGAAAACGAATTCTGTTCTGAGACGGCCAGAAATGCCTTGAGTCCTTCAAAGTCCATATTCCAGATTCTTATGTGATCAATAATAGATATGAATTTGCGTTATCCGAAACTTGATCTTAACATTCGCGCCAACGATTTGAAGGCAGGTAATTTATGGAACGCATTGACGTTGCGATTGTTGGGGCTACAGGTGCTGTTGGCGAGGTAATGCTGGAAATTCTCGAGCAGCGGCAGTTCCCCGTGGGCAAGTTGTATTTACTGGCAAGTGAACGGTCTGCCGGTACCCGATTGCAGTTTGGTGGGCATTCAGTGATGGTTGAGGAACTGTCGACATTTGATTTCTCAAAAGCCCGAATAGGACTGTTTTCCGCCGGTGGCAGTGTTTCCGCCGAATATGCGCCTAAAGCCGCGGCGGCAGGATGTATCGTCATCGACAATACTTCACAGTTTCGCCGGGATCCCGACATCCCCCTGATCATACCCGAGGTGAACGGCCATCGATTGGGAGATTATAAGCAGCGGAATATCATCGCTAATCCCAATTGCTCTACGATACAGATGCTGGTTGCGCTGAAGCCAATTTATGATGCAGTTGGCATCAAGAGAATCAATGTATGTACCTATCAGGCAGTTTCAGGTGCAGGAAAACGCGCGATCGAGTCTCTCGCGGGCCAGACAGCAAGGCTGTTGAATGGACAGTCTATTGAACATGAAGTGTTCCCTAAACAGATTGCCTTCAACGTATTGCCACAGATTGGCGAATTTCAGGATAACGGCTATACCCTGGAGGAAATGAAAATGGTCTGGGAGACCCGGAAAATCTTTGAGGATGAAGCGCTTAACATCAATCCTACCTGTGTTCGTGTGCCGGTCTTTCACGGACATTCTGAGGCCGTGCACATTGAAACACGCGGTCCCCTCACTGCCGACGAAGCTCGTGAGTTGATGACCCGGGCGCAAGGGGTAGTACTTATGGATGAACGACAAAACGGGGGTTATCCGACTGCCGTTTCCGAGGCGGTAGGGAGCGATCTTGTCTATGTTGGGCGAATTCGCGAAGACATCTCAGTGGACCATGGCCTAAACCTCTGGATAGTATCCGACAACTTGCGTAAAGGTGCTGCGCTAAACAGTATACAAATTGCCGAAGTTTTGATAAAACAGCAGCAATAAGCGATACTTAACGCAACTATTGGAGACTGTTTCTAGGTTTTCCTGTCAGTTAGTGCGGATAGTGGGTTTGCTTGCGAATCACTCGCCCGCTATTTAGTCGGAGTAAGGAGAGATAAAAAAATGATCCGAAGGCTATTGTTGCTCGCCGCAGCTGTGGTGGCTCTGTCCAGTCAATCAGCCTATGGTCTGGGTCTGGGGAACCTCAATCTATCCTCTTCACTTAATCAGGAATTCAATGCAGAAATTGAACTGACCAATCCAGCCGGGTTGGCCATCGAGGAAATCCTTCCTAATCTCGCCTCACAGGCCGATTTCAACAGGGTGGGGGTTGAACGTAATTACCTGTTAACCGATCTTCGTTTTAAAGTGGTCGAAAAAGATGGCGGTGTCATGGTCATCAAGGTCACCAGCAATCGTCCGATCATAGAACCTTTCCTGAATTTTATTGTTGAAGTCCTCTGGCCAAATGGCCGCATTCTGCGCGAGTACACCGTGCTCCTGGATCCTCCCGAGTTTGGCCAGCGAGGTGTTGCACCGATTTCTACCAGTACGAGCGCTACCAGTCAGCAACGTAATACCGTGCAGCAGCAGACTGGACAACAAACACAATCCCGACGCCCCGTACCTAAAACTCCCGTTCGAATAAGAGCAGAAGGCGAAGTCGTTGCTGACGAGTACGGTGTAACGGGTGCTGGCGACACGCTTTGGAAAATTGCCATGAAAGTCCGCCCGGACGGTGGCGTGTCGATTCAACAAACCATGCTGGCGTTGCAACGCGCTAATCCAGAAGCTTTTATAAACAACAATATCAATCTGCTGAAAGCCGGCCATGTTCTGCGTATTCCTGACCGGGATGAAATTCAACGGGACTCAGCGCGCGCGGCGGTTGCTGAGGTTCGTGCCCAGAACGACGAATTTGATAACTATCGTTCAGGCAGCGTGGCTCAGCTTGATGCGACCAGACGAAGGACAGGCGCCTCAGGTTCTGCCGATAGCAATGACGATGGAGAACTAAAGTTGCTTGCCTCGGACACGAGTTCGGGCCAGCGAGCCGGAGACGGTGGGTCGAGAAATGAGGCATTGGAAAGTGAACTAGCGGTGGCCAGGGAAGACCTGGATCGGGCACGGCGAGCTAATTCCGAGATTAATGTTCGTATGGATGACCTGGCCGGCCAGGTTGAAACTCTCAACGAAATAGTCAAATTGAAGGACGATCAATTGGCGGCCTTGCGTGCTCAGGTCCAGAAAATGCAAGAGTTGAGCGAGATGCCAGCGACGGACACGCCCGCCGAAGCGGAGCGTGGGGATGAAGGATCTCTGCTCACGAATCCTTTTGTACTGGGTGCACTGGGTTTGCTTCTGGTGTTTGGTATTGCGGCTGCTTTGATATTACGAAGACGGCGACAACAGGATTCAGGGTTACAAACCGATAGTTTTGTAGACGAGGCAATAGAAGAAGCAAGTGACCTGGAGGATAACTCAGCGGATGTTGAATTAGCACCCGAGGCGCAGGCAGATGACGAAGACGAAGAGTTGGCGCCGCAAACCGCAGATGTCATTAGCGAAGCTGAAATTTATATCGCCTATGGGCGTTTTCCACAGGCGATCACATTCTTGCAGAATGCCATACAGGCAGAGCCTGAGAGGGCTGATATTCAGCTCAAGTTGTTGGAGGTATATGTCCAGACAGAAGATGCCACGGCGTTTAATCTGCAGTTTGAGCAGTTAAGAGCGCTAAACGACGAGGAAGCGACAGGGTCGGCAAGCGGATTGCAACAACAGATCCCCGGTGCATCGGAAAATGCCGAGGCTGCGATGGAGGCGACAATCATCAGTTCAACCCCGATCGTCGCGATCGAAGCCGATGACGATGATGATGATTTGAGTTTTGATCTGGACGATCTTGACTCCGAAACCGAGACTGATGATCTGGGTGAACTTGACATGGACGACACCCAGGAGATGGATCTGGAACTGGATGGCGACGGTGAGATCACGCTGGACCTGGACGATGACGACACCCTTGTACTGGATGGTGACGATGCTGGACTGGACCTCGATCTGGACCTCAGCGATGACCTTGATCTGGGCGACGCGGACGACGACAGCCTCGATCTGGGAGAAGACAGCCTTGAGCTCGGAGGAGACAGCCTTGACCTCGGAGAGGACAGCCTTGAGCTGGAAGCAGACAGCCTTGATCTGGGAGACGACAACCTCGATGACACCTTAAACCTCGAACTCGATGATGAACTCGACCTCGGCGACGGTGAAGTCGATCTGGATCTGGATCTGGGCGAGGATGACCTGGACCTGGACGACGATCTGGACCTGGGTGAGTCGCTCGAAGCGGACAGCCTTGAGCTGGGGGGAGACAGCCTTGACCTCGGAGAGGACAGCCTTGAGCTGGAAGCAGACAGCCTTGAGCTGGGGGAAGACAGCCTTGACCTCGGAGAGGACAGCCTTGAGCTGGAAGAAGACAGCCTTGAGTTGGACGATGATAGTCTGACGCTGGAAGACGACCTTGATTTGGGTGATGACTCCCTCGATCTTGGCGATGATGATCTGGACCTGGACGAAGCCGAACTGGAACTGGATGCCGATGATCTGGATCTGGACAGCGATCTGGATCTTGGCGACGATGATCTGGATCTCGACGATGATGACCTCGGTGAGCTTAATCTGGATGAAGACGCGAGCAGTAAACTCGATTTAGCCAGGGCCTATATAGACATGGGCGACAGTGATGGCGCGAGGACACTTTTGCAGGAGGTTGTGAGCGAAGGAACCGACAGTGAAATTACCGAAGCGAAGGAGCTCATCGAGAAACTCGATTGAGGCGCAGATTGATGACTGACAGGCAACTACAGTCCCGTTGACCCGGATTGCACTCGGCGTTTCCTACACTGGCACGACCTTTCATGGCTGGCAATTCCAGAACGAAGCCTTAGCCACCGTCCAGGCGGATATTCAACGTGCATTGAGCCAGGTCGCAAACCACCCGGTGACGGTGACGTGCGCTGGAAGAACCGATGCGGGTGTTCACGCGACAAATCAGGTGCTGCATTTCGACAGCGATTCGGACCGATCTTTAAAGGCCTGGATTCACGGCGCCAATGCCAACCTGTCACCTGATATTGCTGTCAACTGGGCACGACAGGTCGCTGAGTCATTTGATGCGAGGCACTCTGCCACGGGTCGTCGTTACTTATACCTGGTGTTCAACCACAAGGTCAGATCAGGATTGTTAGCAGACCTTGTGACCCGGGATCATCGTCCTCTGAATGCGGATCGAATGCACCAGTCCGCACAGGCATTGACTGGTGAGCTGGATTTTTCGTCATTCCGCGCGGCCCATTGCCAGTCTCGCTCCCCCATGCGTAACGTTCGGCACCTGCGGGTGTTTCGGTCCGGTGAACTCGTCGTGTTGGACATCGCCGCAAACGCATTTCTGCACCACATGGTCAGAAATATTGCCGGCGTGTTACTCGACGTTGGCGCTGGTATCAAAAGTGTTGACTGGCCGGAAGATTTACTTAATCGACGTGACCGTACGCAGGGTGGTGTGACGGCACCGCCAAATGGTTTATTCCTGGTTCAGGTTGACTATCCAGACTACCCCGAGATCCCTGCTGGTCCGAGATTACCCCATTTGTTTCACGCCTTGCCTATTGTCTAATTTCTCGTGTTAAACTCTGCGCGCCCTGGGATCCAGTGCTCGTTCCAAAGATAATCTGAAAATGCGAACCAGAATCAAGATATGTGGCATCACTAATTTGATGGATGCTGAATTTGCCGTTGGGCAGGGAATTGACGCGCTCGGCTTTAACCTGTACGCGGAAAGTCCACGCTTCATATCGCTGGCGCAGGCTGGCGATATTTCCAACCGGTTGCCCCCGTATATCAGTCGCGTGGCGTTGCTGGTGAATGAGACTGAGCAGCAGGTTAGACAAGTAGTCGAGAGCGGTTTTTTTGATCTCCTGCAGTTTCACGGTGACGAGGACAACGATTTCTGCCGACAGTTTGGGATGAGATTTATCAAAGTTCTCCGGGTAGAGGAACCATCCAAGCTAGGCGTGCAAGTCGCAACCTTTCCAGATAGTACCGGGGTGCTGCTCGATGCCTACAAACCAGGACAGTACGGTGGCACCGGTCAGGTATTGCCGTGGTCGGGGCTTGGTGCAATCGATCTGCCTTTAGTTTTGGCTGGAGGGTTGAATGCCGATAATGTTGGACTGGCGATCAGTGAAGTAAAGCCATGGGCAGTCGATGTCAGCAGTGGTGTGGAGATGCGACCAGGAAGGAAGGATCATGGCATGATCTCGAGTTTTATTCGCGCCGTGAACGCGGCAGACACAATGAGTAATGGTTAAAGACTTAAAACGAGTAAAGAAGGTCAAGTGATGGACAAGTCAGGTATTAACGAAAATCTCAAGTCCCAGCCGGATCTTTCCGGACACTTTGGCGTTTTTGGCGGCAAGTTTGTTTCAGAAATACTGATGCAGGCGCTTACTGAATTGGAGTCGGAATACCGGCGACTTCAGCACGATAAGCAGTTTCAGGCAGAACTTAAAAGTGATCTCGAACACTACGTAGGGCGAAGTTCCCCGCTTTATTTCGCAGAACGTCTAACGAGTGAAGCCGGGGGCGCAAAGATATACCTGAAGCGGGAAGATTTGAACCACACAGGTGCCCATAAAATAAACAACTGTATCGGGCAGGCATTGCTCGCTAAATATATGGGTAAACCTCGTGTGATCGCTGAAACCGGTGCCGGTCAACATGGTGTTGCCTCGGCAACCGTCGCCGCACGATTCGGCCTGAGGTGCCAGGTGTACATGGGCAGTGAAGATATCGAGCGTCAGAGTCTGAATGTCTATCGTATGAAATTGCTGGGTGCCGAAGTGATACCGGTGACTTCCGGGTCCTGTACTCTCAAAGATGCGATGAGTGAGGCAATGCGGGATTGGGTGACCAATGTTGATGATACTCACTACATTATTGGCACGGTCGCTGGCCCCCACCCTTATCCGATGCTGGTTCGGGATTTTCAGTCCGTCATTGGCGAGGAGACCCGGCTGCAGTTCGCGGAAATGCACGGTGGATTACCTGATGCTCTGGTGGCCTGCGTGGGGGGTGGGTCTAACGCCATGGGTTTGTTTTACCCATTTCTCGAGGATTCTTCGGTTCGTCTTATTGGGGTTGAAGCCGCGGGCCGGGGAATTAACACTGGAGAACATGCCGCGCCTCTGACAGCGGGCTCCATCGGTGTATTGCATGGTAACCGGACTTATCTGATGCAGGATGTTAATGGCCAGATAATTGAGACCCATTCTGTTTCCGCAGGCCTCGACTATCCAGGTGTGGGACCAGAACATTCCTGGCTGAAAGATATTAACCGCGCGGAATATGTTGCTGTTACTGATGAACAAGCATTGGCGGCTTTCCGTCAGTTAAATCTGCTGGAAGGTATCCTGCCTGCCCTGGAATCGGCGCATGCAGTTTTCCATGGCCTCGAACTGGCGCGAACCATGGGCCAGGACCAGGCGATTGTCATCAACTTGTCGGGTCGTGGCGACAAGGATATCCCAACCATGGCAAAAATAGATGGAATTACGATTACCTGAGGAATTGTGTTGAGCAGGATAGCGAAGAAGCTTGAAGACCGATCGAAAAAAGCCCTGGTTGCGTACGTGGTTGCCGGTGATCCGTCCAGCGAGTTCACGGTCAAACTCATGCATAAGATGGTCGCCGCCGGTGTCGATGTCATCGAACTCGGCGTGCCATTTTCTGATCCCGAAGCAGAAGGACCGGTGATTCAGAGAGGACATGAGCGCGCATTGAAAACCAATACATCACTTCGTGATGTGCTTGCAATGGTCAGTGCATTTAGAGAAGAAGATGATACGACTCCCATTGTTTTGATGGGATATTTGAATCCGATCGAAATTATGGGTTACGACGCCTTCTCTGAAAAAGCAGCCTCAGCAGGTGTGGATGGAACGATTATCGTCAACCTTCCGCCTGAGGAATCTGGCGCGCTGGGACCATGTTTGGAAGCTAGCGGCATCGATAGCGTTTACCTGTTAGCGCCAACGACAACTGATGAGCGGGCCTCGTATATAACGGAGCGCAGCAGGGGGTTTGTTTACTACGTTTCCCTCAAAGGTACCACGGGTGCTGCGACACTCGATGTTATTGATGTTTCCCTGAAAATGAATCGGTTTCGAAAAATTACCGAACTACCCGTCATCGTGGGGTTTGGTATTAAAGATGCAAATTCCGCTGCCAGAGTGGCTGAAATTTCCGATGGTGTGGCAGTTGGCGCGGCCATTGTCAGCCTGGTTGCGCAACATCTGGACTCGCCCGAAGACGCTTACCTGGACATCACCCGACTGCTCTCCGGCATGCGCCAGGCCATGGATGCCTGACCAATCCTTTGCGCTGATGAGCAATCCGGAATGAATCTGGAACAATGGCTCGCGAAGATTGAACAACTGCACCCGATTAAATGGGATCTCGGTCTTGAGCGGGTGGGCGAAGTGGCGAAACGATTGTCGGTCCAGCGTCCGGCCAAAATCTCGTTTCTGGTAGCGGGAACCAACGGCAAAGGATCGACTTGTGAGTACCTCGAAGCTCTGTGTCTGAAGCAGGGGCTTCGTGTTGGTAAAACTACCTCACCGCACTTTCTGCACTTTAATGAGCGCATCGTGATCAACGGTGCACCTGTTGGAGATGAAGCGATCTGTTCTGCGTTCGAGGAGATTGATTCGATCCGTGGTGACATCAGCCTCAGTTATTTTGAGTTTGCCGCGCTCGCTGCGCTGCTCATATTCACGCGAGCGAGTCTGGATGTTGCCGTGGTCGAGGTCGGGTTAGGAGGGCGACTTGATGCGATGAATGTCATTGAGCCAGATGTTTCCATCATCACGCAGATCGCGATGGACCACGAAGCCTGGCTCGGTAACACCCGGGATGCGATTGGACATGAAAAGGCAGGCATCATGAGAGCCGGCAAGATGTGTGTTGTCGCGGATCCTGATCCGCCTCAAAGCATAGCGATGAGCGCCCACGCAATCGGGACATCGGCGCTTTACCATGGCGAACACTTCTCGGCTACAAAGGACGCCTTCACCCTGACAGGTCGCGATGGAGAAATGGTTGAATTGCCCGATCTACCGGCCACAGCGCTGCCAGGGCAAAGTGCCCTGACTGCGTTGCAGGCACTCGAGTGTGTGGGCCTGCTGCCGGACCTGGTTGCAGTTCGCGAGGTTCTGAGTAATACACGTCTTGTAGGCAGGATGCAGTGGCTCGGTGGTCGTCCGCGGGTACTGCTGGATGTTGCACATAATCCAGCCGCAGCAACCTATCTGGCTCACTCGCTCAAATCACTGGAATTGGCCGGTCAGGTCCATGCGGTGGTCGGGATGTATGCGGATAAGCATTACGGGGAAGTTTTCGCGATACTCAAAGACCATGTCTCTCATTGGTATCTGGCCGATATGGATGACCCGCGAGCGGCAAAATCAAAGGATCTGCAGGCCTGCTTATCAGTTCAAGGTGCGTTAGATGTTCGCACTTATGATAAAGTATCCAGCGCTTACAAGCGCGCTTTGCGGGCAGCCGCGTTGGAGGATCTGGTGTTGGTTTTTGGATCTTTCGTGGCCGTTGCCCAGGTGCTTGAAGTAGCAGGCAATCATTCAAACCAGATTAATAAAGCGGACTAAGTGGAAACAAGGCTGAAACAAAGAGTTGTTGGCGCGTTCCTCCTCACTGCAGTCGCTATCGTTATCCTGCCGGTGCTGCTTGATGGATCCGCAGAAGATCGGGCCAGGGTGACTGCCGTTATTCCAGATGCGCCAGGAATTGATCTCAAAAAAATTTCGATTCGCGATATCCGCGAGAAAATGGACCAGATGGAACGGGCCAGTGCCTCTCAATTGCCCATGGAGACGGTTGACGAGGACAGCTATGAGCAGTCCGGTGGGTTTCTTCTCGACGAAAACCAGTTACCTGTAAGCTGGAGTTTGCAACTAGGCAGTTTCAGGGATAAAGACAATGCCGTTAATCTGCGCGCGAAACTGCGCGAGGCGAACTACCATAGCTATATTCTTTACTCCAGGGTGAGCGAAGGCGAGACCTGGCGAGTGTTAGTCGGACCGATGGTGAAGAAAAGCGCGCTGCTTGAGCTTGCTGGGGAAATCGAGCGTAGTTTTGATCTTAAAGGCCAGGTCGTGCGCTATCGAGTTGAGGATGACTCTGGACAACTGGGTGGTTAGTTCAGTGCACGACAAGACGCTCCACCTGAATAGCGTGGTGTAATTACTTGGAGGATTTTGCAGTTATTGATTGGATCCTGGTTGCTATCCTCGCCATTTCTACGCTGTTGAGTTTCGCCCGGGGATTTATCAAGGAAGCGCTGTCACTGGTTACCTGGTTCGCTGCAATCCTGATCGCACGATTGTTTGCGGGGCAGGTATCCACCCTACTTACGCCATATATTGAATTGCCCTCAATTCGAATCGGGGCTGCCTATTTGCTGCTGGTGGTCGGTACACTCATCGTCGGCGGGCTGATAAACCGGTTGTTGTGCGAACTGGTTAAAGTCACGGGCCTCGGGGGTATGGATAAGTTTCTGGGTATGTTCTTCGGTGCCGGCAGGGGTATGCTGGTGGTGTTGCTGGTGGTTGCGGGTTTGCACTACCTTGCGCCGGTGGAAAATGATACGTGGTGGACGGAGTCCAAACTGGCGCCCGTCGTGATTGGTTTTCTCGAAAAGTACGGTCCAGGGCTGTGGGAGCAGGGCGGTGAGATGATCGAGGCGACAATGGGTGATAAAGAACAATCAAAGGTGATCTGAGCATGTGTGGCATTGTCGGAATGGTTGGTAAAAGTAGTGTCAGGTATGATTTGTACGATGCCCTGACGGTGCTGCAACATCGTGGACAGGATGCTGCAGGAATCGTGACCTGCGAAGGAGACAAGTTGCACCTTCGTAAGCACAACGGCCTCGTTAGTGACGTCTTCCGGCAATCTCATATGAATTCGTTATTAGGTAATATGGGCATCGGGCATGTGCGTTATCCCACCGCAGGGACCTCGAGCACAGCTGAAGCACAACCCATGTACGTTAACTCACCTTATGGTATTTGCCTCGCTCACAACGGGAACCTCACAAACGATGACGAGTTGAACGAAGACCTGTTCCGTACTGACCGCCGTCATATCAATACCAATTCTGACACTGAAGTTTTGCTCAACGTATTCGCACACGAACTACAACAAATCGCCGCGCTGCAACCGAGTCCAGAGAATATATTTGAAGCAATTACGCGGGTGCATGACCGTGCGATAGGCGCCTATGCGGTGGTTGCCCTGATCACCGGTCATGGCATCGTTGGTTTCCGCGATCCCCACGGTATTCGGCCAATCCTGTTTGGTCAGCGGGAAACACCACTGGGCATGGAATACATGATCGCTTCAGAAAGTGCGGCACTTCATGTCCTTGGCTTCGATGTGATCGATGATATCGCCCCAGGCGAAGCGGTCTACATTCAATCAAATGGAAAGGTTCACAGAAAACAATGCGCCGCAAAAGTGATTTACAGTCCCTGTATTTTTGAGCATGTATATCTGGCAAGGCCGGATTCAGTGATTGATGGAATTTCTGTTTACAAGGCTCGGCTGAAAATGGGTGATAAGCTGGCCGACAAAATCCTTAAAGCCAGACCCAATCATGACATCGATGTTGTCATCCCGATCCCCGACACCAGTTGTACCTCGGCGCTGCCAATGGCGCATCGATTGAACGTGAAGTATCGGGAAGGCCTGGTCAAGAACCGCTACATTGGCCGAACATTTATCATGCCAGGCCAACAGCTCCGGAAAAAATCCGTCCGGCGCAAACTGAGCACAATAGATCTTGAATTCAGGGGTAAGAATGTCCTGCTGGTAGATGATTCAATCATACGCGGAACCACATCAAAGCAGATCGTCCAGATGGCCAGGGACGCCGGTGCGAACAAAGTATATCTTGCCTCGGCCGCGCCTCCGGTTCGCTACCCCAACGTCTACGGTATCGATATGCCAGCGGCCGAGGAGTTTGTCGCTCATGAACAGTCAATTGAGCAAATTGCGCAATACATTGGCGTGGACTGGCTGGTATATCAGGATCTTAGTGATCTGATTGAGTGCGCGAGTGGAATCAACCCGCGTATTGACCGCTTCGACACTTCAATTTTTGACGGCGATTACGTCACCGATGGTATTGATGCAAGTTATCTTGCTCGCATCCGATCACTGCGCAACGATGGCGCCAAGGCGCGTAGTAACGAAAACGATGCTGCGCTTATGGAACTTCACAACCAGGTCTGAGCGTTTGCCGTATTACTATTTCTAGCAAGCTGCGTTATTCCCTGAATCCGCTAATGCAAACGCCGAGAGAAAAATTGGCACCAACGAATATGATCGACAAAAAGAAACCAGAATGCAGGCGATAATAAAAGAAACGATAGAGTCTCTCGGGACCATACTGCTGGGAAAAGAGCAGCAGATTAAACTTGCGTTAGCCTGCCTGTTCTCTAAAGGTCACCTGTTGATTGAAGATTTACCTGGTATGGGCAAGACGACCTTGTCTCTTGCAATTGCTCGAGCGCTATCACTTAGTTACAACCGCATTCAGTTCACCAGCGATCTGTTGCCTGCTGATATCCTCGGGGTGTCTGTGTTCGACAAGGATTCCGGTGAGTTTGTTTTTCACTCCGGGCCGATCTTCAGCCAATTGGTATTGGCCGATGAAATCAATCGAACGACACCAAAAAGTCAAAGTGCGTTGCTTGAGGCGATGGAAGAGCGACAGGTAACCGTGGAAGGGGTCACGCGCCCTTTACCCCATCCTTTTTTCGTAATTGCCACCCAGAATCCAAATACCCAGGCGGGTACTTTTGCACTACCGGAGTCACAGTTGGACAGATTCCTGATGAGAATTGAACTGGGCTATCCTGATGCCGCGGCGGAGCGAATTCTATTGAGAGGTGAGGACCGCCGCGACATACTCGCGCGTCTGCAATCAACAATGACACTGGATGAACTCGAAACCTGTCAGGCAGAAGTTCAGCAAATAAAGGTTTCCGATGCGGTACTCGATTACATTCAGCGACTTGTACAGCATACGCGGCAGGCACCCGAGTTTGCCTATGGACTCTCACCACGAGGTGCACTGGCGCTCTTGAATTGTGCCCGAAGCTGGAGTTACATCGAGGATCGAACTCATGTCGTACCCGAGGATGTACAGGCAGTCCTGCCTTCCGTAGTTGAACACAGACTGCGTGAGGCGGCTGATTTTTCCGGACACGGAGGATCGGCGCTGGCGCAACGCCTGTTGACCCGGGTAGATATCATCGGATAAAAGTGCCCATGGCTGACGTCACGAGTGCGTTTACAGGCTCACCCAGATTCCAAAACTGGCTGAACAAACGTATGCCCCCTGCTAGCAGTGTGACGTTGAACCAGCGAAATATTTTCATCCTGCCGACCCGTGAAGGTCTGATGTTTGGCCTGCTGATCGGCTTTATGATCCTCGCGGGGATTAACTACCAGAACAGCCTTGTGTTTGGCATGGCATTTTTATTGGTCAGTTTGCTAATGGTGAGCATCCTGCACACCTATCGGAATCTTTCCGGTCTGACGATTGTAGCGGGCGCGACACATAGCGCGTTTGCCGGTGAGGATGCAGAGTACACGGTGATCCTCAATCGCCTTGGTGCGCGGACCTATGAAGCGCTGCTACTCGGCTGGAATCCAGAGTTACTTCAAGGTGCTGACCTGATAGAAGATGAAGAGGTCACCTTGAAACTGTTTGTTGAAACCTCCAGGCGCGGCCGACTGAACCCGGGTCGAATGCTCATTCAGACCTACTACCCTGTAGGTCTGTTTCGCGCCTGGTCCTGGGTTGACCTCGACGTCAGTTCTATTGTTTATCCCCGGCCGATTCATGCCGGTGCCATCCCGAGCAGTTCAGCAATGAGTGACGAGGGTGAACTCATCCAGAAGGAAGGTGTCGATGATTTTTTTGGGCTGAGGACCTACCAGGATGGCGACCCGCTTAACCATGTCGCGTGGAAATCCTATGCTCGCTCGGAAGAACTGCTCACGAAACAATTCGCGGCCCTGGCCGACCGGCGTGTCTGGCTTGACTGGCAGTTCTTCACTGGTGTCGATACGGAGGCGCGACTGGGCCGGTTGTGTTTTTGGGTCGTGCAACTGGATTCCAGCAATGACGAGTATGGATTACGGTTGCCGGGAGTTGAAATACACCCCGGACGTGGCCCCGCGCACCGGGAGAAGGTGCTGACGACACTCGCACTTTTCGAGTTGGGGGAAACCGGGGGCTACCCATGACCGGCTTTCAGATTCCCAGAAACAGTCTGGCCTGGATGCTGGTGGCACAGATTGCAGTGGTGCTGCCGCATTTCCCCAGATTGCCCTATTGGACGATCGCGTTGTGCATTGGTTGTAGCTTGTGGCGGGTCATGGTGTTTCGTGGACGATGGTCCTATCCCGGACGATGGACAAAGGCGTTGCTTGTCCTGCTCGGTGTCATCGGGCTTGCCTTTGGTTACGGTACCTTTCTCGGTCTTGATCCGTGGGTTGGATTGTTGATCATGATGTTTATGCTGAAACTGATCGAAATGCATCACCAACGGGATGCCTACATCGTGATTCTGCTCGGATACTTTGTTGCCCTGACCCAGTTCCTCTACAACCAGGGAATTCCGAGTAGCCTGTACATCTATTTGTGCGTGACCATGATCACTGCTGCGTTGATTGGATTAAATCAGACCCGGACGCATCTAAAGCCAATTCAGACATTCAAAAAGGCAACCGTGTTGCTACTGCAGGCGATGCCGTTGATGATTGCCTTGTTTATTCTGTTTCCTCGAATTGCTCCGTTATGGACTGTGCCACTGCAGACTGATGTTGCGAGAACGGGCGTTGGCGATACCATGACTCCGGGTAATATCGCCTTGTTAACCCAGTCAGATGAACTGGCATTCCGGGCTACTTTTGAAGGGTCGGCGCCGGTTTTCAGTCAGTTGTATTGGCGCGGTTTGGTATTGTCCCGGCTCGAGGGAGAGACCTGGTCACAGGAAGACCCCGGCCTTTATGGGCGGCTGGCTCGGCCAAATCAACCTGGCCCCTGGCAGGATAACATGACGTTGCTCGGCGATCAGGTAAAGTACAGCGTTATTCTCGAGCCGACTAACAGAAACTTTCTGTTCAGCCTGACCATGCCGGAACCGATCAGTAAAGAAGGCGTCGGGCTGGTCAGGGATTTCAGATTTTACTCGTTTCGGAAAATTCGCTCGAAACTTCGTTATGAAGTGAGCTCATGGCTGCAGTATCGCAGCGATGTTGAACTGTCGCCGTTCTGGCGGTATCGCTATACCTTGCTACCGGAGAGCAGTAACCCACGTGCCCGACAGCTTTCGGCCAGACTCCGGGCAGGTTCCAGTGACGAGATGGACTACATCAGGAATGTTCTTCGCATGTATAACCTGCAGGAATTCGTCTACACCTTGAGTCCCCCGGTGCTCGGGTCTGATTCTATAGACTCGTTTCTGCTGGACAGCAAGCGAGGTTTCTGTGAGCACTACGCAGGCAGTTTTACGTTCCTGATGCGAGCAGCGGGTATACCAGCGCGCGTGGTCGTGGGCTACCAGGGAGGAGAATACAATCGCATTGGAAATTATGTGGAAGTTCGTCAGTTTGATGCCCACGCGTGGACAGAAGTGTGGCAGCCCGGCCAAGGTTGGCTCCGGGTCGACCCGACTTCAGCGGTTGCACCTGAGCGGATTGAAAGTGGGCTCGAGTCAGCAATTGATGACGAAGACAGCTTCCTCGCTAACCTGCCTTTGTCATGGATGAAATACCGACAAACCTTGTGGATAACTGAAATTCGCTTGCAACTGAGTGCCATTGGACACTATTGGGACTCCTGGGTAGTGGGTTATACACCCGGAATGCAGATGAGTTTACTGACCAGATATTTAGGAGATTTTGATCGCCAGAAACTTGGCCTGATAATGCTCTTAACGTTTTTCAGCCTGCTTGGAATTGTGGCGTTTATCGTGCTCGGAAAGAGAAGCCATAAAAAGCTGATGGCGGTGGACAGAAATTACCTGCGATATTGTCACTATCTTGAAAAACAAGGATTACCTCGGCAGATTGGCGAGGGACCCGAGGATTTTGCCGGCCGGGTGTGTGCACTTAAACCTGAACTGGCCGTTGTCGTGAACGCGGTGACTGACGCTTATGTAGAGGCGAACTATGCGGCTAATAATCCGTCGGATGTGAGGCGGCTTCGACGCGCGATCAGGGGTTTTAGACTCAAAACCCTCTCGATCTGACAAAATGCTTCAACCCCTCGGTTGCGATCAAGCCCCACCGTCATGCGCGAATTTGCATCCTGCTGAGTATTACGCCCTCGCTACCTCCACCACATTCACGGCTGGAATGGTTGCCTGATCCGCAAGTTTTTTGAATGACTCGATCTCGTTGAAATTCAGATAACGGTAGATATCCGATGACAGCGTATCAAGCCCCTTTGCATACTCCATATATTCTTCGACCGAAGGTAGCTTTCCGAGCACGCTGGCGACAGCAGCGAGTTCAGCAGACGCGAGGTAAACATCCGCACCGTCACCCAGCCGATTTGGGAAGTTTCTGGTTGAAGTTGACACGCACGTCGAATTTGGTGCAATACGCGCCTGATTCCCCATGCACAAAGAACAACCTGGCATTTCAGTTCTGGCTCCCGCCTGTGCAAAGATGTTGTAGACACCTTCTTCCATAAGCTGGTGCTGATCCATCTTTGTTGGAGGAGAGATCCACAGCCGCGTGGGAATGGATCTGGCATTGCTGAGCATGCTTGCAGCAGCGCGAAAATGTCCGATATTGGTCATACAAGAGCCGATGAACACCTCATCGATGTGGCTTCCAGCGACAGCAGAGAGTGGCTTGATATCGTCGGGATCATTCGGGCAGGCGAGCAATGGTTCCTTAATTTCGTTCAGATCAATTTCAATCACTTCGAAATACTCGGCATCAGCATCTGGTTCGAGTAACACTGGATTTTTCAGCCAGTCCTCCATCGCAGAAATTCGTCGGGAGATGGTACGTGCGTCTCCATAGCCTTCGCCAATCATCCACTTGAGTAACGTCACGTTTGAAGTGATGTATTCGATCGTGGATGCCAGGCCAAGCCGAATGGTACATCCACCGGCTGATCGCTCCGCCGAGGCGTCACTGATTTCGAAAGCCTGCTCAATCTTAAGGTCAGGTAATCCTTCAACCTCCAGGATACGACCCGAGAACACATTCTTCTTGCCCTCTTTGGCTACGGTCAGCAAACCGCGCTGAATAGCAGCATAGGGAATGGCATTAACCAGGTCCCGCAAAGTGATACCGGGTTGAATCTCTCCTTTGAAACGCACCAGCACTGATTCGGGCATGTCTAGCGGCATAACGCCAATAGCAGCGGCAAACGCTACCAGTCCTGATCCAGCTGGGAAGCTTATGCCCATTGGAAATCGAGTATGTGAGTCGCCGCCTGTACCAACTGTGTCGGGTAGTAACATGCGGTTCAGCCAGGAATGGATGATGCCGTCTCCGGGTCGCAACGCGACACCACCCCGGGTCTGGATGAAGTCAGGCAGGTTGTGCTGGGTATCGATATCGACCGGTTTCGGATAAGCGGCTGTGTGACAAAAAGACTGCATCACCAGGTCTGCTGAAAATCCAAGGCAGGCCAGTTCCTTTAATTCATCACGGGTCATGGGTCCGGTAGTATCTTGCGAGCCCACGGTTGTCATTCTGGGTTCACAGTAGGTGCCCGGTCGAATACCGTCAACACCACAGGCCCTGCCAACAATTTTTTGTGCCAGCGTGAAGCCTTTACTGGACTCCTCTGCCGGTGTCGGCAGGCGGAACACATCGCTCGGTCCCAGCCCCAGCGTCTCCCTGGCCCGGGTCGTTAGTCCCCTGCCGATAATCAGCGGGATGCGCCCGCCAGCCTGAACTTCATCCAACAGTACTTCTGTGGCCAGTTCGAATTCCGCCAGGGTCTCCCCTGTTTCCTCGTTAGTGACCTTTCCTTCATAGGGGTAAATCGATATGACATCGCCCATATTCATTTTGGAGACGTCGCATTCGATTGGCAGCGCGCCTGCATCTTCCATGGTGTTAAAGAAGATCGGCGCGATCTTGCCGCCGAGGACAACGCCACCGTCACGTTTGTTGGGTATATGGGGGATATCGTGTCCCATATGCCAGAGGACCGAATTGGTGGCTGACTTGCGCGACGAACCAGTACCAACTACATCACCAACATAGGCAAGACCGTGACCTTTGTTCTTTAGCTGATCGATTGTTTGCAACGGTTTGTCAAACGTTTTTGACAGCATGGCTTTTGCGTGCAGGGGAATATCGGGTCGGCTCCATGCGTCTCCCGCAGGCGAAAGGTCGTCAGTGTTTGTTTCACCTTCCACCATAAACACGGTCATGGTTATTTTTTCGGACACCTTGTCTTTATTGGTGAACCATTCCGCATTTGCCCAGGACTCCAGCACGCGTTTTGCGTGGGGATTTGAAGCAGACTTTTCCACAACATCATGAAATGCGTCGAACATCAGCAGAGTTCGGGACAATCCGGCTGCGGCAGTTTCTGCTACTTCAGCATCATCCAGCAATTCAACCAGCGAGTCGATATTGTAACCACCGAGCATGGTGCCCAGCAGGTAGGTCGCTTTTTCCCGGTCGATAACCGGCGATACTGTGTCTCCCCTGGCAACTGCAGTCAGGAAGGCAGCTTTAACGTAGGCAGCGTCATCAACACCGGCCGGAACTCTGTTTGCTATCAGGTCGAGGATAAAATCTTCTTCACCTGCGGGTGGCGCTTTTAAAAGCTCCACCAAATCGTTAACCTGTTCGGCCGAAAGTGGGAGGGGATCTATGCCTTGCTCGGCCCGTTCAGAGACGTGTTGTCGGTATGCTTCAAGCACTCATTGTTCCTCGTTCAAATCGTGGCAAGGGCAGGGTAGCAGTCAATTTTTCAATCGAGGTACGGACCCTGAAAAGGGGCGACAGTCTAACCGAAAAGCGTCATAAAGTTAAGCGACCAACATTCACCACAGGTTTTGTAAGGCCATGAATGTCAACAGTTTTTTAAGATGTGCAACACCCGATGCCTGGCTGGCGGCGGTGCCATCAAACCTGCCTGTGCTGCTGGTTGATCACGCCAACTGTGAGAAAAAAGCTGCTTCCACGGCGCTCAATCTGATCTATCGCTATGTGGACAAGCCAGACCTCATGATGCAGTTATCCAAACTTGCCCGCGAGGAATTACGTCACTTCGAACAGGTGCTCGCCTTACTGGCATCGCGCGAAATTGAATATCGACATGTTTCGCCGGCGCGATATGCAGGTGGACTGCGTGATGGCGTGCGCACATTTGAACCGGCCAGGTTAGTCGATACACTCATTGTTTGCGCCATCGTTGAAGCGCGCAGTTGTGAGCGGTTTCAGATGCTGCTTGCGGTGCTTGATGATGAACTGGCGGGATTTTATGCTTCGCTGCTTAAATCAGAGGAACGGCATTTCAACGTCTACCTGAAGATGGCAAGGACCTATGGTGGTTCGGAAATCGACGCCCGAATTGAACATTTCCTCGACCTGGATAAGCAACTGATTCTGGAACCGGATACCGACTTCCGATTTCACAGTGGGCCACCGGGCTGATTCCCCTAAATCGGGAATGAAACCAGCGAACGTTGAGTCTCATCCAGTTCCAGATACCACCCGTGTTTGTCCCAATCCCCCAGGACAATGCGTTGTGCGGGTTGTCCGGCAACGACCAGGTCATGGGTTGCCGGTCGATGGGTGTGTCCGTGGATGAGCAGGCCGACCCCCTGTTCTGTCATAACACGCACGACTTCCTCCAGGGTCACATCCATGATGTCTTCGGCGGTTTCACGGGTGTGCTGTTTGCTCTGGGTACGAGCATTACTGGCAATCAGGGCGCGTTCTTCCAGTGATTTGGATAACAGATCCAGTTGCACCGGTGTGCTGCGCAGCATCGCGCGTAGCTTCATATATGCCTCATCCCGTGTGCAGAGACTATCGCCATGCATGAGCAGAACAGGTTCACCGCCAATGTCGATGATAGAGGGGTCGGGCAGAAGTTTACAGCCGGTGGCGTTACAGAACTCCTGGCCCAGCAGGAAGTCACGATTGCCGTGCATAATGTACTTTGGCAGGCTGATTTCGGCCAGAGTTTTGATGATTTCAGCGTTGAATGGTGTTTCGTGATCGTCGCCGAGCCAGACCTCGAAGAAATCTCCCAGGATATACAGGCGTTCGATGCCGACGGGCAGGTTAGCAAGCAGCTTAATGAAACCGCGGGTGATATCGGGCCGATTTTCATCAAGATGAAGGTCCGAAATAAAAAGGTAACTCATGCCTGTTCCGCCTGGCAAGAAGCCAATTGACTGTATCGTCTCTGTTTAAGTAGAATGCGGCCCTCTCGATCGGCGTTACCTGGGTACGTTCAGTTAAGTCGGTGCCGGGAATTGTCGCGGAGGCATTATCTTAAGCTTTACAGTCTCTCGCAACAGGCAATTGAAACGGGGTATAGCGCAGTCTGGTAGCGCGCCTGCTTTGGGAGCAGGATGTCGGGAGTTCGAATCTCTCTACCCCGACCAATCTTCCCGCTGGATGTATCAGCGGCCCCGGTGATGAGGGGCAAATTGCTTTATGATTGCGCCCGTAGCTCAATCGGATAGAGCATCGGCCTTCTAAGCCGAGGGTTGCAGGTTCGATTCCTGCCGGGCGTACCAGTCAATGGTGGGCGTAGCTCAGTTGGTAGAGCTCCGGATTGTGATTCCGGCGGTCGCGGGTTCAAACCCCGTCGCTCACCCCATTTAGGTCAAAAGTCGGCTCCGTTTCATTCATGCCCGACCCTTAGCGGCCTGTCAGCACCCGATACGCCCTCCCAGACCTAATCACAGGCGACTTTGTCAAAAGAGTTGGGTCTGGCACCCTCTAGCAGCGAGATGGTCGCATTAAGGTGGTTTCCTTCCCTCGCGTACTTTATCTCCTGTGGGTAGTCGTGATCAGGATTGGTAAAGACAACGCCATTCTCGGCGACCTCCGTTGCTACAAACGATGCGGATGGCTGCCCAGACGGATGTGGTGTGTAGACCAGTGAGCCGTCTTCTTTGCGCTTTATGCTCAGCACTTCGTAGAATCCGACCTGGTTATTGCTAAACACGACGTCGAAACCAATCAAGGATCGGTCACTGTCGACGACCCACACTTCTTGAGCGCTTTTGTCGGTCGATATCCAGCAACCGGCGAGCCACCTGAGTTGTTTGCTATCATGATCACTGCCAACCGCCAGGGCGGGGATTAACGTCAAACCCGCTAAAATTTTCATCGTTCTCTCCATCTGTTGGTTCAAGGGAGAAAGTTATACTCAGCCTGGATGCCACTGTCTTGAATGTTTCAGCCAATAGCCGTGTATAGGTCATTCGATCCACATCAGGAATTGTCAGCTTTCATAGAGTGTTATTGGTCGTGGCAGGTTGAGCCGGATGGCGATGCGCTGGACGATATTTTTCCAGATGCGTCGCCGGAGTTCATCGTCCACTTCAAGTCAATCCCGTTCGTCCTGACCGAATCGGGCAAATGGCGGCAGCAGAATCGAGCGTTTCTGTATTGTGCGGCGCATAAGGCCTTGAGGCTGTCCGTTCGCGAGCCGATGTCGGTCTTTGCTATTCGGTTTCGACCTTGGGGTGTCGGTAGATTCTCGAAAGTGTCGATGGCAAGCATGCTCGATCGACCGGTACTTCCATCTGAATCGCTGAATGAGATTGGTGATCAGCTAGTAAAGGAATTGCGTTCGGCAGAATCGGATAGCAGCCGTGTTGCGGTGGCCGACAGCCTGCTTATGAACGCGCTGCAGTCGCACTCGACGATCGAACCTCGCCTGAAAATGTTATTGGAAGCAGCGAATGGGGGGCGATGCAGTTCGGCCGAGATGGCTCGAAAACTATCGGTGAGCGACCGATCATTCAGCCGGCTATGGAGCGACGTCGTCGGGATACAGCCGCGGAAGTTTGTGCAACTTATGCGATTTCACAATGCGCTTGAATTGATCGATGGCGGCGTCAAGTTGAGTCGAGTGGCGGCCGATTGCGGTTACAGTGACCAGGCGCATATGGCCAGACAAATCAAAGTGATTGCAGGTCTGGCGCCATCTTCGCTGCGGCGTCGATTGGGCAATGCTGTGTACCGTGATCTCTATGCATCACGTCCCGGTGCGCCGTGGCGTGGTCCAAAATAACAATAGCCAAGGAATCGTCATGCTCGATCTGGTTCGCACCGAACTCGCACCTACCGGCGTACTACGCGCTGGTATCAATTTATCCAACTTTCTACTGGTCACAGGCAAGTCCGATACCGGTCAACCACAAGGCGTGTCGCCGAGCATGGCTGCAGAGGTCGCTCGTCACCTCGACGTCGAGGTTCGGTATGTGACGTTTAAGACCCCCGGTGAGCTGGCCGATGCAGCCACCGACGACATATGGGACATTGGTCTCATCGGTGCCGAACCATCACGTGCTAAACATATCGATTTCACTCCGGCTTATGCAGAAATAGAAGCCACGTACCTCGTCCCGGCTAATTCCCTGATCCAGTCCATTGCAGATGTTGACCAACCTGGCACGCGTATCGCGGTACCAGCCCGCGCTGCTTTCGAACTGTGGCTCACGGACAATATTCAACACGCGGAACTACACCGGGCGGTCGGCCGGCAGGCATATGAGGATTTCGTTTCGGAGAATATGGATGCCCTGGCGGGCTTAAGGGCGGGGTTGGTCGACGATGTTGCAAGACTACCTGGAGCAAGATTGTTAGAGGGTAAATTCACGACCGTGCAACAAGCTATCGGCACTGCCAGGGGGCGATCTGCTGCCGTCAGTTTTCTGAGCACGTTCGTCGAAGAAGCTAAAGAGAGTGGCTTCGTCGCAGACCTAATCAACCAGTTCGGCGTAGCAGGGCGCCTCACCGTTGCGCCGCCAGCCCAGGTGACGGGTACCTTCTAAATTCTGTCCCGCGCGCACTCGAGAGTACATATCATTGCGGGCGACCGGCAGTAGGCTGGACATCCTGCCGACTAACGACCCCGCGCAGGTTCGTACCATATGGGTGAGCTCCAGGCTCTTTCCTGATGCGTCTTTGGTAAATCAGGATTAGGAGCGATGCCCAGTCGGATCGAGTCCCAGGTGGACCAGCGGCAGCTGGGATTCTCTATAACCCGAGCATAGTAGAATGCATGTTGGTCTGGAGAAAATGCAGGATCCTGCCAGACGGTTTTCAATTGGGTCGCACCTTTGTCGCGACTTACCGAACAGTCGTTTAGGTTGACGGTTGCACCATTGTCCGGGCATCGATGTGTTTCAGGATCAGGCAAGAGATTGTCTGAACACGCAACATCAAAGATTGCTTCCTTTGCCTCGCCGTCTTCAACCCAACCCTTGATGACCTGTAGACGTTGCAACCAGGTGGATTGGGCGTCGCGCATTGACCAGACCAGAATCCTGGGCGCAGTGCCATTTGGGTTCGATTCACTCGTCAGCACACTGCCCATAGCAACCCCGTTCTGGTAAGCCTTCCGGACCCAGTCCCGGTCTTGAGTCAGGCCGTCATCCAGCGCAAATCCGGCGAACATCCTCACCCTGATCCGTGGACCGGACGTGGCAAAAGTCTCGCGTCGGTGCATGGCATCATAAATGTCTTCCCGGGTGTTAGATTCTGCCCAGACGCCAGCGAGGCCGCCAGTTCCATGAGTGGCCTGTCTTGGGGTCCAGTAGTCCTTCCAGGCGCTCTCGTCGTCACCTCGCTGGTAACCGGGGTATGCGGAACCACGAGTTAACGCGGTGCTGGCGCCGCCGGAAAAGTGATTCTCTTCTTCATAAGGGGCGCCAGTTGTATGCGAGTCACTCGAACCAATGGCACCGAGTTGATAGGGATTGAAACCACTTTCCGCCTGCATCGCGACACCGGTCAGTAATGCATCGCGGTAATAGCCACCTTTAAAGACGGAAATCGGGTCCTTGTTTTCTCGGCGGTTCAGGTAGTACTGCACAATCTGGAAGTCAGCCCATTCGTCGTTGGGAGACAAAGAAGGATGCACTTCGGAAGTTCCCTTCTGCTGGCTGATCTCGGCTATCGGTTCATTGCGCATTCGAAGTTCAGCAAATTCGCGATCAATCGGTTCGCCTTTCCAGGTGGTGGTCATAAAGGCGAGGCCATCACTCTGGTTCATGTTGTGTGGGATAGCGAGTGACTCAATCCCTGTTTTTCTTAGTCCCTCCATCCAGTGCCAGAGATCTTCCGGGTCTTCGGAGTCGCGTGCGCTGAAAGGTCGAACCGGCACGTTTGCTCCCCGAAACACAACATTACGGTGCAGGTGGCGGCTGCCAGGTGTGGGCGTGTACTCGTAGCCCAGTAGTGCGGTAAATGTGCCAGGGTCGTTATGGTGTTCGGCCGCGGCGATGGATTTCTGCCAGGCATCCTGGATGACGACATTGCCAACCAGTTCGTGGTTGTCAAGCGCCAGTTTTCGAAGTGACGTGATTACTGCAACCAGTCCCTTTGGAGAATCTGGCACCAGCGTACTGCCCTGTGGATGGCCATAGGTTGGACTGGTTGGATCCAACTGCGCTGCGTTAACGCCGAGGTACGACGCATGGTCCGCCACCATCAGAAAGTCCAGGGGCGGTCCGGACAATCTGATCGTGCCACCGTTTGGATGCGGGATTGCCTCGCCTTTTGCATATTGATAAGCAACGGCGGGAGAAGTCCTGACCCCACCTGCGGCGAACGCGTCCATGGAATACATGGTATGAATATGGGTGTCGCCGAAGAGTGCCTCGCGCTCATGCTCGGCTGCGCTGGTGGCCAATGAGACCGTAGATAGCAAGAGGAACAACTTGATGGTTACGCCGGGATTGGATTGTCGCACATCGGACTCCTTTGATCGGGATCGGAATAAATGGGGTCGGGGTAAGGGTCGGGGTAAAATAGGACTATTATTCTAACTCCGCCCCCAATTAAACTCGGAGCATTTTGTAAATTTTACGCCGACTCCATTATTTCTGACGGAGGATACCTGCCGTACGGTTTCAAGCTGCTTTTCTCTCCCGGTTTTCCCTTCCCAAGCTCCCAGATTGTTCCCAACTCATCCTGGGTAGCCAGATAAGTGAATGTGGAAGCGCCTCCTATAACCCCTGTGGACTCGGGCTCAATCCCCTCGTTTTCCAGATTCGATACGATCTGATCGTGATCACGGACTCCGCCGAAGCTCAGGTGATGAACGCCTGCACCCTGCATTTTCAGAAACTCCATATGTGTGCTTGCCCCGTGTGTTGGTTCGAGCAGCTCGAACTGGAGATCGCCCAGGGTGGCCAGGGCCGCCTTCACGCCGAAATCAGCATCTCGCACTGGAATGCCATGCAGATGACAATCCGCCAGATGAGGCGGCTTGAAGTGCAAAAAGCTCCATGGTCCCACACCCAGAAGTTCTGAGTATTGCCGGGCGACCTGCTCCGCATCCTCGACGACAATTCCCACCTGCACGATTCTCTT
>JAJFKA010000002.1 GCA_021773555.1 Gammaproteobacteria bacterium
AATGGATTTTCTGGCAATTGTGGCGAAGAAGGTTGGACAAACATCGTGAAAGGCATAGCCGTAGCTATGTCTTGAGCGATTTTGTTCAAGATTCGAAGGCAGAATTGTCAGAAAACCATTCAGACACAGACTGTATTTCACTAATTAACTTCCATTTTTACCTAACCTATGAAGTATAGTGGCCTAACGATTTTACTGTGTCGCCTTCGTGAATAATGCGGGCTAGCGCGGGTAAGTGATCATGGTCTGCACTGGCAGATTGTGAGCTCTATCCCTCGGTTCTAAAAGCAGGCAGCTTTTTTCTGACCAGTTTGTTCTTCAGGCGCACATAAACCGGGAGACCATTGCGATACGGGGGATGACTCTCCCCCGCAATCAACGGCGAGAGATAACGCCTGGCGCTCGCGGTAATAGAATAGCCGTCTTTGGAAATGAACGAGCGCGGCAGCTTTTTCTCTACATTGGCCACCTTACCGAGCGGCGCCTCACCGATTTCCCATGTGTATTTTTTACCCTTGCCTCGAATAATTACCGGCATAACTGCATCCTTTCCGGCTATTGCAAATTCTACCGCTGCCTCGCCAACGGCGTAAGCCTGGGCCACGTCGGTTGCTGAGGCAATATGCCGGGCCGCACGCTGTAGGTAATCGGCAACCGACCAGTGACACTTATAGCCATGCGCCTGTTTGATCATGTCAACCAGAGACGGCGCGACGCCACCAAGTTGAGTGTGCCCAAAGGCATCCTTTAAACCTGCATCCGCCACAAATCGACCATCGCCATATTGCGTACCTTCGGATGCGACGATCACGCAGAACCCGATTGAGTTGACTGTCGCTTTTACCTTGTCAAGGAATCGTTGTCTGTCGAAGGCAATTTCCGGAAAGAGGATAATGTGTGGAGGCTGCCGGGCTGAAGATCCAGCGAGACCGCCTGCGGCAGCAATCCAGCCGGCATGCCGACCCATCACTTCCAGTACGAAGACCTTGGTTGAACTCGTCGCCATGGACGCCACGTCAAGCCCTGCCTCCAGGGTTGATATGGCGACATACTTGGCAACGGATCCAAATCCGGGGCAGGTATCGGTGATTGCCAGGTCATTATCAACAGTTTTGGGTATGCCGATACAGGTGATTGGGTACCCCAGTGTTCTTGAAAAAGACGACACCTTATTTGCCGTATCCGTTGAATCACCGCCGCCGTTGTAGAAAAAATAGCCTATCTGATGGGCCCTGAATACATCGATCAGCCGTTCGTATTCCGCTCGATTCTCATCAATCGATTTGAGTTTGTAACGACAGGAACCAAAAGCGCCGCTTGGGGTATGACGAAGCTTTGCGATATCGGCACGGGATTCGAGCGACGTATCGATCAGCTCCTCGTTGAGCGCACCGATGATCCCATTGCGGCCAGCAAGCACTTTACCAATCGATCTTTGTTTGCGTGCAGTTTCAATGACGCCACAAGCGGTGGCATTGATGACGGCCGTCACACCGCCTGATTGCGCGTAAAAGACATTCTTGCCTGACATAGATTTTCCCATTCTCCTTTGAATTCTGCCGGCAGATTCAGTCGTCCAATCCCCGTACAGTTTCCTCGATCAGCCAGTCAACTACCGCGACCAAAGCCTCCGCGTTACTCGCGCCTGCCGAACGCGACGCCGCGTAGATATCTAATTGTCTGTGCGCACTGGTTCCATCTCGCAGGATGTTTCGCAGGTCTTCAATTTCATTCACACAATTAAGCGCGAGCGCATCTTCTCTGACAAACTCTATCAACTCATCAAGCAATTCTGCATAAGGCACAATCTCCTGACGCGCAAGATCAATCAAACCGGATTCGAACGAATATCGCATCGCGCGCCACCGATTCTCTTCTATCAACATGTTGGCGTATACCCGCCAGCGTTGATTTTTCTGGCGGGCCCGAAACAACATGCGCAGCAGACAGACATTCAACGCTACCAGAGAAACCGCATGCTCCAGATTGGTGACCACATCCATAATCCTTGTCTCGAGCGTAGGGAACCTCGCACTCGGCCGCAGATCCCACCAAATTTTGCTGGTATCTTCCATCAGGCCCGCATTCACCAGGACGCTCACGTGTCGCTGGTACTCCGCAAAGCTGGCGAACTGTTCTGGCAATCCAGTCCTGGGTAAGGCGTCAAACACCGTCAGTCGAAAACATTTCAATCCGGTATCTTCACCTTCCCAAAAAGGTGAGGAAGTTGACAACGCGAGCATATGGGGCAGGAAGTAGCTCTGCTGATTCATCAGGTCAATGCGCAGTTCAGGGTCCTCAATGCCAACATGGGTATGCATGCCGCAAATCAACAGCCTTCTGGCCGTTGCCTGCATTTCCTGGGTTAGGGAATGGTATCGCTCCTTCTCAGTTTGTTTTTGTTCCAGCCATCTACCAAATGGATGGGTGGATACGGCAATTGGCGCAAATCCAAATTTACCGCAGATCTCAGCAATGGTAGCTCGCAGTTTTCTAAGTTCAGACCGTGCCATGCCGACATCTTTACAGACCGTTGTCCCGACTTCGATCTGCGCACGCATTAGCTCCGGACTGACCTGTTCACCAAGCGCCGCGACACATTGATCCATTAAGTCAGGCGGTGGATCATTTACCAGGTCACGCGTCTCGCGGTCAACGAGCAGGTACTCTTCTTCCACGCCAATCGTGAACGCCGGTTCTGATAATTTCATTTGCTACCTTTTTTGTTCAGCATCTGTATCTTCAACGCATTAGTCTATAATACCTGCAAGCCAACTTCAGCCATCCGACAACGATCTTACAATGCCACCACTCACAGAATTTCAAGTCCTGAATGCACCCGTCGGTACTCACCTTGGCGAAAATCACATCGAGTTTCTCCAGAAGCTTGGCAAGCCGACCTGGATCAACGTCACGGGCAAGGACCAATCTCGCTCCCGCGCCATAATAACGTTGTTACATGGAAACGAACCCTCCGGCCTCAAGGCAGTCCATCGAATACTCAAAGAAGCAATTCTACCGGCGACCAATCTCGTCGTCGTGGTTGCCTCAGTCAGCGCGGCATTACATCCCCCCATTCTCTCCCATCGATATTTACCCGGGGAACAGGACTTTAATCGCTGTTTTAAACTGCCTTTCGACACTAACCAGCGAAAACTCGCAAACGACCTACTCGAACGACTTGCTGTACTTAGTCCGGAAGCCATTGTTGATACCCACAACACCTCCGCGCACAGTGAGGCCTTTGCCGTTGCTGTCGACACCCACATTCCGACGCAATTGCTCGCGCAGATGTTCACCAAAAAGCTCGTTGTCATCGATCAGAAACTCGGCACATTAATCGAGAACACAAATGGTGTGTCGCCCCTGGTTACCGTTGAGTTTGGCGGATTTATGGACCCGCGTGCAGATGTTCTCGCCTATGAATCCCTGCACCGGTTTGCAACAGTTACGCATCTGTTCAATACCGAGCCAGTAGATGGTCAGCTTCTTGAACATCCCCTGCGACTTGAAATTGAACCCAGTCACAACATTCACTATTCAAGCTCCGTTCAGGATGACGCAGACCTCACCGTAATCAACACTATTGATCAACTCAATTTCCAGGAAGTAGCCGTGAACACCAATATCGGCTGGCTCGGCAGGAAGAAACTGGCGCCGCTTTCTGCGGTAAATGCCCGGGGAGAAGACCTGATTCATGAGTATTTTCACGATGTCAGCGGCTTTCTAACGACAAAGGCTGCCATGACTATGTTCATGGCAACGACCGACCCCTTCGTCGCGCGCAATGATTGCCTTTTGTACTTCAAGCCTCACGCCTCATGAACATTTTCCTGATCAGTTACTACCTGCATGTCATCAGCGTCGTTCTGTCCGGGTCCCTCTTTGTGCTCCGCGGATTGTGGATGTTGCTTGAAAATCCCCTGCTGGAACACAGATTAACGCGAATTCTGCCGCACATAATCGACACCGTGTTGCTGGGTTCCGCCATATCACTCGCGATTGTTACCAGGCAATATCCAATCCGTGACGACTGGTTGACCGTCAAGGTAATCGCCCTCATCGCTTATGTACTACTCGGCATGTTCGCCCTGCACCGGGGGAAATCCAAAATGCAGCGTTCACTTTTCTTCGCTGCCGC
>JAJFKA010000011.1 GCA_021773555.1 Gammaproteobacteria bacterium
TAACCACCGATTGGATCGATGAGTACAACCAGGAACGACCTCATGACTCGCTGGAAAAGCTGACACCGATTGAGTACCTGGACAAATATAAATCAGTGGAAAACTCTAATTGGATCTGTAACTAAAACGGGGAGGTTTACAGTTGGCCTGGATGCCGACTATGGGATTTCCCTCACTGATCGATGGCGATTAGAAGGTGTGCTATCTGTTGTTCGCGGCAAACGGCGAGATATCAATGACAACCTGTATCGTATTTCGCCTGACCACTTATCTGTGGGCATTGTGTATGAGCAATCCGATTGGTCGGTGAACTTCGAAAGTGTACTGGTAAACAAGCAGAACAAGGTAGCGAAGACCAATAGTGAAGAGAAGACCCCTGGCCATGGCATCTTGAACCTCTACAGTCACTGGCAGGTCAAAGAAGGCTTCCTTGTATCCATCGGACTGGAGAATATCCTTGATCAGAAATACCAGAATCACCTGGGTGGCTATAATCGGATCAGGGATTCAGATGTTGCAATGGGTGAACGACTGCCCGGTGCAGGACGCAATGTCTATCTGAGACTACAGTTTAGAAATTAGGCTGCATCAGACCCGGATGTCATTTGCAGACAGCAACAAAAAGCTGTTCTGCATATTTTCTATCCAGTACTCGCTGGGGTACCAGAAAGTAAAAGTACAAAGCATCCATGATGCCAGCACCCAGATAGTCGACGACCTTATCAGCGCGACTAAATCATTTCGTTGTAGCGGGCACGCGTACTCTGAAAGCGTTCAAATGGAAACTTGATCGGTACACCCTCGATGCTTGCCAGCAGCATCATCAAATGGGCTTCCCAGCCGGCACAGGACCGGGCGATCATACACAATCCGCAATCCAGATCGGGTCAAGCGGCTGGCGTTGATGAATACCTTACTGGGCTACGGCGGTGCGCCGCGTAGCGAGCAGGCGTCTGAATGGTTTGCGTGGATTGCAAAACACCAGGAAGCAGGCACATTGGAAGGTATTCTGGGGGAACTTGGCTCGACTATTCTGTCAGTGATGAAAATTGTCGGTTTTGAGAACTCAAGTGCGGTTGATGCAACCTGGATTCGTGCTTACTCGGCACCGTTCCCTGACAGAGCATCTTGCATTGGCAGTCTGGAGTTTCCGCTGGACGTTCATTTTAAGCGCATCCAACCTTTCATCATGGAAGGTCTGGCGACTGGCAATCTGGATAAAGTAAAAGCCAAGCCGGCGATGTTGGCTTATGGGATGAAAGACCGGGCAATTATCCCAGCGGATGCGATTGCTGACTTTAAAGCACTGTTTCCGAAAGCACCGGTGAACGAGTTTGAGGACGCAAGTCATTTCTGCCAGGAGGATATACCCCATATCCTGGTGCCTCTCATTCATCAATTTATTCAGATGAATCCGTTGCGCACAAATCGATGATTTTGGCCCTTGACCTTACCCCTGGGTCAAGGCTCAGGATAGGGCACCTTTAAGCGGGCGCAGATTAATGCCGGTACAAAAACCTCTTTCCATCGGGCAATTTTCCCAGATGACCCGGTTATCGACCAGGGCACTGCGCCTTTATGATGAGATGGGTGTGCTAAAACCGGCGCGCGTCGATGCGGCCACCGGTTATCGTTATTACCTGCTCGAACAAGCACATCGTGCTGACTTGATCCGCCAGTTACGTGCCGTTGAGATGCCATTGGTGGACATCCGACGTTTCCTTGATTCTGAGGAGGAAGCGAGTTCGATTCTTGCGGAACATAGAACGCTACTCAAGGCGCGGATGGCCTCCGTTGGCACGATGGTGGACGCAGTCGATAAACTGCTGGATGACCCTCAGCCGATGATCAGTGACGTGGTCGTTACTGAACAGCAAAGTAGACAGATTTGTATCGTTAGATTAGAAACGAATCGGGACAAAATTGCCGGGGACATTGCGAATGGTTTTGCGGTTCTGGGCGCGGCGCTTGATTCAGGGCAGTTGCAGGCAACGGGTGTGCCGATGTTGATCTATCACGATGTGATTGATGAAGAAAACAGTGGAGTGGTGGAGGTGGCAGTGCCGGTCGCGACTGGCTCAGCTAACGAAGACAACGAGGCCTTTGATGTGCGTCTGCTGTCTGGCGGGACCATTGCGGGATTAGAACTTAGCGGCTCTTACACCGGATTAACGGCGGCTTACCAGAAGCTGTTTCGTTGGATTCACCAACATGGATACCAATTGGCAGGGCCTCCAAGAGAACTCTATCTCAATGATCCCGCGACGGTGGCTGAATCAGATCTGGTCACACAAATTGAATTTCCGGTAAGCGCAGGCACTGAGACCAATGATTAAACTGTTGCTGGTATCTGTCACCGTCATCGCTGCAATATTGCTGATTTTTGTCGTGGTTGCGAAGGTGATTTTCTCTGCTGAAGACCACACTCAATTCGATCAACCACGGCCGGTTTCTGTTTTGCCACCGGAAGCAGAGATCAGTGCCGCGCATGCTGAGTTGGTTGCACAAATGCGCGAGGACATGGCGAATCCGCCAGATGGAAATTGGAACGCCCGCATGAAAATTATGCGTGAGCAACTGGACGAGGCCGGGCGGAACGCAGATATTTCAGCGAAAATTATACCGGTCGATGCCGGTGGTGTGGCAGCAGAGTGGGTGTTGGCCCCAGGTGTGACCTCCACACGTCGATTACTTTACATCCACGGCGGTGCCTACATGACGGGTAGCGCGGTAAGTCACCGGCCAATAACCAGTCGAATGTCCGCTGTCAGTGGGGCGGCCGTTCTTGCGACTAATTATCGGCTCATACCAGAACACACCAGAATGGAAGGGCTGGAAGATTGCCGGACGGCCTATCTCTGGCTACTTGAACATGGATCGGACGCGACCGCATCGGCTGAGATTATCTTTGTCGTCGGTGATTCCTCTGGTGGCAATATGGCACTCTCATTGCTCGCATGGGTACGCGATCAGGGTGTACAGCCTGCAAATGCTGCGGTGGTATTTTCACCGCAAACTGATGTTACTTTGGCGAGCCCGAGCCTGCGGAACAACATCGCGACCGACGTCATGCAGGGTGAGAGTTTTGGACCCGTCGTCACCGCGCCGGACTTTGTGAAGTTGTGGATGATGTTTGCAATGCATCGTGTGAGCCCGAGCGCAAAAGTCATTTCACCATTGCTTGGCGACCTTTCAGGGTTACCACCAACTCTCGTTCAGGCGTCGCTCGATGAAATGTTCATGGATGATGCCAATCGTTATGTTAATAAAGCCAACGCACAGGGATCGGAGGCTGTCTTGCAGGCATGGCCGCATACGATCCATGTCTGGCAGGCTTTTGATTTGCCTGAGGCAGATGACGCTTTCCGCAGAGTGGGTCGTTTTCTGGCTCAGTATTAACCCACATGGTGGAGCCACAACCAGAACTGAGATAGCATCCAACCTCGCTTCAATTATGATCAGGCAGTAACTTGAAACCCATTTTATTCCTAAGTGCTCTGCTCGCGCTCGCGCCACTCTGCCACGCTGAGGTGACGATCTCTGATCTGGTTGCAGCCCCGGAAATCAAACAGGTAAAAATTTCACCGCTGGGTGACTATCTGGCAATTAAGATGCTTAAAGACCGCAAGCATATTCTTGTGTTCCTGGATCGAACTACCCTGAAAACACTTGGTGCCTTTGATACAGGCGGTTGGGAAGAAGTTGGAACATACGCCTGGGCAAACAACACGCGTGTAGTGATGCAACTGTATGAAGTGCAGAAGACCCAGGAAGCGCCAAAGTTTTACGGCGAACTGGCGGCAGTCAACTTTGACGGTAAAGATGGCGAATTCATCTTTGGATACCGTGCACATGACCAGCAGGTTGGCACCCGGCTAGCGCGCCGCGAAGGGGAGTATGCCTGGGGTGAAGTGATCGACACTTTGCCGGAGGACAATAAACATGTACTGATTGCCTCGACTCCCATGCAAGGGCAGTTGGCCCGGGCGCAGGTGAAGTTGCTGAATGTCTATACCGGGGAGGATGAAAAGCGGGTTCGATCAGCCATGCATGGCTACGCCGACTTCCTGACCGACAAATCGGGTGAACTGCGTCTGATCAGCAGCTATCGTGAAGACAACTCGGTCCATTTGAACACATTGCCAGTTGGTGCAGAAGATTGGTTGGAGCTTCCCGCGCAGGAATATACCGACGACTTTTTTCCAATCGCGATAAACAGCGACGGAGACAAAGCGTTTGCTGCCGATCGACTTGAACAGGACAAACTTGGTTTGTACGAGTTAGAACTGGATGGCAGCGGCGGCAAACATCTGTTCACACATGATGTCGTCGATATATCCGCGTTCACGGTTTCGTCCGATGGCCGCGATGTCTATGGGCTGAAGCTGGACGATGGCATGCCCAGTTACATGTTGTTTTCCCAATCCGAAGAAGCCCAGGTTTTCAAATCGCTGCTCAGTACCTTTGAAGGTAGTCTGGTTGATATCACCAGTCGGTCTGAAGATGGCAAGCTGTGGATTGTGCGCGTGCGAAGTGACCGCGACCCTGGTGCGTTCTATCTGTTTGATCGCGAGGCTGTGCAACTGAAACTGTTGTTCCGCTCGAAACCACGGGTTGATGCCAGCGCGTTGGCAGTAGTTGAGTCGATATCATTTGAATCTTTTGATGGTACGACAATCCACGGTTACCTAACGCAACCGCCGGGCGGCAAGGGGGCGCTGGTTGTGCTGGTTCACGGTGGGCCCCGCGCTCGTGACCGCTGGCAGTTCGATTCGACAGTGCAGGTGCTCGCGACGCAAGGCTTCGGTGTGCTGCAGGTTAACTACCGGGGATCGTCTGGTTATGGTCTTGCGTTCATGGACGCAGGCAACCGTCACTGGGGTGACCATATCCAACAGGACATTATCGCTGGTACGCGTTGGGCGCTCGCGAAAGGCCATGCCAGAGATGACCAGGTTTGTATCATGGGTGCGAGTTTTGGTGCTTATTCCGCGGCAATGAGTGCTACCCTGGCCCCGGACCTGTTTGCGTGTGTGGTGGCCAATGCCGGTATTTACGATCTGTCATTGATGTACAAGAAGGGTGATATCGAACGATTCTATGGAGGTGAAAACTATCTCGAGGAAGTCATCGGCCGGGATCGAGATCAACTCAAACAGTTTTCGCCGGTCAATCATGTTGCAGCACTGCGAGCACCGGTGTTTATTGCCCATGGCAAAAGGGATATACGTGCACCCATTGCGCACGCAAATCGGCTAAAGGCTGCGCTGAATAAACAGAAAAAGCCGTATGAATGGTTTGTTCGCAAGCGTGAGTCGCATGGGTTCTATAAGGATGAAAACCAGGTGAAATACCTCAGTCAGGTATTGGCGTTTTTACGCAAACATACTAGTCCGTGAAAGGCTCTGCCACAACCGCTCCCCGCCAAATAGCCACCAAGACTTATTCGATCAAGCAACTACTCTAATCTGACACCTCGGCGGCACCACTGAACCCAGCTCGGCGGATACACTCGATCTGGCTCCGCAAATTTCCGATTTGCAGCCCGAAATACGTTGCACTCAGGTATTGGATAGATAGAAACCGGCCAATTCCTGGAAAACAAATAAGCTGAAGATATTCTGATACATTGATGGTTAAAGGAAAAGGTGGTTAATTCGACTTGTACTCTACTATCGCGATATTTTTTAAGTTGGAATCACCTGAAGCCGGTTGGCCAACATCTTGAACCTTACATCGTGAGGACTCTGAGCCACATGAGAACCGTCCGATTGGACAGTCATTGTGATTGTCAACTGCTATCATCATACTTTGATCTTTCACGGCTAAGAAACCGCTGAGTTTCACGCCCGTCGTCACAGGAGAATGAACAGCATGCCAAACAGTTTTGAAGTCCAGGGGGTTGTCCATTCGATTGGCGAAACGACCGAATATGGAAGCAACGGCTTTACCAAACGCGAGTTTGTCGTAAAGCTGACTGGCGAAAATGAAAATCCAAGGTACCCCAACCATATTGCGCTGGAGTTGATCAAAGACAACTGCGCAATTATGGATAGCTACGACGTTGGCGATGAAATCCAGGCGCTCTTCAACCTCTCCGGCAGGCTTTGTTCTGGCAACGGACAACAGGAAAAGTGTTTTACCAGCTTTGCAGGCCTGGCGTATCTCGTCAGTATCCGGTGATATGTCACCGCAACCCCCAGCCTCACCAGTAGATGATGATAACTACGAAGACGTACCGTTCTAAAAGTGTAAGTGCGGATGAGCCGTATCTGAACAAATGATTGCGCATCGAATCACTACCGCCATCCGCAAGGTTGATTTTGGCACTCTCGTGCTGGAAGTTTTCGTGCTTATCTCGGGGATTCTGCTTGCGCTTTCTGTTGACCGATGGAATCAGGATCGACTGGATGCTATCGAAACACGGCAGATAGTCCAGCGATTGAAGTCCGACACCACGCGTAATCTTGCAATGTTTGATTCCACCCTGCCAGGAATGCAAGACAATCTCGCGAATATCAAAACACTCTTTCGAGCTCTTGATGCTGGTACGATGGCTGGAGAGGATCCTGAGGCGATCGAATCCGCGATGGCCAGGATCGACGTCGTGCCGAGCTACCCATTGATATTTGCTGGATATGAGGAGCTCATTGCAACCGGACGTCTGCGTCAACTTGATGATCCGGTGCTCGTTGACCTGCTCGGTAAGCAGCGTGCCCAGTATGAAGCAGGTCAGGCCGTTGTTGGATACTGGCGTGACTTGATTCAGGAAGTGACAAAATCTCTCAGCCAGCACGTAGAGTACCACTTCACCACAGAGCAGATGGACGAATCAGGTATCGGGGTTCGCTTTAACTTCTCCGAGTTGGCTGCTGACCGGGTGCTGCGTAACCACGTGTTCGAGGCAGTTGATATACACGGCGACTGGCTCGGTATGCAGACCGGCATCTATGAAATTACCAGGGAAATCGATGCGCGCTTAAAGGAATAGGCCTCAGCGATTGGGTACCGACAAGCTCTTATGTTCCAACGGCTTTTGATTCGACATCACTGTATGCAAGGTACTCATCGTAAGTACCAGGATAGTCAATCAGATGTTTATCCGATATTTCAATCACTCTGGTCGCCAGTGATGAAACAAATTCCCTGTCATGGCTGACAAAAATCAAAGTCCCTTCATAATGCTCAAGTGCCAGGTTCAGGGGCTCAATCGCCTCCATACCAAGGTGATTGGTAGGTTCGTCCAGTATCAGGACGTTGGGCTCACTCATGATCAGCTTGCCGAATAGCTCCAGGATCTGTGCCTGCTTCTTTTCGTTCTGGGACTGCATGCGTTCCCTTGCAGCGGTCGATGCGATCATGAAGTCGTCATAGTTGCCGGGATAAATGCGCAGCTCACCGTAATCGATATCCGCCATATGGGTGCAGACAGCGTTCAGGAAGTGCCGATCGTGCGAAATGATGATCATCGTGCTGTTGCGATTGTTCAGCACAGTTTCAAGCCAACGGATCGTGTGAATATCAAGGTTGTTGGTGGGCTCGTCCAGCAGCAGAATATCCGGATCGGCGAACAAAGCCTGGGCAAGCAATACCCGCAGTTTCCAGCTTTGCGACACAGCCACACGTAATGGGCAAAGTGTTGGCAAACTTCGAGATATCCTACGACTTCGCCTCGCTGCCGGGCTTTCCATCCGTCAGATCCGGAACGTGTCAACCTCATATGGACAGTCATTTCAAAGATAACATCGATTTGTCATAGACCGCTGCAACCAAAGTTGGGAAGTTCACGCGATCATCGATCACTTGACCGTCCTCGACTGCAGCGATCGGGTTGATCGCGACGCTTGTCGGCGGCATAGGTACTCTCGGTCTGCCTCGAACAAAACGCTCTGGGTTTTGCGCGTAGCGATCATCCAGCGCGCTCTGTTTGTCTTTGGCGACCTCACTAACAGGTGAGCGTGTCAGCTACCATGCGGGTTCCGAACTATCCGGTCGATCCACGCGGCGACGAGGACCGTTACAGCTGGATCAATCCCGACGATCTTGTTGAGTCGCTTTCGCAGGGTTGCTTTTCTGACAATCTGCCGTTGCAGCAAAGCGTCGCAAAATTCCAGGTCCTTCTGGCGACCGGCGACTGCCTTGGAAAGCCACAGATCATGAGGTTCGAGACAGAGCGCTTTGACTCCTCTTGTTGCGGGAGTCTTGAATGGGACCAGTCGCTTGCGCCAGCCCTCGGGCAGACTCGTGGTCTCTGGGGTCACACCCTGGGCGTAATAGCCGAAAGTATCCTGGAACATCGACAGCTCGCCTATCGAACCGTCGATCAGGTCTGCTTTGGCGCCGTCGGGATCCTCGAGGGCAGAAATGTCCGCTTCAATCGATCGTTGGGCCTCGGGAATCACGATGTCGACCGAGGCATGGATTGCCTGGCTGCCGATAACCAGCACTTCGTTTACACCAAGGATTGCGCCGGTAGCGCGAACCGTGTGCTCGAACTGCTGTTTGTTCACGCGACATTCTCCTTGCGGAATCTGGCCACGACTTGTGCACGCTCCTGCGGACCCAGAACACCGGAAAACGGTGAGACCTGGCGCATTTCTCTCGCCACGGGACGACGGCTCAACATCAGCTCCGTCAGGTCTTCGGACGGCAACGTTAGCCAGAGGTGCCAACGCTCCAACAACCTTTCCGCATAGGGATGCAATCGGCGAAGTTTTGTGAGATTTTGCTGTGCGCGCTGACGCACCCGATCCGGATCACGATCGATTACTGCGGCAATCGCACGGTGAAATTCGAGACTGCGCCGGTCTTCACGGGTCAATTCGGGATGGACCACCGTGAACAACTCGAGATTGAAGGCGCTCGCGATCCGCTCGACTGTCTTTAACTGAGGCGACTTGCTTCCAGACTCGTACGCGGCCACCGTCGACTGAGATGTACCACCGCGCTCCGCAAACTGTTGCTGGGTTGTGCGAGTTTGGGCTCTGAGCAACTTAACGAGGTTCATACTGGTACTATATCCGATCAGATATATTATGGCTATTGCTTTGTTGCTCCGGCCACCGATCATCATGGCCAGTTCCTAAATCCTGTTGATAGATAAGAAATGTGGCGACTAGGTCATCGAATTCAGACCTTGGTCGAACGCGATGGTCACCGGGTATTCGATGTCGATGCGATCGAATTCAGAATTGAGTCGTTGGCGGGTTAATCAGATCTGTTGGCAATTCGAATGCCTCCTCCGGCAGACTAAAATCCACATGCCTGCGCATCCCGGAGTGGTTGACACCCATATTCTGTAAATGAGATTTACCAATATTCGTGGTGCGATAGATCATTCATCGCTGGGACACTTTCAAACTTAAAGACCTGCGAAAAAAGCGCGACTAAATCATCTCGTTGTAGCGGGCACGCGTACTCTGAAAGCGTTCAAATGGAAACTTGATCGGTACACCCTCGATGCTTGCCAGCAGCATCATCAAATGGGCTTCCCAACCGGCACAGGACCGGGCGATATCTTCATCAGCGGGACACGATAGCCGCAACTTCAACGTCGTCGGTCCGCTGCCGGTGAGCTCGAATCGGACCGGACGCTCCGGTTCACCGGGGCTGCTCCAGGAGTATTCCAGAACGCGTTCGGGCTCGAACCCGGTGACCGTACTGTCGATGACGATGCCGCTATCGACAAAGTTGAGTCGGGCGGCGCCTCCCTGCCTGAGTTCGATTTCTCCGGGTGCCAGCCAGTCGACAAATCGAGCCGGATCAACCAGGTACTGCCAAACCAGCGCCGGAGGATGGTCAAGATTGCGTTCGAGTTCGGCGACGAAGCGGTCGTCCTGTCGCACGATAGTACCTGGTTGTTCGTTTTGGTCTGGCATGTGCTTCATCCTCGCGGATACTTCTGTCACCTGATTCTAGAAAACCTGATCATCAAATAATATGAGCTGGATCAAAGGTCGGTCTACCGGGGGGCGGCCTTCCGAGGGCCGACTCCGTGTCACTACAACACCAGCTTTTGAAGGTTTGGGTCAAACGCGGGATATGTATTGTTTCTCACCGCATCCGCTCTTCGTGTCGGTAGTTCCGCCACCTCTGGATGCGGGAGCAGATAGAACAGATCGTTACGCAGGCCCTCGATTACCACCTGGGCGACTTCCGCCGGTGCGAGCCCTTTGTCCAGGCTGCGATGATAGACATCGGCCAGGCGTTGTCCGGTCAGGTTTTCAGCCGCGGTCCGGGAAAGGCTGGCCGGACGGTTTCGGGCTGCTCTCATGACACCGGTATTAACCGCGCTGGGACACAGGGCGGAGACACGAATTTTGTCATCGACAATCGCCAGTTCCTGGGCAAGCGTTTCTGTGATTGCGAGCACCGCGTGTTTACTGGCGTGATAGACGCCGACAAAAGCGCGTGCGGCGAAACTTGCTTCCGATGCGGTATTAACGATATGCGCGGCATCGGTCTGTTTGATCATGCGCGGGACAAATGCTCGAATCGCGTTGGCGATGCCTTTGACATTGACGTCAAATACCCATTGCCAGTCATCGACCTGTTGTTCCCACAG
>JAJFKA010000101.1 GCA_021773555.1 Gammaproteobacteria bacterium
GATCATCATTAACGCTTCAATTTCGTCGAGCCAATCATGGACCTCGATTGCACTGCCGCCCTCCAGCAGCACCACAGTTTTCCTGGCGGTAGCGGCGACCTGTTCGATTAGCTTTTTTTGTACTTCCGGCAGTGCCAGTGAAACCCGGTCACCACCTCGCGCGAGATCACCACCCTCACTTTGCTGCTGCTGCGTGGGGATAAACTCACCTTCTTCGATATAGGTTAACCCGGCGACCACGATGCAGGCATCGAACTCGGTCAGTCCACCCAGATCCGCGTTGCTGTCAAAGTAAGTGACATCAGCCGCTTTAACGAACGCCTGAATACCTGCGAGCGGTGTCGTTACTTCGCTGGAAGTGACAAAGCTGCTGCCTTTATCTCCCAGGTTAACCGTATTGGCGAGATCTCCGATTACCGCGAATTTCAGCCCGGATTCATCCAGAAGCGGCAAAACATTGTCATTTTTCAGCAGCACGAAGGACCGCTCGGCGACCTCTCTTGCGAGTGCGATATGTGCCTCGCATTCGACCACCGCCGCGTCAGGAACCACCATCTCGGACAAGCGCCACGCAACTTTTTGATAAACCGCGTGATAGGCATTGCGTGCGATTACAGAATCATCCAGTTCTCCTATGTCCAGCGCCGCCTGAATTTTTTTATCACTGAAGCGATAACCCCAGGGCATTTCTATATCCATACCGGCATTGATTGCCGCCGCAGTCGAGCGCGTGCCCAGGAACCAGTCCGACTCAACAAAGCCCTTAAATCCCCAGTCATCCCGAAGAATGTCCATTAACAGCATCGGGTGTTCACCACAATAAATCTCATTCACCTTGTTGTAAGCACTCATGATCGAGGCCGCGGCTGACTCCTGCACACTGCGTTTAAAATGCGGCAGGTATAGTTCGTGCAGCGTGCGCGCATCAATATTGGCAGTTAACTCAAACCGGGTAATTTCAAGGTTATTCAGCGCAAAGTGCTTGGGACTGGTGAGCACATGGTTCTGCGCACCCGCGATGAAGGCAACGGACATCGCACCCATATGAAAAGGATCCTCGGAGTAAGTTTCCTGGGCACGCCCCCAGCCAGGATGACGTAAGAGGTTGATTGTTGGCGCCAGGATCACATTCCCGCCTTTGGCCGCAACCTCCAGGCCCATCGCCAGACCCACGCGTTTCTCCAGCCGTACATCAAAGCTCGCGGCCCTGGCAATGGCCACAGGAAACGCGGTCGCGGTACCAGCGCGGGCACCTCTGGGTCCATCCACCATTTTGTAAGGTGGCAGCCCTGCCTCCTGATCTTCTCCCGAGTAGTAGAGACCATCGATTGGAGCGGCTTGCAATCCACGCAACTGGTTAATTTGTTGTTGGAGAGTCATCGATGCAAGCAATTTGTCGACCTCGATCGACACTTGTTCGTGGTCGATAGCCAGGCCCTTGTTTCCAGCCTGTATCTCCTCGTGATCAAAAGCGATCACAACCTTGTCCACATTTGCCTGTTGCCAGCTCATCAGGATTTTCCCATTATTTTTTTCAGGTGGGTGTTTAGCATGACGCCGTTCGGATCGAGTTCCGCCTGAAGTCGGACAAAGTCATTCAACCGAGGATATAAACTGCTCAACTGTTCATAACCCAGCTGATGCACTTTTCCCCAGTGCGGTCGGCCCTCATATTTCCAGAAAATAGGCTCCACCCGGTCGAACAACGGCCGGTAGTCGTATCTGGACAGACGATGAACCGAGATCGAGATCCGTGGCGCTCCGGAGAACATCCCGAGCCAGGTATCGTCGCCTTTCACTATCCTGTATTCCAGCGGAATAACCGCATCAATCTTATCTTTTTCGATGACTGCAAGAATTTCCCGAAGACAAGCTGCGCCCGCATCCAGTGGCACGGAGTACTCCATTTCATTGAACCGATCGAATCGCAGGTTAGCCAGTCCGTCATAGGATTCGCTCACTGCCTCGCTGGGCTCGATCTGACTCGCCAGCGTATCAATCAGTTGTCCACGCAGCATCACCGGAGTTGCGTCCATGAGTGAAAGAAACTCACCACCATCGTCGGCCTCAGGACCGGATTTCAGTGGCGCCTCGGTTTCCTTGTGTGCGATTACCAGAGAATAACGGGCGTGAAGCAAAGGCATCATTTCAAAGTGTTCGTAGGCGTTGGCTGAACCATCAAAGCCTTCCAGCACTTTTTCGGTCTCCTCTATCCAGGTTCGCGTCATGACGCGGAACGGATCCCTGTTCTGGAAGGTTATTTGCGTAATCACGCCAAGGCAGCCGAGAGACACCCGGGCAGCGTGAAAAATGTCAGGGTCGTTGTTTTCATCCAGCTCAAGCAGTTCACCACCGGGTGTGATCAATCGCAGCCCGGTCACGTAGCCAGAGAGTGATTTCAGTTCTTTGCCGGTCCCGTGCGTGGAAGTTGAAATTGCACCCGCCAGGGTTTGTCGGTCGATGTCCGGCAGGTTAAACATTGCCTGGTCTGCCTTTGCCAGTAGCGGTCCACTTTCGGAAAGCCGCGTTCCCGCCGCGAGCGTGGCTCGTTTCGATATCGTATCGTGAGAAATCAGTCCTGACATTTTGTCCAGCACCAGCAGTCGGCCGTTGGTGGGCACCAAAGGTGAAAAAGAATGTCCGGCGCCTACAGGTCTGATTTGCGCTTTGTTGTGCTTGAGAAATTCCATCAATTCAAATTCGCTGCCGGGTGCGAATCGAGCCACCGGCTGGCACATCTGCGTTCCGGACCAGTTTCGCCAGGCTGTGGTCGTTATGTCTCTGGGTCCAGCCACGGCTCGCGTCATTGCGGCCAGTCCAGCCACAACTGACCCGGCCAGAAATCCACGCCTGGAATGTTTATTCATTGATTCTGACCTGACATAAACATGATCATCGCCGCGAATTCGATCTCCTCACAATCCATGCAATATCCAAGAGGCGGCATTCGTGCATAACCCTTGAGCGTGTGGTCAAGCAGTGTCGCGTTGCCCTGCGCGAGTCGTTCCTGCCAGACTGCCAGGTCACCCATGCGCGGCGCACCCCCTTCACCATTGACATGACACAGGGCACAACTTCTGGCCCATTTGTCCATGATCTCGACAGACATGATTGCCGTTTCGAACTGCCGGTCCAGGGGTTCAATTTCGGCCGTGGATGGTACAACTTGCTCCCGATCACAGCCGACTAAAATGAGCACGAGGATGAAACAACTGACTTTTAGATTAACTGCCACGGACTGACTGCGCCTTCTCAGCTGACCGGGCGTACAGACGTGGTTTGTCGACAAGCTTTTTCCCTAAAAATGCTTCCGGCAGAAACTCATGATGGGCTTCCAGGAGTTCAGCAGTCATCTCGCGTATCTCGTCGAGAGTGAGAATGGAAGCTGTCAACGGATCCAGACACATTGCCTGGAAGACAATCTCCGGGTCAGCAGTCTGGCTCGCCAGTACAGCAAGTTTTTGCACATTTATCTGGGTTCGATTAATGGCTGCAAGGTGCTCGGGCAGATCACCTGTATTGATTGGCTGGACACCATTTTTGTCCACGAGACAGGCGACCTCAACGCATGCGTCTGCAGGCAAATTACTGATCAGACCATTATTTTTGACATTTCCATAAATGACTTCGGTCTCTCCGGTCACCATGGCGTTAATAATTTGTGAACCGTATTCGCGGCTTCGACTGAGATTGACCGGAGTTTGCCAACTGGCCATTTTTTCCATTGTTTCACGCCAGTCCGGCCGGTTATAAAGTTCTTTGATAAATCCGGGTGCACCGTTCCAACTCCCGCCGGGACAATAGCGCTCAACCATCTCCGGATTCTTTCGAAACCATGGTGTGTACTCTGAGTTGTGTCCGGAGGATTCAGTCACCGGGAATCCAAAATGTTTAATGTATTCGAGACGCGAGGTATCGCGCTGCCATATTTTCGGATCAATTGCCAGTTCGCGGATCGCCGGTAACAGATTTTCTCCGTCCCGATCAAAGTGCGTGATCCATGCCTGATGATTGATGCCGGCGCAGCGAAAATTAATTTCTCCGATGTCGTATCCCAAACGCCTCGCCCACTGCTCCGACGTCCCCTGCACAGAATGACACAGCCCGACCAGTTTGATTGCGGGTACTGCCTCATACATACCCCAGCACAACATGGACATGGGATTGGTGTAGTTCAGCAGTTGCGCCTGCGGCGCGAGTTCCCTTATGTCCTCGGCAATACCGACCTGAACCGGCAGCGTACGCAGGCAGCGCATGATGCCACCCGGCGTCAGGGTGTCCCCAATCGCCTGGCAAACTCCATAACGCTTGGGAATATCAATTTCTCGTTCAATAGCGTCATAGCCACCGACCAGAATACTGCTGATCACAAAGTCGGCGCCCACAAGTGCCTGACGGCGATCCTGGTGCAGAGAAAAACTTGCCTCGTCGTAATCTCCTTCTTCAAATATGCGCCCGACTATGCGCCCGGCAAATTCCAGACGTTCCGCGTCAACATCTACCAGCGCAAAATGGGTATTGCTCAGGCGTTCGTATGAGAGGATATCAGCGGTGAGCCTGCTCGAAAATTCGAGACTACCGGCCCCAATAATGGCCACGCGAGTTTGTTTTCTTTCCGGCATAGGAGTTCATCTTCCTTATTTTTTCGACTCAGGTTTTTCGCTCTGCAAGCGTTCAGTCCCTCTGACTCCTCTCCATCTATGTATCGCCAACAGACTGATCCTTACTATACAGTCATCCGGACCGGTGCACGAGAATGTGTGTATCATGATCGGAACGACCTGTCGACCAGCAGAGAATGTACATGATTAACCACCAATGGAAACTCGCCCGAACCCCGCAAAAGGGGTGGCCAACCGACGGTGATTTTATATTTTCAGAAGCCTTGATCCCCGAACCGGCGCATATGCAGCTTTGTGCGAACACGATTTACCTTTCCCTGGATCCCTACCAATGGGGGAGAAGGCGTTCGGGTACTGAGGCAATTGGTGAGGTCTGCCATGGCCGTACCGTATCTCGTGTGATCACCAGCAGGCACCCACAATACGCCGAAGGTGACCTGATTTTCAATACCAGCGGATGGCAGGATTTCGGCCTCGTCGGAGATGATATCTCCTGCTTCAATTACATGTTTCCAAGAGTGCTTGATCCAGGTCTGGCACCGGTATCGACAGCAATTGGCGTACTGGGCATGCTCGGACTCACGGCTTACGCCGGGGTCTATCTGCAGTGCCAGCCCCGGGCGGGGGAGACCGCGGTGATTTCCGCAGCATCAGGCGGAGTTGGTCAAAATGCGGGGCAAATCGCAAAAATTAAAGGCTGTCGTGTCGTCGGCATTGCCGGTACGGATGAAAAATGCCGATTCGTTGTCGATGAACTGGGGTTCGATGCGTGCCTCAATCGCCGGTCGCCTGATTTTCAGGCTGAGCTCACCGCCGCCTGCCCCGACGGAATCGATATCTATTTCGAAAATGTGGGCGGTCCCGTTTTCGACGCCATCCTGCCGCTGCTTAACAAAGCATCGAGAATTGCACTATGTGGATTGATCTCCCAATACGGTAACGACGACCCCGCCTCCGGTCACGAGATCTGGCGAAGGAGCGGTGCAGCCACGTTCACAAAACAGAACGTGATAGTACACAGTCTGTTCGTTGGCAATTTTGTGGCCGAGTACCAGGATCAGTTCCTTCAGGAAATGAGTGCCTGGTTGCGAGACGGATTGATTCACTACAAGGAAGATATCTGGCAAGGTCTGGAACACGCGCCAGAGGCGTTCTCCGCAATGCTCAAAGGCGACAACTTCGGGAAAACCATCGTTCAGGTCTCCGCCCTTTAAACAAATTTCAATTCAGTCCTCCGTGGATTCCGTTTTAGGTTCGTACATCAATCAGGATGATTCGCGAATGCCTGCCGGTCGATAAAAAATCAGCAGAATAGCCGGTAGTACAACCATATTCGCAATCAGGGCCAGGGCCATGGCCAGTGCGGTCAGCAGACCAAAATTAACCGTGGGAATAAAATTTGAAAAACCGAGGATGGAAAAACCCCCAATCACGGTCATGGTGGTGAAATACATCGCTCGGCCAATCGTCTGATGAGCTCGCTCAACAGCCTGCCGAACGTCACCATTTCGTTTCAGTTCTTCTCGAAATCGGTGCAGGTAGTGGATCGCGTCATCGACGCCGATGCCAATAATAATCGCCGCAATCGTGACCGTCATAAGGTCCATCGCGATGCCGGAATAACCCATCCAGGCAACGATCAGCAGCGCGGCGATCACGTTCGGTATCAGCGCAATGATAGCGAGCTGAATTGAACGCAGTAACACGGAGAACATGAGAAAAGTCGCAATCGTGACGTAGGTTAAAGTACGCAGTTGTGACTCCGCCAGTTGTTGCAGCATATCGTTGAACAACACCACCATGCCTGTCACGATCACATCGTCGGGCGCGATCCCGAGCGTGTTAATCGCATAGTGTTCAATACTATTGATCAGTTCATTCTTCGAAAATTCCGCGGTGCTTTCTGTAATCCGGGCGTTGAGTCGTATCCAGCCAAGCTCCGGGTTTGCATAAGGCTCGATCAGAAAGCGTCTCATCTCTAACGGAAGCTGACCAAGAATGTAGGCAATTTCAACGCCGTTTAGCGGTTGGTCATCATTCAATCGACGAGCCATCTGCTCGATCGACGAAAGCGAGATGACTTTGCCTATTTCCACTCGCTTCTCAAGTTCAGTCTGCAGTTGCGCCAGCAGCACTAACTTGTTGGGTGTGAACCAGTATCGTTGGGGATAGGAATCCTCGGTTTCTTCGTCGAATCCAAAATATTCATCATTCCCACCGGCCTCATCAAACTGTTCAAAGCGGATATAGACATCGAGTGGCAGCGTTCCACCCAGATGCTGATCTATATGGGCCATACCCCGATGAATTTGTGTGTCCTCATCAAAGTAATCTGAAAATCGATTGTCATAGTTCACAAGTGAAGCACCATATAGCGCCGGTAAGACGATTGCTGCACTAAACACCAGCACGGAGGTGCTGTGCTCTATTGCAATTTTTTGGAATAAATTCGTCAGCGGGATGCTCTCGCCAAGGTTCGACCCTGGCTCTCCCGGGCCCAGTAGCAAAATCATTGTGGGAAAAATGGTATAGGTTACCAATAGCGAAATCACAATTCCGAGGCACATCATCCAGCCAAAATCCTCAATGGGCACAATGCGACTGCCGAGCATGGAGCCAAAGGCCACCAATGTCGTGAGCGCCGTGTACAGGCATGGAGCAAACTTGCTGCGCATGGTCTCAACTACGCGGCCGAAGTGATCCAGTTCGGGTTGACCTGCGAGTAACTCGCGATAACGGACAATCAGGTGAATGGAAAACGAAATACTGATGATCGCAAGCAGCGAGATGAAGTTGGACGACACGACCGTCACCGGCGTACGCATGGCACCCAGCAGCCCCATGGTTTCGATAATCGTCACAACCGATATAACCAGCGGTACGATTACCCACCTTGGCCTACGGAAAAAAATGACCAGCATTACCACAATCAGAACCAGCACCAGAGACCCAAAAATGATCAGGTCGGATTTGACATAGGACAGCATATCCGCGGCAATCATGGGGACACCGGAAAGAAATAATATTGCGCTTCCCGGGTAGCCGCGTTTTATTTCGTGGAGACGAGAAATGAGTGATTCACGTTTCGATATGAAGTTTTCCCTCGCGTGCTGATATTCACTCTCAACACGGACGAGATCATCGCGATCCTCATCACCAGGGTTGTTGATCAGGCGTAGCCGGTCACGTTCAATGCCGAGCGCTTCCAATATTTCATCCCGGACCAGCACAATACTAATCGCGGTTGATTCTGCATTGCGAGCGATCAGGTAATCACTGATCATCGGGCTCGTGGTTAGTTCCGCTCGCGCAAGCGCAAGGTCCACATCGGGAGAACGCAGTGTTCGGTAGTCTTCCGCAAGCCTTTCCAAGGGGACCGGAGGGCTCTCCATGAGTGGTGCATCGAGTATGGAATAGGTGGTTTTGACACCGGATAAATTCGCCGCGGCAAGTTGCAACTCGGCAATTTCTTCCAGTGCGACTTTAGAGAGCACATCATTGCGTGCATAAGTCAGCACGACAAAGTCGTCCCCACCAAAAATATTACTCATCTCGTTATATTTTTGTAGCTTCGGATCACCTTGAACCACGAGTGTGTCCGAGGACGCATCGAAACCAAAATAGCGCACTTGCGATACACCAGCCAGCAGCAGTCCCGTACCTATCAACAGTATCGTTCCCGGAAACCTCAGGCAATACCTGTACCAATCGAACAAGTGTTTCTCCAGTTAAAACAGACTACTCACGTGACATCAACAATGACTAAAGCCAGAGAATGAATCAATAGGCTACCGGCAGGGTCCTGTTTTGACGATAAGTCAAAGACTCGAGCCGACGAAAGCTGTATAAATACTTGAAACACTTCGGGCCTCATCATGATTCGAATGACTTTCTACCTTCGCCGAAAATCGGATCTGTCCAGAGCCGAATTTCAGGATTACTGGCGCAACCAACACGGACCGCTGGTGGCTGGCTTTTCCTCAGCGCTTGCAATCCATCGTTACGTTCAAGTGCACACCCAGAATGATCCCATCAATGATGCGATGAACAAGGCGCGTGGCGGTGGAATGGAACCGGTTTATGATGGCGTCGCCGAGATCTGGTGGGAAGATGAAGCAACGCTGACAAGGGCACTTGCAACCGAGGCAGGAGCTATCGCCGGTGCGTCTCTGCTGGAAGATGAAAAAAAGTTCATCGATTTACCCCGGTCACCGCTCTATCTGGCCTATGAATATCCGCAGGTAAATCCATCCCCGGAAAACATCATCGCCCATGAAAAAAATAACCTGCTCAAAATTCACTTTCCGCTGCGTCACCTTCCCTCACTTAACGAAGAGGCAGTGCGGCACTATTGGTTGACGAATCACGGTCCAATCATTCGATCTCATGCACCTGCCTCAGGAATACTGCGATATATTCAGGTCCATCGTGCCGGTCATGAACTGGACGCGCAGCTAAGGGCGAGCAGGAACACCGAGGTAGAGGCTTATCTGGGGCATGCGGAGGTTTGGATTGACAGGAAACGCATGGGAACACCGGAAGGGGCAGTAGCGAACCTGGCGGCAATCGAGGACGAGGCCAAATTCATCGACTTTTCGCGATCGACAATCTTTGTGGGAAAGGAGATCGCATATATTGACAGGCGCTAATAGTTCGAAAAACAGATCAGCTTTTCGGCGGTTGTGGCTTCTCAGCAGATTTGTTGCCAAGATTGATGTGCTTCGGACCAGCCATATTGGTCTGCCCACTGACACCGCTCGGAATCATATCGATCTTGCCGCCGGATTTTAGAAAAGCCGCTGTCTGCTCCTCAATCGTGGGGCTGCTCGTTGTCGCAACCTGCTTTTTTGATGAAGATTTTCTTTCAGACTTGGCCATAGATGTCCATTGGTGTTTTGAGGGGGTATATTTAATTACCGCAGAAACGAGATTGGCGTTACCGGATTCCCACGCCATTCGACTCGATTAACAGGCAGATAAAGCCGCAATGATAACACGTCTTTGGTCAGAAAGCGTCATCACAAGCATGCCGTTGGTTGTCGTAAACAGTGCTCTCCACCAGGCCTTCCCATCGTCAGTTCAGCGCGAAGCAATCCGCTCAGGCCAGCGACGACAACTGCCAGACATCTCAGGCGCGTGGAGCTAATGGCGAGGACCAGCCTGTGGATGTCCGGTACGATTTTTTCCTTTTGTCTGATGGCAGTCGCCGCGCGTGAACTGAGTGGTTCGGTCAGCGTTTTCGAAATCCTGTTTTTTAGAAGTTTTTCCGGACTCATCATGATGCTCGCTATACTTTCGAGCACGGGGAATCTGGCGTTACTGCGTACCCAACGACCGGGAACACACCTGAACCGAAACATCTTTCACTTTGCAGGTCAGTATGGCTGGGTGTTTGGTATTGGCGTCTTACCTCTGGCGGAAGTATTCGCGCTGGAGTTCACAGTCCCGATCTGGACTGCGATTATCGCTGCCGCATTCCTGGGAGAGCGTTTTACGCTGGGTAAAACCGCGGCCATTTCCCTGGGCATGCTGGGGGTAATCATTATTGTCAAACCTGGAAGTGACATTCTTGAGTCAGACGCACTGATCGTTCTGGCCGCGGCCGTTTGCTACGCTGTGGCCCACACGACGACCAAGTCACTCACCCGTACCGAAGCACCGCTTACCGTTGTGTTCTACATGAGTCTGCTGCAGATGCCAATCGGGCTGTGCCTGTCCATCCCGAATTGGGTCACTCCAGGTGGCATCGAGTGGCTCTGGTTGTTATCAATCGGCATTACTGCCCTAACCGGGCACTACTGCATGACCAAAGCCATTGCCAGCGCAGAAGTTGGCATCGTGATGACTCTCGACTTTCTCCGTCTGCCAGCGATCGCTGTAGTCGGCATGCTCCTTTACGCGGAGCAGTTTGACTATGCTTTACTTATCGGGGGATTGCTTATGCTCATCGGTAACCTCATTAACTTCAGAAAAAGCAATGAGAGCCGATGAGCCTGTCGTGGTTACAAAGTCGCAGATTCAACTTTTGCTGACACGATTTCGAGGGATTCTTCACTGTCACGCAACTCGACCTTGAAGCCAATCAGCGTGTAGAAATGCGACACCAGAGGACTGGCGAGATTGAAAATACAGTACGGCAGATAGGCAAACGTACCGACACCCAATGTGCTGGCCAGAAAAGCACCACAGGTATTCCAGGGAACCAACGCAGATGTCGTGGTGCCATAATCCTCAAGTACGCGTGACAGGTTCTTGGTTTTGAGTCCCATATCCCTGAACTTGTCCGCATACATCTGTGCCGGTAGAACAATGGAGAGGTATTGATCCGAGGCAATGATGTTTGCCCCAAGCGCGGTCAGTCCGGCGCGTCGCATCAATCCGGCGCCACTGGATACACCGAGCATCAGGTATTGAACGATGACCTTCAGACTACCGGAACGGTCCATCATGCCACCAAAGAACATTGCGGAGAGTATCAACCAGACAGTCGACATCATGCTTGCCATACCGCCCCGCGACAACAGTTCATCAAGCGCCTGATGCCCGGTGTCAGCAGTATAGCCGTTGGCCGCCGTTGACCAGATTTCCTTTAACGCGGAGAACTCTCCGTTCCCAACGAGTTGACCCGGCTGCGTCAACAACCCAACGATCGCAGCAACAACTGTACCTGCGAGTAATGCCAGAAACGCGGGTTGACGAAAAATGGCCATTCCCAGAGTGACCATAGCGGGTAGTATGACCCAGACAGATAAATCAAAATTTTCGGAAATAGCATTGGAAATCGACACTACCTTTTCCTGATCCATCTCTGACGCCTGGTTCAGCGAGGTATAAGTGAAGTAAATCAGCGCGATAACGATGGCAGGCACAGTAGTCCACATCAGGTAACGAATGTGTTCAAACAACTCCGTTTCGGTCATGGCTGCTGCGAGGTTGGTTGAATCCGATAAGGGAGACAACTTGTCGCCGAAATAGGCGCCCGAGATAATCGCACCCGCAGTCATTTCAATATTCATTCCAGCTGCCGATGCGATACCAATCAATGCAATGCCAACCGTACCAGCCGTGGTCCATGAACTACCTATTGAGACAGCCACTACTGAGCATATTACCAGCGTCGCGGCATAGAAAATTTCTGGTGCTATGATCTGCAATCCCCAGTAGACGAGGAACGGGACTGTCCCTGAAAGCATCCAGACACCCACCAGTGCTCCAACCATCAGCAGGATAAACACCGCTGGGAGCGCCCTGCTGATACTCGTCGCCGTGGCTTTCTCCAGGGCGGCCCAACCGATGCCACGACTGATCCCTACAAGCCCGGCAATGATGCCCGAGAGGATCAGCGCAATCTGCCCTGGGCCACTCGTGGTACTGTCTCCAAACAGCGCAACTGCTGTGGCCAGGGATACGATCAGCACAATCACTGGTGTGACGGCGAGATAAAATGATGGCGTATCACTACTACTTTGCATGGCGTATTTGTGCACTGATTGAAGGTTCCGCCGAGTCGGATAGCGGCGTTCAATCAATGTACCTGTTAAATCACCAGATGGGCAAATTAATTTGCTATCCTTCCTCAACCTGAACGATATTTACTAACTAAGGAAGCTCTGATTAGGTAGATTTTTTTGTGAGGCCAAGGCGAATCCGCACGGAGAAAATCGCGAATACGCTTTTAATTCGCGAGGTTTCGAGTACGGATTCAACGCCGTCATCGCGAAAAAAGCACTTAATCAGAGATTCCCTAATTTTCCAGACCATCATAGAGGGAGGATCAGCATGTCCGTATTGGAATCCAGCCTGGATACCCGCTCGGATAACTTCTCAAAAAACCTATCTGACATGAACGAAATGCTCGATACCCTCGAATCACTTTATTCAGAGGCGGCTGAGGGTGGCGGCGAAGAAGCCATTACGCGGCTTCGATCCAGAAATAAAATGCCCATCAGGGAACGCATCAGCATGGTGCTTGATGCTGACTCACCTTTCCTCGAAGTCAGCCCGCTCGCCGCCTGGCGCTCGCCTTTCAATGTAGGTTCCGGATTCGTCGTCGGCATTGGGGTAATCTCCGGAGTTGAATGTTTGATTCTCGGACATGACCCGTCGGTACGCGCTGGCGCCTTCAATCAGTTCAACTCCAAGAAACTGATGCGAGGTCTTGAGATTGCCCGGGAGAACAGATTGCCCTATGTGCAATTTGTTGAATCTGCAGGGGCTGATCTCCGCGGCGATGGCGGCGACGGGGACCCTGAAGCCGCCATCCAACGAGAGGGGGGTCACTTCGCAGAATCCGGACGCCTGTTCTATGAAATCACGGAACTCTCAAAGTTGCGCATCCCAACTATCTCGGTAGTGTTTGGCGCATCTACTGCAGGCGGCGCTTACCAGCCAGGCATGAGCGACTACAATGTCTTTATCAAAAACCAATCGAAAGTGTTTCTCGGTGGTCCGCCGCTGGTAAAAATGGCGACAGGTGAGGATGCGGATGAAGAAAGCCTCGGCGGCGCAGACATGCATACTACTGTTTCCGGGCTCGGTGACTACCTGGCGGATGACGAGACCGATGGCATCAGGATGTGTCGGGAAGTCGTCGCCCATCTTAACTGGCGTAAGAAAGGACCCGGTCCAACCTTAAGTCCTGACGAGCCGGTACACAGTGCCGAAGATCTTCTCGGCATTGTATCCAGGGACCTGAAAACTCCGTTTGATATGCGCGAGGTGATAGCCAGGATCGTTGATGGCTCTCGGTTTGAAGAATTCAAACCTCTGTACGGACCAACGTTGGTTTGTGGATGGGCGTCAATACACGGCTACCCCATCGGAGTCATCGGAAATAATGGGGCATTGTTTTCCGAATCATCGGAAAAAGCCGCGCAGTTTATTCAGCTGTGTAACCAGATAGACGTGCCACTGGTATTTCTTCACAACATCACTGGCTATATCGTCGGCACAGACTTCGAACAGGGTGGCATTACCAAGAATGGCTCGAAAATGATCAATGCAGTTGCAAACTCGACCGTGCCCCACATTACCATTATTGTTGGCGCGTCCTATGGCGCTGGTAACTACGGTATGAGTGGACGAGCATTTGGAACACGCTTCACGTTCATCTGGCCAAGCGCAAAAATCGCCGTGATGGGTCCTAAACAAATGGCAGGCGTTATGTCGATCGTGCAACGCGCTGCTGCGGAACGACGGGGCCTGAAATTTGACGAGGAGGCGGATGCAAAACGCGCAGAAACTGCAGAGTACTGGGCTGAAGAACGATCAAAAGGTTTGTTTGCCACTTCCCGCGTTTCCGACGATGGCATGATTGATCCACGAGATACCCGCACCATTATCGGATTTGTGTTGTCAACCTGCCATAACGCGCCCGTTGAAGGCACAAAGGAGTTTGGCACATGGCGAATGTAGAAGTAGTGCCCAGGATGATTACAAAGTTACTGATCGCTAATCGCGGTGAAATCGCCAGACGCATAATGCGCACCGCACGAGATATGGGTATCAGCACTGTTGCCATTTACGCAGAAGGCGATGCCCATGCGCCCTTCGTCAAAGAAGCCGATCTCGCCATTGCGCTTACCGGCAGGACTTCGACTGAGACGTATCTGGATGTTCAGCAAGTCATCAACGCCTGCAAACGCAGTGGTGCGGACGCGGTCCACCCAGGTTATGGATTCCTCTCCGAAAATGCTGCGTTCGCAGAGGCAGTCACCGCTGAAGGCATTATCTGGGTAGGACCATCGCAGCATGCAATCGAGCAAATGGGCGACAAATTATCGGCGAAGCGAATAATGCAGGAAGCCAACGTCCCAACCTTGCCGGCGATGGAACTAAAAGCTGATGAGAATCACCATGCTGCTGCTGCCGAAATCGGTTATCCGGTTCTCGTAAAGGCCTCTGCCGGTGGCGGTGGCCGCGGCATGCGCGTGGTCGAGTCTGAGTCATTGCTTGATGAGGCGATTTTCTCAGCCCGGCGTGAAGCTGCCGCATCATTTGGCAACGACACTCTGTTTCTCGAACGCTGGCTTGCCGCCTCGAGACATGTGGAAATTCAGATACTCGGCGATTCCCATGGCAACCTCATTCACTGCTTCGAGCGCGAATGTTCCATCCAGCGACGCCACCAGAAGATCATTGAAGAGGCTCCCTCCCCGGCGGTCAACGATGATTTGCGCGAACGAATGGGTGCGGCAGCAGTCGCTGCCGCAAAGACCATCGGCTATTCCTCCGCGGGTACGGTGGAGTTTCTGCTGGACGGCGACGAATTCTGGTTTCTTGAAGTGAACACCCGACTGCAGGTCGAACACCCGGTCACGGAAGAAGTTACCGGACTTGACCTTGTCAGGGAACAAATTCGTATTGCCGAGGGTTACGAACTGGGCTACCGCCAGGAAGATCTCAACTTAAGCGGCCATGCTATCGAAGCACGCATCTACGCGGAAGATCCTGATAACGATTTTCTACCGTCACCCGGAACTGTCGAGATCTGGGCGCCCGCAACATCCGCTCAGGCGCGGTTTGACTCGGGCGTTGAATCGGGCAGCGTGATTGGCATCGACTTTGATCCGATGATAGCCAAAGTAATCGTACATGCACCCACCCGCCGCGAAGCTGCAATTCGGTTGGCAAGAGTGTTGGAAAAAACACGCGTGCAGGGACTAACGACAAACCGCGATTTTCTGGTTGCCACGCTGCGAACTCCGGAATATCTCGCAGGTGATACCACAACCGACTTTATCGAACGGGTCAATCCAGCCCGGGTTCGCAATTTTTTACAAGTCGAGCTTGATATCGCCGCCATCGCCGTTGTTATTGAAGCACGTGCGCGACGCCGCGCCAGTGCGCCGGTACTGCGCAACATTCCAGGTGGCTGGCGAAATTCTCATATGCCCGCCGAGCGATCCGGATTCACCTATCTTGATACCAGCATCGAGGTCGAATACCGACTACTTCGTAGCGGAAACCTGCACATTGTTATTGCTGGCACGGTTTATGAGGTTTCGATTTTCGCGGCCGGAAATGGCCAGGTTGATATGGATGTGAACGGTGTCCGCCTGCATTTTTCCATCGACAATCTCAATGACCGCTGGTTTACGCACGGTTCCGATGGCGATCTGGAACTGGTCGAAATACCCCGTTTTCCGGACAACAGTGCAGGAAGTCGGAAAGGCGGTCTGACCGCGCCAATGCCTGGCAGTGTACTTGTACTTAACGCAAAAGCGGGAGATCAGGTGGCCAAAGGGCAGGTCCTGCTCATTCTCGAAGCCATGAAAATGGAGCACCAGATTACTGCTCCTCGTGATGGTACCATCGATGAAATAAAGGTCAGTGTGGGTGATCAGGTCGCCAACGGTGAATTACTTATTAAGCTGACTGAGGAGGAAGCCTAAAAATGTCAGGATCGCAAGCCACACAGTATGAAGTACGCAAAGGTGCAGCCTGGATCACCCTGGACAGACCCGAGAACCGCAATGCCCTCTCTGCGATCCTGGTCACAGAACTTTATGATCACCTGATTACTGCCAATAAAGATAGCGCAGTGCGATGTATTGTGATCACCGGTAATGGACCCGCATTTTGCGCTGGCGCAGATCTTAAAAGCCCACCAGGCCAGATAGTGGAAGGTGGCCGGTCAGTATCTTATCCCGACGTGCTGAACACCATCATCAATAGTCGAAAACCAGTGATCGCCGCTGTTAATGGCGCTGCATTCGCAGGAGGGCTGGGATTAGTTGGCGCTGCGGACATTGTTATCACGGTAGATGATGTGCAGTTCAGTTTCAGTGAGGTCCGTATCGGTGTAATCCCGGCTGTGATCTCGGTGGTCTGCCTGCCGAAGCTCGGTCCTCACCATGGTATGAAACTGTTCTTAACAGGTGAAAGGTTTTCAGGTCAGCAGGCCGTGGCTATGGGATTTGCTCATCGGGCAGTAGGCAAAAACGAACTTGTCGATGCCGTCTCGGCCGAAGTCGACATGATCAATCTTGGTGGACCAAACGCTGTCGTCGAGTGCAAGAAACTCGTTCGACGCGTCATGCAGCTTTCAATCGAGGATGGATTTGCAGAAACCGCCGACTGGAGCGCAAGAATGTTTCGCTCAGAAGAAGGCGCTGAAGGTATGGCAGCCTTTCGCGAGAAAAGACCACCAGCATGGGTTAAAAAAGACTAGAGCTGCACTCAAGGAGATTTCAGTGATGGCGGAAATATTGAGAATCGGAAACTGCAGTGGTTACTATGGAGACCGGCTCGCTGCGGCAAAAGAAATGGTTGATGGCGGCCCCATTGATGTCCTGACCGGTGATTATCTCGCCGAGCTCACCATGACAATTCTCTACAACCAGCAACAGGCCCGGGGCGCGCACATGGGCTATGTGGGTACATTCTTAAAACAAGTAAGCGATGTTGTTGCAACCTGCCTCGACAGAAATATCAAGATCGTCAGCAATGCAGGTGGATTAAATCCAAAAGGCATGGCTGACGAAGTCGAAAAAATCCTGGCGGAACAGGGACTAACGGCAAAAGTCGCCTACATCGACGGTGATGATCTGATGGCTGACATCGCAGATCTACAGGGGAAAGGAGAGCAGTTCAGCAACATCGATCGTGGCATCCCATTGTCGGAAACGAATAACAAGGTAGTCACCGCAAATACTTACCTCGGTTGTTGGGCAATCAAGGAAGCACTTGACCAGGGTGCAGACATTGTTATCTGTCCACGGGTCACCGACGCCGCTGTGGTTATCGGTCCGGCGGCATGGAAGTTCAACTGGCAAAGAAACGACTATGACGCACTCGCCGGTGCACTGGCAGCAGGCCATATCATCGAATGTGGTGCACAGTGTTGTGGTGGAAATTATTCTTTTATCGAGGAAGTACCCACTTTCCGGAATGTAGGCTACCCCATTGCAGAGATGGAGGCGGATGGTAGTTTCACGATATCCAAACATCCCGGTACTGGAGGGCTCATTTCGGTCGGCACCGTAACTGCCCAGCTTCTCTACGAAATTTCCACGCCCGCGTACTACAACCCGGACGTGATCGCGCATTTCGACACTCTGTCAATAGAACAAGCCGGTGAAAACAGAGTGCGGGTCAGCGGTTGTCGCGGCAGTAGCCCTCCCCCTACCCACAAGGTCTGCATTAACACCATCGGCGGTTTTAAGAATGGCATCGAGGTGCTGCTCACCGGACTCGATATTGAACGTAAAGCTGAACTCTATATCGACCAGATCTTCCACAACCTCGGCGGCCAGGAACAGTTTGATGAGGTCGAGATTCAGTTGATCCGCTCAGATCAGGAAGATCCTGGTTCCAACGAGGTTGCACATGCGTCTTTAAGAATCGCGGTTACCTCCAGCGATGCGAATAAAGTAGGCAGATTGTTTTCCGCCAAAATAACCGAATTGGGACTCGCGACCATCCCGGGTAACACAGGCCGTGGCAATAGTATGGGCGGCGGTAATCCCGTTATTGTCTACTGGCCTGCCCTGCTCGACAGTCAACTGGTAACAGAGCGCATGCATCTCGGCGGCAAGGTAACCGAGGTATTACCAACGCAACGCCTTAATCTGGAAGAAATTTACTACCAGGAAGTACCGATTACGATCGACCCCGCACCCACAGGTGAAGCCACGCGCGTCCCTTTTGGGCGCCTTTTTGGTGCGCGCTCCGGCGACAAGGGTGGGTGTGCAAACTGCGGCGTGTGGGCCCGGTCTGACGCCGCCTACAGTTTTCTCTATGAGTACCTGACTGTCGAAGAATTCAAACGACTGCTGCCAGATATGGCGATCTATCAGATCGAACGCTATGAAATGCCAAACCTCAAAGCCCTCAATTTCTACGTACACGGTTTGCTGAAGGATGGTGTTTCTTCCAACAACCGCATTGATGGCCAGGCAAAGACCTTGTGTGAGTATCTCCGGGCAAAATACATTCAGGCACCGGCTATCCTGATGAATGAACTGGCCAGCTAGCCGTTAGCGTCCAATGCTTAAGTCAAACTAACAGATAGCCAGCCAGCAGATACAGGAGGGCTGCAAGCCCTGCTGCGGTCATGGCCAAGGGCAGTTGAGTTGCCACATGATCCATCAGATCAGCGCCGCAGGCCAGCGATGACAGGATCGTGGTATCGGAAATCGGTGAACACTGATCTCCAAATACCGCACCGCCAAGAATTGCTCCGAAGCTGAGCAAAACAAACGCAGGCTCAGGTGAAATAGCAAAAGCCAGGGGCAATGCAACCGGGAAGACCACAGCATAGGTTCCCCAGGAAGATCCAATAGAGAAAGACACGAGCATACAAATCAGCAGCAATAACGCCGGAAGTATAAAAGGCAACTGTTGAAGCCATTCAAGTGTCATGTCAATTACGTAGGCCGACGTGCCCAGCGTTTCAGAAACCGTGGCCAGAGTCACCGCAAGCCCAAGTACAATCGCGCCAACCGTCACCCCCTTAATGCCTGTTACCATCGCGTCAAATGCACTTGCCACAGCCATACCGCGTGCCACGCTGAGCACCAGGCCGGTCACGACGGCCATACCAAACCCTTCAAACACCAGTGGCGAGCCACCAAGTATCCAGGGCAGGATACAAAATCCCATCAGCACCCCGATGGGGCCCAGAAAATCCAGCGATGACGGCGCATAGCCTGGTTCCAGCTTGAGTTGGGTAAGTTCCAGCGACGCCATGGGTTCTGCTCCGTCGCGATTGAGTTTTCCTGTGTCTCGGACCCTGTCGACGGCTCGCGCCATTGGTGAATTCAACAGAGGTAACCTGTCAATGGAAAATAACAGTGTCATGGCAACCGCTATCCATGCGTAAAAATTGTAAGGAATTGCTTGCAGGAAGAGTTCAATCGCCGCTCCCTCTGTCGTAATCAATCCCGAGAGCGGTTCAATCACTATCAGCCCGGCCACATAAACCGGCCAGACATTAAACGGTATCAAGGTCGCAACCGGTGACGCAGTTGAATCAACAACATAGGACAACTCCTCGTGGCTGACACCAAATTTGTCCGCAATCGGTCGAACCGTGGTCCCGGTAAGGACAGTACTGATGGTCCCCCCCTGATGGAAGACGACACCCATAACCCAGGTGAATAACTTGGCCGACCGTTTGGAACTGACAAACTTACCTGCCATGGATTCGGCAAAATGCAGCGCACCACCATTCCGGTTCCACAGCCCCAGAAGCCCACCCAGTGCCCAGAGATAAACCAGCAGAATTTGTGCGTACTTCTCAGTGCCAAGACTTGGCACCAGAAATTCACTGATAATATTGACATTACCCACCACGAGACCACCGGTGAAAATTCCCAGTAACAAGGCCAGCAGCACGTTTCGCGTGAAGAAGCAGACCGCGATTGTGATGAAAGCAGGCAGGAGTGACCAGGCACCGTAGTGTGAACCGATTTCTTCGGGCCTCAGCATCCAGATGATCGAGGCAACCAGAACAATCACCACCAATCCCGTGACTGACCTCACGTTAAAACGCGATACGATTTCTTTTTGCATACTCAATTACCTCTGGGTCTCAGGCGACCACTTCCCTTGTCCGCTAAGCAGCAACTTACGCCGGATATTGTTTTGTGATATTCCGTGGTCGAAACCGTCAATCGCCTGTCCGTGGTTCTACTGATAAGGGTAGCCACCACCAGCCTATGATCGCAGCGATGACCAATGGACAGCCAGTCGTCAATATCGCGAGTTCAACACTCTCAAACTCACTGACGACTCCACCAAACACGAGCCCAACTGGCCCGGCTAAGTAGCGCACCGCCGTCATCGCAGTGAACACCCGACCCGCTATTTCTGGCGGCGTCCGCCGTTGCATGACTGTCTGCTCCAGAGGATTCCCCGCACCAAGTAACAATCCACCGAGCGTAACAACCATCACCACCTGCCACTCGGCGACCGCGTAGGCACAACTTAAGATCGCGCAACCCATGACAACCAGGCCGCCGTAATAAATGGAGGTGAGCGAAAGTCGTCGCTGCAACCAGTCAAATGACACGGCGCCTGCTGTCGCTGCTAACCCGAACATAGATACTGAAATTCCCAGCAGTGCGATGTTGTCAAATTTTTGCATCGCGAGCATAGGTAAAAACAAGCCCAGGAACGGTAGTAGCGCGAAACTCGTAAACAGTCCGAAGATCGCGAGCGGTCTGAGACCGGTATCCCTCAGAATATAGCGGAATCCCGAAAAATCGGCCGCAATCACCGGAGAAACCTTGTCCATCGTCCGGGGGACAGTCATGACAAACACCACGGCACAGATCAGGAACGATGTCGCATTAACATAAAATGCAGTCATCACGCCCAGATAGCTAATCAACAGGGCGGCGAGCAACGGGCCACCAAAGTCTGCTGCATTCTCAAGGCCACCACGCAGAGAATTTACTGACGTAAGCGATTTGTTAGCCCGTAACGTCAAACCGGCGACCATAGTCTGTCTGGCGCTCACTCCTGAAGGATCAAACAATGTTCCGAGAAAAACCAACAACATGACCAGGGTTAGCGAAACATCACCCAGATAATAGAAACACAATGGGAGTGCAAGAACAGAAACAAAACTCAGCCCGTCGCTCATCAGGCTGACATTCCAGGCGCCAATCCGGTCGATCGCGCGCCCTCCGATGAACGCTGCCAGAATGACCGGCAATGTCGCCACAGCAACAGCAATTCCTGACGCCAATGCCGAACCAGTGTACTGAAGGATCAATACCGGTAAGGCAACCGCTGCAACCTGATTGCCAAGCAGGGAAAGCGAATCTGCGGAAACCAGACCAGCGAGTGGTATCACCTTTCCATATTTCATGGAGATATCCAGATCGATCGACAAAGGTGTTCCATTCGAGCGCCCTGATCTATTAGTTTTCTACTCTATTTCGGAAACAAAATTAGTGTTTACCTGACAAGGTCCGCGGTAGCTTCCAGCGAACTATCTTGATTGGACCATACAGTCCACTATAGGTTTAACGGGCACTTTAGTCACCACGCACACACCACTGGTCATTGAATTACAAAAGTTTCCTTGCTATAAACCCGACAGGTTGGTATCAACGTGACCCCAGGCAGTAGATTTGTACAACGATGACCAGACCACCCGTACCTGAAAACGAGCAAGCGCGGCTCAGCGAACTCACCTCGTTAGGTCTTCTCGACACAGACGCAGAGGAACGATTTGATCGTTACACTCGACTTGCGGTGAGGGTGTTCCAACTACCTTATGCGATGGTCACGCTGATCGACTCGGACCGCCAGTGGTTCAAATCACGTCAGGGTATACCAATCCAGGAAAGCCCGCGAGATTTTTCTTTTTGTGCACACGCGATTCTGGAAGACGAAATTCTGGTTATTCCGGATACCCTTGAAGATGTCCGATTCGCTGACAATCCTGTCGTCAACATGGAGAAAGGGATTCGTTTCTATGCTGGCTGTCCAATTCGAACGCCCAAAGGATTTGCCATAGGTACCTTATGCATCGCAGGGACTGAGCCGATGGAACTCAGCACTGCAGATCGACAACTTCTCAAAGACCTTTCCAAAATGCTGCAGGATGAGATAAACCATCAAACAGTGGCCACGATTGATGAACTGACCGGACTATCCAATCGTCGGGGCTTTCTTGGTATTGGCAATCACGCTGTCGCCCTGTGTCGACGTATGAATCGCCCGGCGACCCTGATGTTCTTCGATCTCGATGGCTTTAAACTGGTTAACGATCAGTTTGGTCACCAGGAAGGTGACAAGGTGCTCATCGATATAGGGCAGTTGCTGTTAACCGAGTTCCGTTTCTCAGACGTCATCGCACGACTTGGCGGAGATGAATTTTGTGTTCTGCTGACCGGCACTGACGCAGAGCATGCGCACAAACCGCTGGAGAATCTGAATCTGGCGGTGCAGCTGGAGAACAATAAGAATCCCTATGTGATTGGTTACAGTGTCGGCACCGTTGCGCTTGATCCCGCGAAACACGACAGTATTAGTGATCTGGTCGCCGAAGCGGATCGCTTAATGTACGAACAGAAGCGTTCCAAGACCCGATAGACCGCTCAATTCTCTGCAGCATCGAAATCCGCAGGATAGCATGCTTCACTCGTCGCCCCATGGGTACGGAGGAGATCCACCATAATGATATACTCAGATCATTTCCTGCAGGATTCCATTGATGATCAAAAGCTGGCTCTTCAAAATTGTGCCGCTTCTGGCCCTGGTGATGACACCTTCGTTGCAAGCCGGGCCACCCTACACGATACCAAACACCACCAGCCACATTTTAAGTACTGACACCACGACCAATCGGGACTATCGACTTTATGTGCACCTGCCCGACGGTTATGAGGCGCAGGCCAGGAAACGATACCCGGTTCTTTACCTGCTAGATCCATGGTGGGACTTCCCGGTGATCGCAGGCGCATACAGTGGACTGGTTTTCGATGAGGTTATACCGGAGCTCATCATCGTTGGCATCGACTACGAGCGAGAGAATCCTGATTACGATACTTTGCGCGAGAAGGATTACTCACCAGCCGCTATTGAAGGAAACGACAACACTGGCGACGGACCGGCTTTTCTTCAATTCATCGAGTCTGCAGTCATTCCACTGATCGAGCAAACCTATCGGGTTGATGACTATTCTGTGCTCGCAGGAACCTCGTATGGAGGCTTGTTTTCACTCTTTACAATGTTCGAGAAGCCGGAATTGTTTGACGGATTAATCGCGATTACACCGGCAGTTAGCTGGAAACAGCGCTGGATCTTCCAGCGCGAAGCCAGTTTCTATGAACAACACCTGGCCGACGATGATCTTAAGGTTGATGTAAGGCTCTACATGTCCGTCGGCGAAAAGGACCAGTTGGACAACTTTACCAACGAATCGATCGCGTTCAGTCAGTTGATTAAGGATCGACCCTATGAAGGATTCGAGTTTCGATTCGAAGTCCGCGCGAATGAACATCACGCAAGTGTGAAACTCGGTTCGTTCTCCCAGGGACTGCAGCATGCGTTCAGTGGATATCATTAGGCAACTCTGATGACAAACACTGTTCGCTACGGCATCCTCGGCTGCGGCATGATGGGTCGAGAGCATCTGACCAATCTCCAATTAATCGAAGGCGCGGAAGTCGTTGCCATCCTCGAACCCAATTCACGGATGGCGGAACGTGCTGCGCGGATCGCGCCTGATGCCACCTTCGTCGACTCTATCAGTGCACTTCTCGAGAATAATATCGATGCACTTGTGATCGCTACCCCGAACTACCAGCACGCGGGGCAATTACTGGAACTTCTGGGACACAGCACACTGCCGATACTGGTGGAGAAGCCCGTGGTCACGACCGAGGACCAGGTGTCGCAGATCGCCGAGGCTGCAGCCCGGCACAAGGCTCCCTTGTGGGTTGCCATGGAGTACCGCTATATGCCTCCGGTCTCTGCTTTTCAAAAGAGCCTGAACGAAGGCGTCATAGGCAAGCTGATCAGTCTCAGTATTCGTGAACATCGATTTCCATTTCTAAGCAAGGTCAACGACTGGAATCGCTTCAATCGCAATACCGGTGGTACGCTGGTGGAGAAATGTTGCCACTTTTTTGATTTGATGCGTCTGCTAACCAACGATGAAGTTACCAGGATTTACGCTTCCGCCGGACAGGACAACAACCACCTGGATGAAAGTTACGCAGGCGAGTCGCCTGACATCCTCGATAATGCCTTCGTTGTCCTGGATTTCCAAAGCGGTAAACGCGCCATGCTTGACCTGAATATGTTTGCGGAAGGCTCGCGATATCAGGAAGAAATTTGTGCCATCGGCAGTACCGGAAAACTCGAATGTTTTGTGCCAGGCCCCGAACAAACCTGGCCCGCAGACCAGCCTCAACCGACACCTAAGCTGGTTATAAGCCCTCGATCACCAAGAAATCCTGTGACGACTGAAATAACCGTGGATCCTCTGATTCTTGCAGCCGGGAGTCATCAGGGTGCGACCTTCTATGAACATCTGGGCTTCTTCCGATCTATCACTGAAGGATTACCTGTTGAAGTTACCATCGACGATGGACTTAGAGCGGTGGTCCTTGGCCTGGCCGCCCAGAAATCAGCCCGCACCAGTCAACCCGTCAACCTTACTGGTCAGGGTCTGAGCTTCGAATAACGCCTGCAATCCGGTTTACACCAACTGTTAGAAGTGATCAAGAATGTGTTCACCGCTAAACACTGAACCATGTCCCGGATAAACCGTGATCGGCTTAAGTGATTTCAACTTTTCCATTGTCCTGCGCATCGCAATAGGGTCAGCATAGATCGAAGGCTGCACAAGCCGGCCAAGTGTGCCGCTGCCGAGTAACGTATCACCCGTCACAAGCGCTTTACTGGGCTCATGAAAAAAGCAGACACTATCCCAACTGTGTCCCGGTGTGTGCAGCACTTTCCAGTTTTCGAATCCCTTTAACAGCCGACCGTCCCGCAGCCTTTGGCCATGCAGTTTCTGTGTTTTTGTATCCCCATCCTGCAGAATATGGTTGTGAACGAACTGGTAACGCTTATCGCGGTCAGCATTCATATACATCTGCCTGGACCGCGGACGCAGTGCTTCACGCATCGACGTAGCGATCTTTACCATCGGTCCAAACGGATTATTGAGAAACTTCAGATAAGGGCGTTTCGCCGCGTGGGGGATTGCCGCTACTGCTGCACAGGATCGCGCCATCGCGGCGACTCCGCCAATGTGGTCCGGATCATCGTGCGTGCAAACCACAAGGTCCACATCCTCGGGAGAGCGTCCAAGCTCCTCCGTGATATACCTGATTACAAAGCCATCACAGCGCAGGGCAACATCAATTACCAGTACCGACGCACCCTCCTCGATCACATAGCTGTTTGAGTAACGGGTTTTTACCTGATGGATTTGCACAGACTATCCCGCCACAGGCGAGTAGTGAGCGCGTTTAGTGCTGCCAGGCCAGTCCTGCGAGTACTCAGGCATTCTTGATTGTCAGGCCTCCATCGACCGGTAGCGTCACGCCTGTGATGTACTGAGAGGCGGGTAGCACCAGACTCAGGGTTCCATGCGCGACTTCCTCAGGTTCGGCATATCTGCGCAGTGCTACCCTGCGTTTCGCAAAGATTTCCTTGTGCTCATCGGAGATTCCGGCGGTCATTCCCGTATTGATTGGACCCGGACAGATACAGTTAACAGTAATGCCTTCGGGACCCAGTTCCACTGCAAGGGAGCGTGTCAGGCCAATGACCCCTGTCTTTGCCGCAGTGTAGGGGCTGCCATATTTCGTTGCACCCAGACCTTCAGTGGAGGCGATGTTAACAATTCTGCCATGGGGTGAATTGCGCAGGCGCGGCAGCGCTGCTCTGATTGTCAACGTCTGTGCCGTCAGCAGTACCGCCAGTACCTTGTCCCATGCAGCTACATACTCCGGGCTATCGATCGCTGAGGGAATGGAAATCCCTGCATTGTTGATCAGGATATCAATTGCGCCGAAGTGATCACCGATGCCCGTGATTACCGGGGCGATGGAATTACCATCTGATAAATCCAGTACCCAGCCCCGGGCATCATAGCCAGCGTCTGTCATTTCGGCGACGACTCGCATCAGCGCTTCTTCATTGATATCAACCAGAGCAACACGCGCACCTTCGTCACCGAACAAATGGGCGGTGGCCCGCCCCATGCCGCTGGCAGCGCCGGTGACAATGGCAACCTCACCTGCAATTGATCGACTCAGGCTGGTTAACCGCATAACGAACTCCTCTGATTGACAAAGCCTCAATCATGACCTTCCCGCTCGCGACAGGCAATAGACTACGGTAATATGACGGACCGGTTATCTGAGAACACAACTTGAGCAGTTCCGACACACAATCCGATGACAAGACATCCAGCGGGCAGCAGGAAAAACCAACCTCGAGGATACAACGTTATGGTCGCATTGAGATTGCTAAGCATGCGTTGAATTTTTCCGTCGCGCACTTCACCATTTTCAATGCAACCGAACGTGAAAACCTGCACGGCCACAATTTTCAGATTGCCTGTGAGTTGACAGCACCTGTCAGTGATGACGGTCTAACGTTTGACTATGGCATCATCAAACGAGTGTTGCGTCAACTCTGTGACGATATTGATGAACAGGTCATCTTACCGGAGAATTCGCCACACCTTGCGTTATCAGAGGACGGCGATTACACCGTCGCCACGTTCAATGGAGAACGCATCCCGTTTCTGAAACGTGATGTCACCGTACTGCCTATTTCCAACACCACCGTCGAGGAGTTCTCGAACTATCTCCTCCACCAGATTCTCAACCACGTGGAGTTTGAAAACCGGGGCATCGTCGAGATGACTGTGAAGGTATCCTCAAGTCCCGGACAAACCGGGAGCAGTAGTTGGCAAGTCGCATGAAGACGCTGGTAATCACCGGCGCCAGCAAGGGAATTGGATTCGAGACAGCGTTGAAATTTCTCGACCTCGGGTATGCGGTGATCAACATTTCCCGAACTGCAGCACCGCGAGACGAAATTGTTAATCTGTCCATCGATCTCGGTTCGCCGGACGCAGGAGCACAACTGCAGACACAACTGCTCAGCCGGTTGCAAGCCTCGGAAATAGTGCTGGTGCACAATGCTGCGATGCTCGTTAGCGGCAAGTTGCAGGAAACATCTACGGCAGACCTGCAGGCAGCGATCAGCTTGAATGTGGTAGCGCCACATGTGTTAACCCGGACTTTACTCAATCATATGCAACCCGGTTCCTCGATCATCTATATCGGATCGACACTTTCCGAGAAGGCAGTACCTAACTCTTACACCTATGTCACCACCAAACACGCGGTCATCGGAATGATGCGTGCTGCATGCCAGGACCTTGTTAATACAGGTATCCACACCGCCTGCATTTGTCCAGGTTTCACGGATACTGAAATGCTCCGAGCCCATGTAGGTCAGGACGATCAGATTTTAGCGAGCATCGCGGCAACCACTGCTTTCAGCCGTCTGATTACCCCCCAGGAAATTGCAGACACGATTGTCTTTGCGGCTCAGAACCCAGTTATAAACGGCGCTGTTCTGCATGCCAATCTGGGACAAATAGAGACCTGAACCGAGCACCAGCCCAATGAAGGATATTCATGCAGATTAGTGACGAAATCAGAGAACGCAGAGAGAGAGTCTTCCTTGTCCTTGCCAGTTTTTTCCTTTGTGCAATGACCATGCTGAATATTATTGGCATCACTCGATTCGTCCAGCTTGGCCCCATGGCTCTGGCGGTGGGAGTGCTGCCTTATCCCCTGACTTTTCTTTGCACCGACCTGGTCAGCGAACTTTATGGACGCGCTCGCGCTAATTTCCTCGTCACAGTTGGATTAATACTCAACGTTTTTATCATCGCGACCATGTGGCTCGCGAACCAGATTCCCTCGGTAAGCCCGGAGAGCCAACCACCCTGGCAACTCATTAAACTGGCTGAAGACATTGCCCTGCCAAGCGGCAATTCCGTTACCCATTCGGTTGAACTGTTTACGCTGTTATATGCAACCACCACTGGTGCTGTGGTCGCATCCATGTTCGCCTATATTGCAGCCCAGTATTGCGATGTCTACGTGTTTCATTTCTGGAAAAATCTGACCAAAGGAAAACACCTTTGGCTGCGAAACAATGGCTCCACGGTTATCAGTCAGGGAGTGGATTCTTTTATGGTGATAACCGTGACGTTTGGCGCGCAGTTCCTGGCTGGTGCGATGAGCGGTGGTGCGATGCTGGTGTTGATGGGGAGTAACTATCTCTTCAAGCTTTTCGCAGCGCTGGCTGACACGCTACCCTTTTATGCGGGTGTTCACTACTTGAAAAAATACCTGCAATTTAGTGATGAAGAACTTCTGGCCCATGCCCGCTAGCATTGCAAAAATCATCAACTATTGGCTCGGTGATGAACCCGGTCTGGCCGTGAATGCGCAAGCCCAGACAAAATTGTGGTATGACAGCAACGATCTGATCGACGAAGAAATTTCAATGCAATTTGGCGAGTCCCTGCAACTCGCCGGAGCCGGCGAGTTGTCAAATTGGGAGGATTCGAGTCACGGCTGTCTGGCCCTGATAATTCTGTTAGATCAGTTCACGCGAAATCTGAACCGGGGCACTGCCCTCGCCTGGAAGAATGATCAACGAGCACTTGAGGTAGCAGAACAATGTATCGATCGTGGCCTGCACAACGACCTGCCAATTCTTGGCAGGGTTGTGCTTTATCATCCCTTCCATCATGCGGAGTCCAGGCAATCCCAGCAGCGAGCGGTGGAACTGTTCAATGAACTACTCCACAATTCAGAAGAAGACTGGCAGCCGTTACTGAAAAGCTACGCGGATTTCGCTGTCAACCACGCTGATATTGTGGCGCGCTTCGGCCGATTCCCGCATCGAAATAACGCCTTGAACAGACCGTCCACCGAATCCGAACTGACCTACCTTATGGAGAACCCCAAACGCTATGGACAATAATCGTGCAGTTTAGTGACAGCCTTGGCCTGGAATTCAGTGCCAGTTCCGCACCCAGCATCATCGCACTGGAACGTATCACCGACAGCTACCTCGCGTCGCGACAGGACACCCTGCCACTACTCGATGAGTTAATCGCGACGGACCCACAGATGCCGATGGCTTCCTGTTTTCGGGGATATCTGCTGAAAATGGCCGGTGACCCGCGACTGGCATCGGCAGCGAGAGCGGCCCTCGAACGTGCTCAGGAATCAACGCAACAAATGACTGCCCGAGAAGCCCTACATGTAAAAGCGCTGCAGAGTTGGCTCGATAATCAATACAAAACAACCCTCGATATTTTCGAGACTATCCTCGCTGACCACCCTAAAGACATGCTGGCCTTGAGAATTGCCCACTATCTCCACTTCTATTTTGGTCACTCAGTTGATATGTGTCATTCCGTGGCACGCAGCTACAGGAGCTGGCAACCGGATGAGCCGTACTATGGTTATTTACTCGGCATGTACAGCTTTGGCCTGGAAGAATCAGGGCAGTATGTGGAGGCAGAAAATTATGGTCGCCATGCTGTTGAGCGCAATCCCCATGATATCTGGGCGGCCCATGCCGTCGCCCACGTATGCCAGATGCAGGAACGATCCGATGATGGCATCGAATGGATAAATTCCCTGTCCCGACACTGGCAGACTTCCAACAATTTCGTATATCACCTGCACTGGCACAAGGCGTTACTTCACATTACCGCTAACGAGCCAGACGAAGCCCTGGCACTATATGATGCACACCTCACGGAAGTACTGAAAGACGACTTTTATCTGGATATCTGTAACGCGGCAGCACTACTTTGGAGGCTTCAGATCCGCGGCATTAATGTTGGCGACCGATGGCAGGCACTACGCGCTTATTCACAACCACGAGTGAGCGATGATGAACTGGTTTTCATCACTCTGCACTATCTAATGACACCTGCGATACTGCAGGATGAGGAGACCACAAACCGGGCGATTAACCACTTTCAGACATGGAGTCGCGAGGACACCACTCAGGGTCGGATCTGCCGGAAGGTCGGCTTGCCACTCGCTCGATCTCTCGTCAATCTCGGTGCGGGAAACCTCGCCAGCGCAACGAGCACGCTCGACGACATCGCCAACGATATCCATCTTATTGGCGGCAGCCATGCACAGCGTCAGCTTTTTACCGAATTACTCAATCACTATAAAGCACTGGTTTAGATATGGACTACGAACAGATTCTCTATGACGTAACTGAAAACATACTGACGATCACCTTGAACCGACCTGAAAAGCTCAATGCCTTCACCGGTCGTATGCAGGCAGAAATCATCGACGCCCTCGATCGAGCAGATGCAGATGATGAAATCAAGGCAATTATATTTACGGGTGCAGGCCGGGGCTTTTGTGCCGGTGCTGACTTATCGGCTGGTGCCAACACCTTCAACTACGAGGTTGACGGCAAGGGGTTTCGTCCCGATGGTGGTGGTGTACTGACCTTGAGAATTTTCGAATGTTTGAAGCCGGTTATCTCAGCCTGCAATGGCCCGGCGGTGGGCGTCGGGGCAACAATGCAATGCGCAATGGACATACGCCTTGCTTCCAGTAATGCCAGATATGGATTTGTATTCTCCAAAAGAGGCGTGGTCCCGGAAGCCTGTTCGAGTTGGTTCCTGCCACGTATCGTTGGCATTTCAACAGCTCTCGAATGGGCATTCGCAGGTCGTGTTTTTGAAGCCGCAGAAGCACTCGACCGGGGCTTCGTTCAGAGTGTACATTCACCGGATGACCTCATGCCTGCTGCCAGAGCGCTTGCCGCCGAGTTCGCCACGCAGACTTCCTCAGTCTCGATCGCCATGATTCGTCAGATGATGTGGAAAATGCTCGGTGCGGATCATCCTATGGAAGCCCACAAAATCGATTCCCGTGGCATTTTTTATACCGGAAAATCTGCCGACGCCAATGAAGGCGTACAGTCCTTTCTTGAGAAAAGGCCACCGGAATTCCCAGGTAAGGTAAGTGAGGACATGCCTGAATTTTTCCCCTGGTGGGAACCGCGAAGCTTCGAGTAACCGGATAACCGACCACGCAACCATCCGGCAGGACGCGATTTCAGCAATCTACGCTCAGATTTGCGGATTCCAGCCGGGTGGCTTAAGCGCCAGCACGGAACAATCTATATTGTTGAGGATACGTTCTGCGGTGTTCCCGACAATGAAACCAGGTATACCTGATCTCGCAACCGTACCCATCACCAGCAGATCGATATCGTTATCGTCAATAAATTTTGGGATCAATTTGTGCGGTTTTCCCTTGATGAGAAAATCCTTCAGCGGGACATGGGTGTAGTCTTCGACTAATTCATCCATCCGCCGCTGACTTCCCTGCCTGGCTGCAGTGGCGATTGCCGCCATATTGTTCGCCTCGCGATCAATGCCACGATGCTTCTCGAATTCAAGTTCCCAAACATGAAGTACGTAAAGGTCCGCCATTTCCAATTCTGCCAGGGAAATCGCAGTGTCCATGATACGGGTATTCAACTGATGCTGAGGATTGGTGTGGGCAACAGGATCAACCGCCGCCAGAATACGTCGAAATTTTTTCTGTCGAGCAGGTTTGATTATCATGACCGGGCACGGGCAGTGATGCAGCAAGCGAATGTCATCGCTTCCAAATACAACCGCGGCAAGCGCTGTCTTCTGGTCTGCTGCCTTCACGACCAGATCAAAATCCTGATCAATAGCCACCTGAATGATACCGGCATAACCTTTACCCGGAATAACCAGTCGTTTCACACCGTGTTTTTTACCAGGTACCGCAGGCAATTCGGCGATCAGCTTGTCGAGAACCAGACCCCGATCCCGTATCAGGCTGGCCTGCAATTTCTTGATCGACGAGCGTAACCCTGGGTCCTCAGTAGACACTTCTGCCACTACATCACAAACAACAAGCTCTGCACCATTGTCAATCGCCAATCGCCTGGCACGTTCCAGTGCAGCTTTTTCTCCACGGCTGCCATCGGCGTAGAATAATATTTTTTTGTAGTGCTCAATCATTTCGGTACTCCAGGGAACTTCTCTAACAATTCGTTGAAAGCTTCAAGCAAAGATACCGAGGCCCGGCCGGTATGCATGAACTCCCCAGGGCTGACTTCATGTCGCCGCTGGATATCGCCAGACCAGATTATATCGCCTGTTTTGACATCACGTACATCTACCTCAATTTTGGCAATGAAGAGCACCTCGCCCCCGGGTGCGATACGTTCATCAAAATCATCCCGGGCACTTGCAGAGGTCAGATCGGTTTGCACATATCTCAGTATGACCTGCAAGTCCGCATGATCCATTACAGGTTGGAATCCTTTTGCTGCAAGCGCAACGCTAAAATTACTGACCATCAATGGACCCAGAAATGCGGGTATATTTTCTGCTGTCACCGAAAAACTCTCGTAGTACCAGGACGCGCAACATTTGGTCACGTGCGTGCTGATACCAGACGGATTGCTTGCGCAAGCGCTCAACAGTAGCGACAGCATCAGGATACTAAATGTCCATTTCTTCAATTGTCTTCTCCACCAGGGTATGTCTAAGGATTCTAAAAGTTAGGCCCAATCGTCACATTGACCGGAATCAATGGATTGCAGATTCCACCAACCTTAACAGGTCGACAGAGCGAAGTGGTTTGTTTACCCTTGCGCCTCCAGGTACCCGTCTATAGCACTATTCTTGAAGTTACTCACTCGACAACAATGGTTAATCGCTTTAGCGGTCTTTCTTTTCGGGCGAATTCTGCTCTCGACCTACATTCCATTGATGGAATTCTCGGAAGCCCGTTACGCAGAAATCGCGCGCAAGATTCTCGCCGAAAATGACTGGATAACACTCTGGTTTTACACCGACGAACCCTTCTGGGGTAAACCGCCCATGTCGTTCTGGAGCATCGCTGTCAGCTACCAGCTATTCGGGGTCAACGAATTCTCCGCACGCTTACCCTCGCTGCTGTTTACCCTCGCAAACGCCCTCATTATCCTGTTCTGGTCCCGCCGTCGTTCTGGGTCCGACGATGCATTGCTGGCGAGCGTCGTATTTTTGAGCTGTTGGTTGGTACTGCAGTCCTCAGGTGCTGTGCTCACCGACCCGTTGCTGGTGCTCGCCATAACTCTGGTCATGATCAGTTTCTGGGAAGCCTGTCACACAGGAGGCCGCCTCTGGGCCTACCTGTTCTGGATAGCACTGGCTATCGGTTTGCTGGCCAAGGGACCCGTTGCCCTTGTTTTGTGTGCGCTGGCATGCGGATTGTGGGTCGCAATTTTCAATCAATGGCGTAATTTCTTCACGAATATACGCCTGGTTTCCGGCGTTATCCTGATGCTGTCTCTAACCGTTCCCTGGTACTACCTGGCTGAAGCGAAGACACCAGGATTCCTCAACTATTTCCTCGTCGGTGAGCATTTTGAGCGATACACCCAGAGTGAATGGCAGGGAGATCCTTACGGCGCCGTTAAGGAACGACCCGTTGGTACAATCTGGATCTATTTTCTCGTGGCAACATTACCCTGGAGCCTGCTGGTTATACCGGGACTGTTTAATCGCAAGCGGCTCGCAGGAATAGCAGCCAAACTGAAGGGAGAAGCCACCCTGCCAGGCTACCTGCTGCTCTGGCTTATCGTCCCGTTGGTTTTCTTCACACCTGCCCAAAACGTATTGATTACCTATGCGTTGCCGAGCATTCCGGCATTTTCCCTGTTATTCGCCCGTTCACTACGAGAACAGAAAAACCTGTTCACATTTGCGATTGCCACCATGTGTGCCTTTTTTGCGGTGACCTTAGGGTCGTACTGGATGTACTTCGAGGATCATCGCTACAACCAGAAACCGATGATCGAGAAGTACCAGGAATTGAACAGCATCGACCCGGGCGATCTGGTGTACACGGGCACTCGCATCTTCAGCCCGCAGTTCTATACAGGTGGCAAGGTTCTATTCGAAAATGATCGGGACAGCTACGTCAAGCACAATGGAACATTCTACTTCGCGGTACGAGAACGCTGGATGGATTCATACGAAGACATTTTTTCTGGACGCTGTTTCATCGAGATGCAGCGCGTGGATTTTTCATTGTTCTACTGTCCGGCCACCGACTAACCGGGAGTGCCCTCATCAGGGGATATTTGCTCCAGTGTGCGTCCCGACGTTTCCGGTAAAAACAGCCAGACGATCAGCGGTACCAGCACACAGACACTGCATAACGCTGCGATCGCCAACCAGTTAGACTGAAATACCATGAATAATCCTGAAACCGCTGACAACCCGATGATCGAAGCCAGCGTGCCTATAACTCCACGGAGCCCGTTGGCCGTGGATCGTGACCTCGTCGGAAACAATTCCGTTCCATAGCTGACCAGCGTTACATCCGTACCCATCACGAAAAATATCAGGCCGACCCACAGCATCGGTACAAAGGCGCCGGTAGCCGTATAGAAAATGACGCCCAAAAAGGTAAATCCGAACGCGAATATACAAGTAATAGGTTTGCGTCCAAACCGATCGCTTAGCCAGCCGGCGAGTGGATTGCCGATGATCGCGAGAGCACCGCCAATGAGATTCAACAGTGCAATTGCGCCAGGCGACCACAGATGCACATCCTGAAGGTACTTGGGTGCAAAAAATCCGGTGGCGCTGGATGCGAGACTAAAAGCGAACACCGCGCTGAACAACGCCACCATGCGCCGCGGACTGTAGCGCAGCAGTGCCAGTATTGGTTGAAGTACGGACTGCCGCGTCACCAGCGGGGCAACCGACTCAAAGCGCTGCGTCTCAGGCAGCGTTCGCCGCCAATAAGCAATCAGCAGCAGCGGCGCCAGGCCAACGACGTACAAAGCGCGCCAGCCAAACGGAATTACATCGACAAAGCCAAACATGACTGCGGCCAGCCCGGCACCGCACGCCTGCAGTGCTGCCAGCGCGCCGATTCCCCAGCCACGGTTTTCCGGCGGAAATTCTTCTGCAATAACGACAGCCGCGAGCATGACTTCAGCGGCGGCGAAGGCCCGGGAAAGAAACTGGAAAGAAACAAACATTTCCGTGTTAGGAGCGAATGCAGTTGCACCAGTGAACAGCGTGTAGCCAAGTACCGTGATCATCAACAGCGAGCGCCTGCCCCAGTGGTCCGCCGCAATTGTGAGGATGATTGCAAAAAACGCTCCCGCACGTACGATCGCACCGAGCAAGCCCAATTGGGACTCTGGAATATTGAGATCACTCTGTATTTGTTTCAGGTTGAGCGCGAACAGATACATATCGTACTGTTCAAAAAGAGAAACTGCCGCCACCAGACCCAGTAGTCGCCACTGTTGCGTCGTTAAATCAGGGGCTCGCCCGAGAAACCAGGCCAGCCGATACCAACCAGGTACTCGATCATTCATGGGTCAGAGTATCAACCATCCATCTCCTTCTGAAAAGGCACGGCGCTGGTCTGCTGGCAGATATCCGCACACCCTGCGGTCAAGCCTTGCAGAATTATGAGCGGTGAGTCGTAACGCCACACCAGAAGCGAGATATAGCGGCGCTTTCGTTATAAGTTGAGAATAAAAAATTACTTTCCGTCCAGCCTTAATTCTTTTAGCCTTCCCGACCTGAATAACAAGATAGCGGCAACTATGTACCAATATTCTGCACTCGACCAACAACTCGTTGACGAACGAGTTGAACAGTTCCGGGATCAGACCCAACGATTTCTCGCCGGGGAACTCAGCGAGGAGGCTTTTCGACCGCTCCGCCTGATGAATGGCCTCTATATACAAACCCATGCGCCCATGTTGCGCGTGGCAATTCCTTATGGCCTGCTGGCATCGGATCAGCTTCGAAAACTGGCGCATATCGCCAGAACCTACGACCGCTCCTTCGCACACCTGACCACACGCCAGAACATCCAATATAACTGGCTGAAACTCGAAGACGTGCCTGACGTTCTGGAGGAACTCTCCAGGGTCGAGATGCACGCAATCCAGACGAGTGGTAACTGCATCCGCAATACAACGGCAGATCATCTTGCGGGCGTCGTTGCCGACGAACTCGATGACCCACGGCCTTACTGCGAAATCATTCGCCAGTGGTCAACGCTGCATCCGGAATTTTCGTTCCTGCCAAGAAAATTCAAAATCGCGGTTTCGGGTTCTGCCCATGATCGTGCGGCAACCCAGGTTCACGACATTGGCATCTACCTGGTGAATAATCCTGACCAGGGCATCGGATTTAGAATCCTGGTTGGCGGTGGTCTCGGCCGTACTCCGGTTATTGGCAAAGTGATTCGTGATTTTTTACCCAGACATCAGTTGTTGTCTTATCTTGAAGCCATCCTGCGAATCTACAATCAACAAGGTCGTCGTGACAACAAGTACAAGGCACGAATTAAAATACTGGTCAACGCTCTCGGTATCGATACGTTTCGTGACCTGGTCGAGGAGGAATGGTTACACCTGAAAGACTCCGGTATTGATCTGGGCGAGGCAGAGATCGAAGCGATGCGCCAGTTCTTCCAGCCATTTGAATATATCGCAGACACCGGCGAGGGAGAACAGGCACTTGCCAGGAGTTGCCAGGACAGTCCTGCATTTCGGATCTGGTATGAGCGAAATACTCAGGAGCATAAGGCGGGTGCCTACCGGATTGTTAACGTTTCTGTCAAAGCCCCGGGAATCGCACCAGGAGACCTGACAGACGCTCAGATGGATGGAGTCGCAGCACTGGCTGACAATTTCAGTTTTGGACAAGTGCGAGTCACTCACGAACAAAACCTGGTACTCGCCGACGTCAGGAAGGTAGATTTACACGCGGTCTGGAAAGGGCTGGTTGCCCTGGATCTTTCGACGCCAAACATCGGTACTCTAACGGACTTGATCTGCTGCCCCGGACTGGACTATTGCAGTCTCGCCAACGCAAGTTCTATTCCCATCGCAAAGCAGATAGGCGACAGGTTCGATGATCTGGATTACCTTTATGATCTTGGAGACATCAAAATAAAAATCTCCGGCTGCATGAATGCCTGCGGTCATCATCATGTTGGACACATCGGTATTCTGGGCGTCGATAAAAAGGGGGAAGAGTGGTATCAGATTACCCTGGGCGGATCGGCTGAAGAAGATGCATCACTAGGAAAAATTATCGGCCCTGCTGTTGCAAAAGATCAGGTTGCCGAAACGATTGCTAAAGTCCTGGATGTCTACATTGCCGTTCGACAGGAAGAAGAAACATTTCTGCAATGCGTTCGCAGACTGGGCATTGCGCCATTCAAGGAGGCCGCGTATGCGTAACCGGATCTTTCAGGGCGCGACAGCAGTTGAAGACCAATGGCAACTCGTTGAAGAGGATAGCACCACCAGCGCCGAGGTTCATCTTCTCTATCACTATGCAGACTGGATAGAAAATCGCGCAACCTATCTGGCCCAACCAGGAGCTAAGGGTGTGCTGTTGTCAAACACTGATGATGTTGCAAGTCTTATGCCTGATCTTGAACGCTTAGCTCTGATCTGCATCGACTTTCCGGAAGCAGTCGATGGTCGCGGCTACAGCCAGGCGAGACTGTTACGTGATCGGCTTGGCTACTCAGGAGAATTAAGAGCTGTTGGGGAGGTACTCGTTGATCAGTTATTCCTGATGCGACGCTGTGGATTTGATGCATATGCGCTGCCAGACAAAAACGTCGAGTGCATTTCAAAATACCTTGATCCATTTACCGTCAAGTACCAGTAAATTTATCATGGACTATTTTCCGATTTTCCTGAATCTTAAGCAGCAGTCCTGCCTCGTGGTAGGTGGTGGTGATGTGGCGACACGAAAAGCCAATTCCCTGATAGAAGCCGGTGCCAGCGTGAGCATCGTCGCGCCGAGAATCAATCAGGAAATCACCCGATGGGTAATGCAGCGTAAGGTTACCTGGCGACAAGGGGAATTCCGCGCCGATGATCTGAATGGACAGCGACTGGTCATTGCTGCGACTTCCGAGGCTTCAGTTAACAGGGAAGTATATCGCCTCGCCGAGGAGCGGAATATTCTGATCAATACCACCGATGACCTGGAAGCCTGCCGATTCCTCATGCCAGCTATCCTCGATCGATCACCATTAACGATTGCGATTTCAAGTGCTGGCCACGCACCTGTACTGGCCCGGTTGCTCCGGCAAAAACTTGAAACCCTGATACCTTCGTCCTACGGTAAACTGGCGAAATTTGCGGGCCTCCAACGCGACCGGGTTAAATCCAGATTGCACTCAGCGGCGGCGCGGCGCAGGTTCTGGGAACAAATATTATCCGGTCCAGTCGCCGAGAAAATCTTCAATGGCCAAACAGATGACGCCAGCGTGCTATTCGATGAAAATCTTGACGCTGCAGCGACTCAACACACTCCAGCGGGCGAGGTTTATCTTGTCGGCGCGGGTCCCGGCGACCCGGAACTTCTCACCCTGAAAGCACTGCGCTTAATGCAACAATCCGATGTCGTGTTATACGACAACCTGGTATCTGATGCCGTGTTGAATCTGGTGAGACGCGATGCAGTCCGAATTTCCGTTGCGAAAAAGAAGGGGAAGCATGCCCGGAGTCAGGAAGAAATCAATGCGGAACTAATTACTCTCGCACAACAGGGCAAGCGGGTTTGTCGACTCAAGGGCGGCGACCCTTTTATCTTTGGTCGAGGTGGTGAAGAACTGGAATCTTTAATGGCCAATGGAATCGCTTTTCAGGTCGTCCCTGGCATCAGTGCCGCCAACGGGTGTGCGGCCTATGCCGGAATTCCACTTACTCATCGGGACTATGCGGATAGTGTCATTTATATCACTGGCCATCGCAAGAACAACGGCAAACTCGACCTGCCCTTCCCTGCTCTGATTAACGATCGACAGACCATCGTGTTTTATATGAGTCTGGGAAACCTTCCGAACATTGCGTCACAATTGCAGCAGCAAGGGATGCCGCCAGGCATGCCTGTGGCTGCCGTTGAAAAGGGTACCAGGTTAGATCAGCGTGTCGTCATCAGCACGCTCAACCAGATAGCCGGGGATGTGCAAATCCAGGGTTTTTCATCGCCTACGCTGATCATTGTGGGCAAGGTAGTGAAACTCGCAACCGAACTGCACTGGTTCGGCGATAAGGCCCTTCAGATGGAACAAAAAGAGAACCGTCTTGATCCCTTCGTATCAGGCGGTCAAGGTCCCCTGGACAATCGTTCCACTACTCGATCGTAGACGTCCGGCTCATCCTGAGCCTCCCACATCGAGTCGATATACCAGGTCGCACCAGCAGCACGCCAGGCGTCCTTATCGGGAGCCGAATCGTCGCCATAACCTGCTTCAACAATAATATCCTGCTCCGGGTTGCCGTGTTCGCCAGCATACTCTCTGATCGCCTGAACATCGGCGAGTTCAAGCTTTCGCCAACTCCCATCAGGATTGCGCACTGAAGGTAAAACACCCTGGCATGACTGCGTTCGCGACATTGATTTATTGTTGGGCCACAAACCAACGACCCAGACGGGGACGATACCGTTAACCGGGGATGCGGGCAGATGAAATTCTGTGGGCTTGACCTGATAGTGCTTGCCCTCAAAATGAAACGGCTGCCCCTGCCATAATCCTCTTACAATGGCGAGACATTCATCCATCAGCTCCGCTCGAACGCGCATGTCAGTCTCCTCACCAAACGCATGGAATCCTGTATCTGCAGCACCCAGTCCCACTGACAGAATTACCCTGCCGCCGGAAAGATTGTCGAGCGTTGCACTCTCGCTGGCCAGCTTCCAGGGTCGCATCCGGGATGCGGGTGACAACAGCGTACCTAGATGAATCTTTGCAGTGACGACCGCTGCTGCCGCGAGACTCACCCATGCATCAACCCCCCAGACGGGTTCCCAGACAAAAATACCGTCCCAGCCTGACTGCTCAGCGAGTCGAGCAAGCTCCATGGTTTGTCTCGCATCCGCTTTCGGGATTACAAATCCTGCTTTCATCTGGCATACCGCCGCCACAAGGCGATGACCTCAAATCCTGCCCGTAACGCATCGATGAGTCGAAGTTTAGAACCGCGAACATCCGTCCACTGGTCGAGCGGTATTTCAAGAAAGTCTTCATTCTCGTAAGGCTTATCAGCATTTGTCGCGCCATCTGCCGATTGAATCAACCTTGCGATTAATTCCACATCAAATATCCAACGTGAAACGAAGGGGGTCTCCAGTGCCCGTGTCAACCGGTCGGTAACCCGGAACACCTTGGCACCACATTGCGTGTCATAGATTGGCATCCGCAACACATTGGAGGCCAGTGTCGCGAAAATACGTCCTGCATAGTGCCTGATCGTCGATCTCTTAATCCGTGCACCAAGATGCAGCCAACGCGCGCCCATGACGACCTTGCTAGCGGGCATCGCTCTTAATACCGAGATCAACCTCAGCATTTCCGATGCTGGTGTCGCAAAGTCCGCATCCAGATAGCCAACCTCCAGGCTCTGATTCGCAATTGCTGTGCGCATCCCGCGTCGTACCGCCTCGCCCTTGCCGACATTGTCCAGCAGGTTCAACAATTCAATTCGAGACGGGTAGGACTGCAACAGAGAGTTCAGCCGTGCCCAGGTGGAGTCAGTTGAACCATCGTTGACCAGTACCAGGCGAACCCCCTCATCCTCAAGCAAGGTTCCCACACTGCTGACAATCAAACGATCATCTTCGTTGAAGCACGGGATAACAATTGTTGTCGTCATCGCCACTCGGCATAAACTATTGCTGGCGGCCAGGGTGAGTTCAGGGGTACAAAGGTCTGTAAACTCAGGATTCCAGCCCTCCGGTTGCCGGAGCCGGTCGCGCTCGCTGGTTATAGAGCATCTTTCTCAGATCTGCCAGTTGCTCCTTGGAGAACTTGGAGTAGTCATTCCCGAAATCACTGCCAACTGCCATGCCACGCTGCACCGCAGGTCGCTCGCCGAGTTCTTCAAACCAACGTTTAAAATACTTGAACTCCTCGATATCCTGGCCCTGCCCCTTCCAGTTGATAGTCCACGGGTAACAGATCATGTCCGCAATTGTGTACTCGTCGCCGCACAGATATCGCTTATTATAGAGCTGGTTATTGAGCACTCCGTAGAATCGGTTAACTTCATCAGTAAACCGGCTGACCGCGTAACTCTGGTCGCCCTGGTTTTCGTCAAGACGACGAAAATGCCCACACTCACCTGTTTTCGGCCCCTGGTTGGCCATCTGCCACATCACCCACTGCATGACATCGTACCGACCACGCAAATCCTGAGGCATAAACTGTCCGGTCTTTTCGGCGATGTACAGCATGATCGCCCCTGACTCAAATACCGAAAGCGGACCACCACCACCCGCCGGTTCATGGTCAACCAACACTGGCATGCGATTGTTTGGATTAATCTCAAGAAAGTAATCGGTGAATTGATCACCTCTGCCTATATTGCACTCAACGACATTGTATTCAATGCCGCATTCTTCCAGTTGAATTGTCACTTTTTTGCCGTTTGGCGTTGGCCAGTAGTGCAGATCCAGCATCATTTTCTCCCCGGTTAAATTCCGCTAGTTTGCCACTATTCGTAAACTTTAGAAAAGCGGCTGGGTAGAATAACCCCTATAGTCAAAGCCAATCGTTCCGAGCGTGGTCCTACAGGCACTGGAACAATGGTGTTATTGTAGATAATCCAACAAACACCGGACGCACCCATGGGAAAGCTATTTTGCATGGTTTGCCTTCTCACTCTCTCCATGCCGGGATTTGCGCTACGCTGCGGCTCCCACCTGATCAGTGAGGG
>JAJFKA010000102.1 GCA_021773555.1 Gammaproteobacteria bacterium
CTAGCGATCTTTGAATACATTGAGGTTTACTACAACCGTCAGCGTAAACACTCAAGAAACGAATATCTGTCACCGACAGATTATGAAAGGCAGTGGTTAGAGGCTGCGTAATAAAATGTCCGGCAAAGTCTTGCCATTCCAGTCCCGGTTCATGCTTGCAACTCATTGGTGTTGCGTGAGAGAAATGAATCTGGCATGGATTGACAGGGATCAACCTGTTTTTAGCGATTGGTTGAATCACCAGGTGCCGCAGGTCTTGCGCCAGTGGTTCGCCCGGTATCCTTTCCTGAATCTGGGCGTGCGAACTGTTCTGTTGCTTTGCATGTTCGTAGCGCTGAAGCACCTGGTAGAAGTTTTCGGTGCGCTGCCCGCAGAAGCTTACACACAACCGGTTTTAGCCATCGAGTTGCTTGGTCGAGTCAGCGCTTATGTCGCTATTGCCATGATTTGTCTGACGCTGGCTCTGCTCCGGTTCGGAGCTCTGTTTACGCGTTGGGAAGCTTTCGACGAACACACGATACTGCGCCGCTTCATCGTTTTCCTCGCTTTCATCCTGGCCTGGCCCCTCGCGACCATGAGCTATAACCATTTCTTCGATCAAGGCTATTATCTGGACCGATTGCTGCTGGTTCTCTGCCTGCCACTCATCTGGTGGCGTCCTTTATTCATTCTGCCTTTCTGTTTTCTCGCTATGGCGGTGCTGTGGCAGACGATGGAACCCTCGATAGCTGGCGCCAGCCATATCCCACACAAACGTCAATTGTTGCTTGTCCTGGAGATGTTCGGTGCAGCAGTCGTGCTGCGCGCGACGCTTGGCATCAAGGGCATGGACACGTTCTGGCTGTTGGTTTGCTGTCTCGTCGCTGCGGTGTACTGGCAACCTGGCTTCGCTAAGCTGGAACTCGATTGGATTAACCACGGTCATCTGTACCGGATGTTACTGGCTGCTCATGCGCATGGATGGTTATCTTTCGTGGATCCCACGAGCGTGGTTGCGTTCACGAAAATGCTGTCTCCCCTTGACCTGGTCATGGGAGTGTTCGTCCTTGTCATTGAAGCCGGTTGCCTGCTATTCCTTTTACATCGCTCAGTATCGATTGTCTTGCTGGTCTGCGTGATGACGTTTCATCTCGGTGTTTTCGCTCTGTACGGATTCCTTTTCTGGACATGGATCCTGCTAGATGCCGCACTACTTTTCGTGCTGCTCACCAGTTCCATCGGTCGTCCGGGTGGTATTTTCAGACCCGGTCACTTAGTGATTTCAGTAGTCTTGATCTTTTTTGCCGAACGTTGGTGTGAACCGCCCTCCCTCGCCTGGCTGGACACCCGCCTGAGCTACACCTATCGATACACTGCCATCGGCGACAGTGGCACGGAGTACGAGGTCCCGAATCAATTCTTCGGTGCTTATCAAGATTCGTTTACGATGGCACCGTTCGGTTATTTAGTTGATGAGCATCGCGGTCTGGTCAATCCTTACGGGATCACAACCAGGTGGAAGCGCAGCGAAGCTCTGGCAAATGCGTTACTACCAGCCCAGGTGTTTGCGGCAGAAAACAGTGCCGGTGCTGAGACGTACAACGCTGATCAGGAACGAGCTTTTGTAGATTTTCTTGACACCTATGTGAACCACTACAATGCTACCGGGTCACGCGGTACGCTGATTGCCAGTCTTCGTCCACCCAACCAATTTTGGAGTTCCCCTCGCGGCAATCCCTATACCGGGCAGGAACCAATACGTGAGATTTCGGTGCATGAAGTGACAACGCTGTACGATGAAAAGACATTGTCCCCTATCAGGAACATAGAGTTGTATAGGCTCAAGATCACTCCTGCAAGTGGGTAAGATCAGCTGAATAAACGCGAAACCCCTCATAGTCATTGGCTGCGACTTCATCACACTTGTTGCGGTAAGCCCCGACACCACCCACGTAGGGCATAAAGATGCGCGGTTTACCTGGAATGTTTGCACCCAGGTACCAGGAATTGCAGGACGGTGCGGTCAACATGGTACCGCTGGCAATCTGGTTCACATGTTCAATCCAGCCTGACTCAGCTTCTGGTGTCGGCTCTATCGCCAACGCCTGCCGACCCGCCAGGTCGGCCACACAATCCGCAATCCACTCGACGTGCTGTTCGATTGACACGATCATATTGCTGAGTACTGAAGGACTGCCAGGTCCGGTAATGGTAAAAAGATTCGGAAAGCCGTGAATCTGCAACCCAAGGTAAGTTCTTGGTCCTGCTTCCCAGTGATTCTTCAAGGTCCTGCCTTCACGACCTACAACATCAATGCCGAGTAGTGCACCCGTCATCGCGTCAAAGCCGGTTGCATATACCAGAGCGTCGAACTCGAAGTCACCCTGGGCAGTTTTGATCCCCGTGGCGGTGATCTGTTCTATACCGCCATTGCGAAGATCCACCAGGGTCACATCGTCCCGGTTAAACGTCTCGTAATAATCGGTATCGATGACTGGTCGCTTGCAACCAATCGGATACCCGCGAGGCATCAGCCCTTCCGCTTTTTTAGTATCGGATACAATCCTGGCGATTTGTTCACGATACATCTCACATGCCAGTTCGTTCGCCTCCATATCAAGACCAATGTCGACGTATTGCCGGACAGCGGCAAAGCCATTGTCGTCAAGCGCCTGACGACGTTGCTCAGGCGTAGTGTCCAAAATTGCGTCCGTTGGCATCTCGGGATCGGCACCACCAAAGCCGAAACCGTAGCCTATGATGCCCGCCTGGGATTGTCGCTCGGTAGCACGAATCTCATCGTAATCTGCTTTGGCCCTGGCCAGGAAATCAGGAGTAAGGGGCCCGTTATTAGCTGGCATCGTGTAGTTCGGAGTACGCTGGAACACGGTCAGATGATTTGCCGCCGCCGCGATTTCAGGGATGGCCTGAATCCCCGATGATCCTGTACCAATGATCCCGACCGTCAGGCCGGAGAAGTCGACACCTTCATGTGGCCATCGACCTGTATGGTAGATTGAACCGGTAAAGTCATCTGCACCCGGAATCACGGGCGTATTAGGCACTGACAAACACCCGGTAGCCATGATGCAAAAGTGTGTATCGAAAATGGCGCCTGCCTCAGTGGTCACGCGCCACCGCATGGCGTTGTCATCATAGTGTGCCGCGGAAACCCTGGTATCAAACTGAATATCACGGCGCAAATCGAATCGATCAGCAACATGATTCGCATACGCCAGGATCTCCGGCTGGGCGGCCATCACTTCTGTCCAATCCCAGTCCTGTTGCAGTTCCCTGGAAAAGCTATATGAATACTCCATACTCGGTACATCGCATCGTGCGCCTGGATACCGGTTCCAGTACCAGGTTCCGCCAACGTCGCTGCCGGCCTCGAGCACGATAGCGCTCATGCCCTGGCTGCGAAGCCTGTGCAACATATACATTCCGGCAAATCCAGCACCGACAATCACTGCATCCAGCTCAGTCAGCGTGGTGTCTTGCTCTCCCATGGTGTCTCCTGTCTGGCAATTTCACTAAATTTGAATCACCAATAGTACACGACAATGGTGGATCACTGCGAAGTCGCGGGAGGGCAGGACCCTTCGTGCCTCCAAGTTTGGTATTGTGAACAACATCAAAACGACTATGGAGTCAGACTTCACAATGTTTGATCCACAATCCACCGCGTTCGCTGAAAATCCATACAGATTTTACGCGGATCTGAGAAGACAGAATCGGCCGTACTATTTCGAGGACGCTGATGCGTTTTTATTATCACGATATGCCGACGTGGATAAAGCCGCCAGAAATCCACGCATGGTCAGGTCACTTGATGCATTCATGGACCCGGACTATATAAAGGAACAACAACGGGCTCGCAACTGGCATGACATGCCAAACCATGAAAGATTTGTCCAGTTCAGTCTGCTTGAACAGGATGGTGACACGCATTTTCGCCTTCGTGTTATTGTCCTTCGGGCATTATCACGACGGTTCGTAGAGCAACAGCGGGGTATGATCCAGAACTATGTTGACCAGCTACTCGACGAGCTGTTGCCGCAACGGGAATTCGATTTCGTTGCTGACCTCGCATCGCATGTCCCCGGCCACATCATCGGGCATCTGCTCGGCGTCCCCGACGAAGACTGCCCCCAGCTTCGAACCTGGTCAGAGGACATCGTCCAGTTTTTTGATGTTGGGCGAACAGCAGAGCACAAGCTACTGGCAGAAACTGCCACGACTGAGTTCTATCAATATCTGTCCGGCCTGATTGCAGCCAGAAGAACGGAGCCGGAGGACGACTTGATCAGTTCCCTGGTTGCAGCACAGGATGCCGGGGAGATGAACGAATCAGAACTTATCTCAACGTGCATGCTCATACTCGCAGCAGGTCATGGATCGACAATTGACGTTCTGGGCAGCGGCATGCACGCACTAATAGCTCATCCAGATCAAATGGACCTGCTTCGTGATGAACCAGGACACATCAACAAGGCAGTGCAGGAGATGTTCCGTTTTGAATCACCTTTGCCGTTTTTCCATCGCTACGCCAGTGAAGAACTTGTGTTTAATGGTCAAACCTATCCCAGGGGGACAAAATTTGGTTTGTTGTATGGATCTGCTAACCGGGACCCGGACCAATTTCCCGACGCTGATACGTTTGATATCAACCGCGACCCGAACCGCCATATCGCATTCGGCCGGGGCGCTCATCTTTGTCTGGGTAACCACCTGTCTCGACTTGATATGGAAGTGATCTTCATGCGCCTTTTGCAACGAACAAGACTAATTGAACTACCGGACCCCGAACCCATCTATAAAGCAAGCCTGTCTGCACGCGGACCAGAATCGCTTCGCGTGGCGATAACTCCATCGATTGTGATCAATTAAGCGGGTCCATAGACGACCCCATTATTCCGGGTTCAGGCGGACGGACTGCATCCCTTCGAGGATGCGCAAGGCTGCTGCGGTGCGGGATCGAACACCGAGTTTGCGAAATAGTCGTTCCAATCGAGTCTTGAGTGTGGACAAGCTTATCCCGAGGGTCTGTGCAATCTCCGGGTTGGTCTTGCCGGTTGCAAGTTCGAGCATGGCCATGGCTTCACGTCTGGTCAGCCCGAAGCGCTGCATCAATGCGAACACGGACGCATCCGAATGGAGACCCGCCTCTGATTGCTCGTTGGTGTTCTGCGAGCGGAGTTCATTCAGCCGTTCCTGTGCCAGCGCGTTCTGATAGGCCTGGATGAAGTGGGGCCGTAGCAAAGTAAGGAGGGTCCTGTCATTCTCACTGAAGTCGCGATGATCTCGACTAACCGCGAAGAAGATCAGCCGGTTTTCGATCTTCTGTCCAATCGTGACCTGGTAACGAACGTCCGCAAGGGGTTTGTAGAACTCCTGATAAAGCGCTGAGGCACGCCAGCGCTTTTGACTGACAAAATCGCTGGTTTTTACAGCGCTGGTTTCGGTTCCCTCCGCCTTCAGGTGGTGCTGGACGGACGGATGGTCTTCAATGTGTTCGAAGAACGCTGGCCGCAGTTCGAGGAAGTCTTCGATCGGTGTGCTGAGTGCACTCAGGGAGTCACCGTTGACCAAATCGATCTCATTGTGGCAGGCGAGTTCGCCACCGAACAACGAGTGAACCGTTTGGAGCGCGCGTGAACGAAAATCGTCGAGATCGTTGGCTGCGTATATCTCTAGCAGGATTCTAGAGAGTCGATCGGCGTCTCTGAGTTGGTCAAGCCTCATGCCGCTGGTATAGCAGATTTCCGGATTGAGCGACACTTCTTTCGTGGATCTTTCGACGCTTCTTTACTCTTCCAACACCATGTACGACGACGGTGAGCAGGAGCAGGCATGATCGACTTCGGGTCCAGCGTCGATTGAGGGGCTCCGGGATCTATCACTATTTCTACTAACCCCTGGTCGAATTGCTTTTCCAACTCATCACGTGAGCCGCGATGAGACCGCGGCCGCCGCTTCGACCGAGTCGGCAACTCTTACATCGTCATAGTTGCCAAGAACCACTGGCATTTCTGAAGGTTACTCCACCACGCGGTCGTCGATAGGGTCGTTTGCCCCCCCTGATGACGCGCACCGGCGTCGACAATTCTTACATCGTAAGCGTGACCAAGAACCATTGGAATGTCAGAAAGTTACTTTAAGAAGCGGTCGTCGATAGGGTCGTTTGCCCCCCCTTGATGCGCGCGTCGGTGTCGTTTTTTTTTACAATGAGATCAGACCCCGCGCCGATAGATGCGCGTGCAGCACGTTGGCACGCCAATTGCTCTAAGAGAGGAGAGTTGAACCAAGTGACGGAGAACGCTATGCACCAATCGCTAAGAACGCTCATCCCTCTCGCCCTGATGGCGATGCTCGTCGATTGCGCGTCAGCCGCCCCCATCTACTTCTCGGAGCTCGAGTACTACCCGGCGAACTCGGTGTACGCGACGGGTGGGGCGTCTCTGAGCGGCGCGATTCCGGTTGCAGGCGGGGGATTCATCGCCGGACAGGTGCACATGGACGGCGCTCTGATCGAATTGATCGGTGCGGCGGGTACTGGTCAGGGCAGCACGGCCGGCATCGACTCGTTCGGCCGGGTCACCGTCAACGACCTCATGTTCACGGACCTGAGCGATCCATCTGCCACCGGCCTCATCAACGCCAGCGCGAACTTTTTGCTCGACTGGGGCACCAATTCGCCTTCCGGGGACCGCGTCATCGTGCGGACCAACATCAACGGAGGCGCGTCGGAACTCAACGACACCAACGGCAGGGTCACCGCAACGGGCAACTACGGCATCACGTCGCTGGCTGCCATCGTGCCGCTCAACACCCTCATCTCGTTCTCGTTCGAGGCCGATCTCCGGATCAGCGATTCCTTTCTGAACGGCACCGAGCTTGGGAACGCGACGTTGCAGTTCCTGGGTTTCAATCTCGACACCGGCTACACCGCCAACAGTGTCGATCTCAACTTGGTCGACAATGCTATCGTTGATGCCTCCCCTGTCCCCGCTCCCGCGACCATCTTGTTGTTCAGCACCGGGATACTGCTGGGCGCAGGGTTCAAGCGGTGGCCACGCCGGACCGCCGGGTCAGCCGGCCGGCCTTGACGTCCTTCTTACTTAGTCAGTAACTAATTGATTTACAAAACTGGATGGCATCTGTTCGGTCTACGCTCACTACGTCAATTAACGTCAGTTGGGCACGAAAGACGCCCTGGTCATTTGGTCAGCTCGCGTTTGCTTGGGGTGGCTTAATCAGAGATTCTGCGGGGATACCCAGTTCTTCATGTAACTTCCAGATCATCTTCAGAGTGAGCGAGCGTTTGTGATTCAGTATTTCATACACGCGATTGCTCTTTCCTATCATCGGCTCAAGATCCTTGACTGTCAGGCCGCGGCGTTCCATCTCAAATTTGATCGCTTCGACCGGGTCCGGTAATTCCATGGGATAGTGCTTGGCTTCGTAGGCCTCAACGAGCGTAGTGAGCACATCCAGTCTTTCA
>JAJFKA010000103.1 GCA_021773555.1 Gammaproteobacteria bacterium
ATCCCTGTCGATTAAGGAGATTCGCCAGCTGGCGCAGCGCCCAGTGACTGCGCATGTATTCCTGTCCGTAGGGCGGGCAAAGGACAATAGGATGGGCGTGCTCGCGACTGATCTGAGGTGCATGATAAACCCCATATAGCGGAAAACGAGAGTCGCCAAAAAAAAACGGATCCATGTGTACTGGCTAACCTCCTGACTGTTCGGTCCGATCGATCAGGGCTTTTTGAAAATCGTACCCAGCAGTCCTCGTTTTGTTTCCGTTGAAGTACTACGTTGATCGGTCGGACCGTTGCTTCCCTGGTCTATTTCATGGGCGATCTGTTCAAGCGTTAACAATGCCATTTTCGCCTGGTCAAGTCGCACCCCCAGCTTTTTCTCAACCCTTACTATAGCGCGAATTGAGACCAGCGAATGACCACCTATGTCAAAAAAGTTGTCCGCGCGACTGATTCGATCATTGCCGAGAAGATCTGCCCAGATCCGGGCCAGCTTCTTTTCCGTCGCTGTGACGGGAGGGATGTACTTGTCTACGGTCGCGAATGGATCGGTATAAACCGATCTGTCAATTTCGCCGTCAGCAGACCTGGTCAGACCGCTTATTTCTACAAAGTGTTTTGGAATCTGGTCTGGCGCAAGGACCTGTCTGGCGAACTTGCGCAGTTCACTCACCGTCACATGAACCCCGGAATTTGGCAGATAATGTGCGATAAGCCGTCTTTCTCCTGCCTGATCCAGATGTGAGCGTACGATGAGTTCAGCCATCGCAGGATGTTTGCCCAGGCTGTCCTGGATCACCGGAATTTCAGGGTCCCCGTCCGCATCGTGGCCTGGTGGACTGATGGGCCTGCTGTTGGCGGCTGCAAGTTCAGAAAGGTAGTGGTCAAATGGGTAAGGAGACACAACGATCTGTGGGCGGAATCCGGCATCCATTACCCGGTTTAGTATCTGCGCACCTTCAGTTCGGGTGATGCCGAATTCGAGGATTTTTGGAGAAATCGACACTGGCGCAATATCGCGGCGTGTGTTCTCCAGTTTGTCGATTTTTCGCAGTTCAAAATCGCTCACTTTCAGTAGCAGTTCATGGTTCTGGTTGAACAAATCGATATCAAATAACGCCTGATTGGAGTCTGCGCCCGGGCGATAGCGCGTATGAGCATAGCTGACCATGGGCATATCGAGGTATACCGTGACTTCGCCGTAGGTCACGGGTACCCATAAATCCGTTTGCGGGTGATAGTGGTCCATGAGTACCTGCGCGCCCGCGGTGGCCATATCGACAATCGCGGGGTGCAGGACGTAGTCATCCAGATCCCGGGCATGCTGCACAGGAAAAGACAGGTCGATAATCGCTTCGTGATGCCCGGTGCTCACTTTTTGTAACACACTCCATCGCTCACCGAAGTCGAGAAACGGATGATGGTCGGGATCAATAAAATATTGCTCCTGACCCTGACATCGGGAGAGGATTTCTGTGTACTTGCCGGTAATCTGAACATCGCCATGTGCTCTGCCAATACTCCCGGTCACGAACTGCAGTTCGTCACCCTGATCCATCGCGTAGAACACGAAATCTGAGCGTTGTTCGTCTCCAGTGATCTGTAGCCTCAATTCCCGGATTTCATCGTCCGCGACAAAAAAAGGCAGCAGGTTACTGACATGGCTCAGCACCACAGGACCCTTGCCATGGACTTCTGCGAAAGCTGCCCGGGCGAGTTCCAGGAATCCTGTCCCCGGGATAAGTGCATCCCCTTGCCGGATTCTGTGTTCAGAGAGCATCCAGTATTTCTTTGGGCTGATCAGGGTGGAAAAAGTCGTTTTACCGGGGCGCTCCTCAATAACGCGATCGAGCATCGGGTAAGTCACTGGGCGACCAGCTGGCTGATGCAGCGTCGGATTTCCGGTCGCCAGAGCGGTTTCATTCCAGGCGGGCCAGTTAATGCTGACCACATGCGGCCAACCCATGGCCTCGCCATAGTGCGCGAACGCGTCGAGGAAGGCGTTGGCAGCCGTATAGTCGATCTGACCAGGTAAGCCCACAATTGAGGAGGTGGAGCTGAACAAGACGACGAAATCAAGTCGTGCGAAGTCGAAAACCTGATTGAGAATGAGAGTGCTCGTCACTTTAGGCGCGAGGACGGCAATGGCAGAAGCGAGGTCCTTGTTGAAAATCAACTCATCGTCCAATATGCCTGCGGTATGAAATATGCCGTTAATCTCTCCGAATCTATCAGCAATTTGCGCCTGCATGGCGCTTACCTGAGCAACATCGGTGACGTCACATTGAACGAAGCACAGCTCCGATCCAGATGCCTCGATCGCGTAAAATTGTCGGATCATCCCGGCTTCCGGTGCTTCAATATCGATTAATTGTTGCCAGTAAACGCGGTCCGGCGGAGCACGTCGAGATGCCAGAACGAGCTTGACCGGCTTGCGGCTCAGTTCAAGGGCGACGGTGGTCGCGATTTCGCCCAGTCCACCTGTGATCAGGTAGACGCCGTCGGCTTTAACTGCGGAAACGGTGGGGGGTTCGGGTAGCTCAGATTTCAAATAGCGCAGGGTATATCGACCGCGACCTCGAAACGCGACAACATCACCCTCTGGCCACTGTAAAATTTCTGCGACTAGTTGATCCGTAGACTTCAGGCTGAAATCCGCGCTGAGGTCCAGAAGTTTGCAATAGGTGTTGGCGAGTTCCTGATTGATGGCACGGAGTGGACCCGTGACCAGCGACCCAAGCGGGTTATAGATTTCCTCTGAACCGAGCTGCAAGGCTTGTCTGGTTAGAAGAATCCATTTTTGTTGCAGGTCGATGTCTTCGCTCGCAACTGCCTGGGCAAGATAAAGCAAAGAATCGAATGCCAGTGTACGCTGTTCATCGGACATCGAAATTTGTTCATCCAGTTCGAGAGCAAATCCACAGACAATGATCCCGGGAATGCGCTGCTGCTCAAGGAGAGAACGGATCAGGAACAGATAGTCATCTGGGTGGCTCAGTCGGATGAAATACTCGTTAGCGGAAGACTTCTCAAAAGCCTGACCCGACCTGACTCGAATAATATCGCCGGAGACAGATTCAAATGAATCCAGTAGCGGATGATTGCCTAACACCAGGACTGTAAAATTTTCGGCTTTGGTGATCATGGCAATGGGTTGGGTCTTGATCCAGGTAGGAGTATAGAACCAGTCTTCGATTTCTGTGCGACGTGACTGCTCTGGCAGATCATGAGTGTCAGCCGCGAGCCAGTAGTGTTCCTGCTCGAATCGATAGGTTGGCAACGAGATTCGTCGCGGCAGGTCACCGCTAAAGGTGGTTTCGAAAAACCGGGTCCAGTCGATTCTGGCGTGTCCAAGCCAGAGGTTTCCCAGGGCGTGAAGCAGGAAGTTTATTTCGGAAACGGACTCACCCGGCCGCGGCATTGAGCTCTGGATGGTATGAGCCTGACTCCGAGCAGGATGCATACCCGCAAGGCTCGAAACAACTGCACCTGGACCAGTTTCCAGAAGTACGAATTTATTGTCAGCTAACAGGTTCCCAGCGCCATCGGCAAAACGGACAGTGTGCCGCAAGTGGTCACGCCAATAGTCAGGACTTATAGCCTGTTCCTGCGTCAACCATGTCCCGGTGAGGTTTGAGATCACTGGCAACGATGGTGGATTCAATTCTATGGAGCGAAGGAACTGATGGAATTCCTCGAGAATCGGATCAAGCATGCGTGAGTGCGCCGCAACCTGGATGTGGATGCGCTGAAATCCGATCTCAGCTTCCAGCAACGTTTTTTCGAGAATTTCGATTTTTTCAACCGGGCCGGATGCCACGGTTACATTGGGTGCATTAATCGCAGCAATGTCCAGTTCGTTGCCGAGCAGTGGTATCAACTCCTCTTCGGTCAGCTCACAACTAATCATGCCGCCGGTGTCGACGGACTCAAACAGGCGCCCGCGCAGTGCTACCAGTGCCAGTGTATCCTTGAGTGACATGATTCCTGCGATGCACGCAGCAGTATTCTCACCCATGGAATGACCAATCAATGCAGCGGGTTCGCAACCCCAGGACCGCCAGAGCATGGTGGTGGCGTATTGGGTTACAAACAGACAAGGTAAGGCGCGACTTGGACGCTGCATCTGAACCGCAGCGTCATCGATTCGATCCGGGGTTGGATAGAGTATTTCCTTGAGGTCATAGTCAAGGACCCCTGAGAGAATCGCGACGCATTCCTCTATCGCGTCGTGAAAGACGCGCTCCTGATTATATAGCGCTAATCCCATGTTAGGATATTGCGCGCCGCCACCTGCGAACATGAACGCGATATCGCGATCCTCTTCGTGAAGTTCCCGGGTCGGCAGCGCAGTTGGCTGCATGGCATCCAATACATTGATCGCACCTTCCAGAGAGTCAACCACTGCAAATCTGCGTGTGTCAAATGATCGCCTGCCAAGGGCGAGTGTGCAGGCTGCCTGGTGCAGGTTTATTCTGTCATCGTCACCGAGATACTCTGCAAGACCTGCAGTGTATAAATCCAGAGATGAGATTGATCGGGCAGAAAGTAGCAACAGGCAAGGTTTGTTGATTGGTGCTGTCGGATCTGGTTCGTCAGGTTGTTCCAGGATCAGGTGAGCGTTGGTGCCGCCAACACCGAGGCTTGTGACACCGGCAATACGACTGGTATCGGTTTCCCACGGGATGGTCGAAGCATTAATCAAAAATGGCGTGGCTGACAAATCAAGATTTGGATTCGGCATTTCAAAGTGGAGGGTTGCTGGAATTTGCCTGTGTTTCAGACTTTCCACGACCTTGATAACACTGGCAACGCCTGCAGCGTTGTCGGTGTGGCCGATATTCGATTTTACAGAACCGAGGACACATGGGTGCTGGCGTTCGTCGTCACTGAATACCTGGGTCAGGGCAGAAACTTCTATGGGATCTCCCATCTGTGTCCCGGTACCGTGGCATTCAATGAATGTCACCTGGGAGGGTGTAACACCGGCGATCTCCAGGGCCTCTTCAACAACGGCGGTTTGCCCGGAAACACTGGGCGCCAGATAGCTGACTTTGTCAGCGCCATCATTGTTGACGGCACTACCGCGAATAACAGCTTGTATGTTGTCGCCTTGCGCTATTGCGTCGTCCAATCGTCGGAGTAGTACGCAACCGACACCGCTACTGAAGACTGTGCCGCTCGATTTTGCATCAAATGGCCTGCAGTGGCCGTCGATTGATAGTATTTCGTTTTCCTTGAACAGATAACCGCGTCTTTGCGGCAGCTCAATAGAAACACCACCCGCCAGTGCCATGTCGCACTCGCCGTCAAGCAGCGATTGTATGGCGAGGTGTATTGCTACCAGAGAGGTTGAGCAGGCGGACTGCACGCTGACCGACGGACCCGTGAGATTGAAACAATAGGACGCACGTGTCGCCAGAAAGTCCTTGTCATTTCCCGTGTGGCGCAGCAGGAAATATCCCTGGTTGTCCAGGATGTCAGCTTGAGTCAGTACATTGTTATGGAAGTAGTTGTTTTGGCCGGAGCCGGCAAAAACCGCGATTGCGCCTCGAAAAGTCTGTGGGGGACGCCCGGCATCCTCGAAGGTTTCCCAGGCGCATTCGAGGAACTGTCGGTGCTGCGGGTCCATGACGCTGGCTTCAATCCGGGATAGTCCAAAAAAACCGGGGTCAAACAGATCGAATCCATCCAGAAACATACCGCGGGGAACGTAGTTCGGCTGGTTAAGCAGGGATTTTGACTCGCCGCTTTGCGCTAATTCCTCGGTGCTCAGTTCTGTAAGACTTTCTTGACCGGAGGCAAGATTACGCCAGAATTCGTGAGGATTTTTTGCTCCAGGGAACCGACAGCCCATTCCAATGATGGCGATATGCGTCGCTCTGTCAGACTCGGCCTCACTCACGGGATTGCCTCGCAGGTCGTTGCACTGATTCCCGTTGAGGTTGAGCTCGATCCGAAGCTGCGTCGGCCGAATAACATAATTTCATGACACTTCTGTTCGCTCCACGCTCACTAATTCGAAATGCAGAGACGATGAATTTGGGAAAGATAAATTCTACACAGCGCTGCATTGGGTTGCCAGTTTCCCCTTGAACGCGGCGGCCGTCATTGTCCGTTGCCGAAAAGTAATTGGATGATTTCCTGTGAGGCTCGCAACGGTGTCGTGATTCCGGCCTGGACGTCGGCCTCAAGTTGAGGGTAGATCTCCTTTATACCGGCCTTGTTCAGAAGTCGATGCTGTATTTCAGTATTAATCAGTTTTTTCAGCCAGTCCACATTCTGGATCTGGCGTTTTAGCTCGAAGTTGCTGCCACGCCTGGCCACGAGTTCGTATTCCTCGATCATCTGCCAGACCTGTTCCAGGCCCTGATTTTCAAGGGCAGAACAGGTCAATACCCGCGGCGTCCAGAACGAATCCGCAGAGCGCAGGATGTTGAGCGCACTCTGGTAGTATTGCTGTGACTGCATTGCCAGCGGCGTGCTGGTGCCATCGGCTTTATTGATCACCACGGCGTCAACCAGTTCGGTGATTCCTCTTTTTATTCCCTGCAGATCATCACCCGCGTTCGGAACCATCAGCAACATGAAAAAATCCACTATGCTGTTGACGTCCACTTCCACCTGACCGACACCAACGGTTTCGACCAGAACAATATCGTAACCCGCAGCCTCGCATAACAGGATGCTCTCACGTGTTTCCTGCGCCAGCCCTCCCATCATGCCGGAGGAGGGGGATGGCCTGATAAACGCCGCGTCGGAACGGGATAATTCCTGCATCCTCGTTTTGTCGCCGAGAATACTGCCACCGGCAATCGGGGAACTGGGATCAACTGCGAGAACAGCGACACGCTTGCCGAGTGAGATCAGGTAAAGACCAAAGGATTCAATGAAAGTTGATTTGCCTACTCCCGGTACACCGGAAATTCCAATACGCAGGCTGTTACCGGCGTGTGGCAGGACTTCGTCAATCAGCACTGCAGCACTCATTCTGTCTGAACTAAGTTTACTCTCGACCAGCGTGATACATTTCGCGAGCGTCCTGCGATCCCCTTTGATCAGGCTCGGAAGTACCCCGTCGAGTTTCATCCGCTTGTACCCTGGATCAAATCGAGTACTTCCTCGGCGGCAGCCGGAATCTTTGTGCCTGGCCCAAATATGCCTTTGACTCCCGCGGCGGTCAGAAACGCGTAGTCCTGTTTAGGAATGACTCCGCCGATAATAACAATGATGTCATCCGCACCGGCCTGCTTCAATTCATCCATCAATTTCGGAATCATGGTTTTGTGCCCGGCGGCCTGGGACGATACGCCAATAATATGCACGTCGTTCTCAACAGCCTGACGAACGACTTCCTCCGGGATGGAGAACATTGGTGATAGGTCAATGTCGAATCCAGCATCTGCGAAGGCAGTCGCGATAACTTTGGCTCCCCGGTCATGACCATCCTGGCCCATCTTGCAAACCAGCATGCGCGGTCTTCGTCCAGTACTGGACTCAAATGAGTTCACGCGGTTGAGAATTTTTTGCCAGCCCTCATCGTCTTTATACAAACTGCCATAGACTCCGGAAATGGTTTGTGACTGGGCTTTGTAGCGACCAAAGATTCGCTCCATTGCCTCGGAAATTTCCCCGACAGTAGCCCTGACCCTGGTTGCCTCGATAGCAAGGGAAAGTAAATTACCTTCACCTGATGCGGCGGCGGCGGTGATCGCATCGAGTGCAGTAGTCACCGCCGAGTCATTCCGATCAGCTTTGAGCGTTGCGAGTCGGTTCAGTTGGCTCTGTAATACCGCACTGTTGTCGATTTCCAGGATATCAATTTTTTCCTGTTGGTCGCTCTGGTATTTGTTAACTCCCACAATGACCTCATCGCCCTTGTCGATCAACGCCTGTTTACGGGCAGCGGCCTCCTCAATTCGAAGCTTTGGCAGACCAGTCTCAATGGCCTTGGTCATGCCACCGTAGCCGTCAATTTCAGCGATCAGTTCCCGTGCCCTGGTTACCATGGACGCGGTCAGAGATTCCATCATGTAGCTACCACCCCAGGGATCGATCACATCCGTAATCCCGGTTTCTTCCTGAATCACTAGTTGAGTATTTCTTGCAATTCGGGCAGCAAACTCAGAAGGTAGGGCGATTGCTTCATCCAGGGCGTTGGTGTGCAGTGACTGAGTGCCTCCGAAAACGGCGGCCATGGCTTCGATTGTCGTTCGAATTACGTTGTTATATGGGTCCTGTTCGGTGAGTGACCAGCCTGAAGTTTGCGAGTGCGTGCGTAACATTTTAGATCGTTCGTTCTGGGGCTCAAATTCCGTAACGATTTCAGACCAGAGCAGTCTTGCTGCCCGCATTTTGGCGATCTCCATATAAAAGTTCATGCCGATTCCCCAGAAAAACGATAGCCGGGGTGCGAACTCATCAATCTT
>JAJFKA010000104.1 GCA_021773555.1 Gammaproteobacteria bacterium
AAACCTGATTAAGGAATACATAAATGGAAAAGCAATCAATCGAGGTGCTCGGTAAGAAAATGTCCTACGTGGAGCATGGTTCGGGTGATCCTATTGTCTTCTTGCACGGTAATCCCACGTCATCCTATCTGTGGCGCAATAATATTCCGCACGTGCAGGCACTAGGTCGATGTAATGCGCCGGACCTGATTGGTATGGGTGATTCGGATAAGCTCGATCAGAGCGGACCGGATCGCTACACATTTATTGAACACCGAAGTTATCTGGACGAGTTTCTCTATCAGTTGGAAGTCACGTCCAATGTTGTGTTGGTCATCCATGACTGGGGTTCAGCGCTGGGTTTTGACTGGGCTAATCGCCATCAGGAAGCCATGCAGGGAATCGCCTACATGGAAGCCATAGTCCGCCCGATGACCTGGGATGAATGGCCTGATGCGGCGACCAGCATCTTTCAAGGTTTCCGTTCTGATGCCGGAGAGGAAATGATTCTGGATAAAAATCTGTTTGTCGAAGCGGTACTACCCGGTTCGATAATACGTCCCTTAAGCGAAACAGAAATGAGCGCCTATCGACAGCCATTCCTGAATCCGGGAGAAGACCGGCGACCGACACTTACCTGGCCGCGGCAGATTCCGCTAGGTGGTGAACCTGCTGAGGTTGTGGACATTGTGCAGCGTTATGCGGATTGGTTGAGCACTTCAGACCTGCCCAGATTACTCGTTAGTGCGGAACCGGGAGCAATCCTCACCGGTCCGGTGCTGGAATTTGCGCGGTCATGGCCCAATCAGCAAGAGGTTACTGTTGCCGGGCGGCACTTTATCCAGGAAGACTCTCCCGATGAGATCGGCACCGCAATCGCGGCGTTCGTCGAGAAATTGAGAAAATAGTCTTAGCTGCCCAGCGGTTGGTCAGCAACCGGAGCACGCAGTAATCTGAGTATCTGCATAAACCCTGGTCGTTTGCCGGTCATCAGAATGCCAATGCGGAAAATTTTCGCGGCTACCCACATTGCCAGCACGATTGAAATCACCAGCAGTCCCGTGGTCACAACATACTCGAAGGTCGAGGGTGGTGCGGCGGCACGATTCATCATCACGAACGGTGTGAGTGGTGGTACATAAGACAGAATCTGCGCCAGAAGCCCGTTGGGGTCGCGACCGATGGGCACCATCACAAAAATAGGTATCATCTGAATCAGTTGTACCGGCAGCATCATGTTTTGGGCTTCCTTGAGGGTACTGCATACTGAGCCAAGCCCGACGAGCAGTGCCGCATACAATAGGTATCCCAGTATGAAGTAGACCAAAAAGGAGCCCAGGAGAATCCGATCTGCCAGAATCGAAGAAAAATCGATTGGCAGGGTGATGTTAAGAACTCCCGGTATGATCATGAAGAAGGCTAACCCCAGGGTTGCCCAGGTCAAGATGATGGTGAGTCCTGTTGCAGCGATACCGGCGATCTTACCGGTCATCAATGTAATTGGTGAAACGGAGGAGAGCAGCACCTCTACCAGCTTGTTGGATTTCTCCTCAATGGTGTTGGTGAGCAGCATTTGTGTGTTGATCAGGATAGAAAACCAGAGTAGATAAACAAATGCAACAGGTGCCCATTGTCGTGCAATGTCATCTCGATTGATGGTTTCCTGCGAACCGGTTCCAGTCACTTTGACGCCCACAAAGGATAGGGGCGTATTGATCCGTTCAGCGACCTCCGCCTTAATATTTTCGCGTTCAAGGCGAGCGTTGCGTATCAGTCGGTCGCCGTAGACGGTGTACCAGTTCAGCAGGTCACGATCGGTGAGGTTGTTGGATACATAGCGTGATTCAGCGCTGGCAGTCAGGGGATCGGGGCTGATGATGAAGTACGCGAATAATGAACCTGCCTGAATCTGTTCGTTCATTTCCGGAGCGGTCAGGCTCGAAGGTTGCAACAAAAACTGCCTGGTGGACAGTCGTGATGACCAGGTTGCCCTGTCTGCTGTGGACTCATCGGACCACCATTGCCTTACATCGTTGCTGATCAGATAAGTTTCATAAGTTGATGGGAGCGAAACCGGTGCACCAGGACCCTCGATGATGCGTCTGGCCAGATCGTGTGCCCGGTGCTTGTCTACCGGGGGTTCAATCACAGAAAGTGGCATCAGCATATCCGGCACACGTCTTTGCTGTTTTCCAACTACCGCAAGCAACACTTCGCTGAGATCGTCAATGTTGATTTCGCGCTGGATGGCCTGGTGCAGCCAGCCGGACTGATCGATGACCGCATAAGTTTTGGCTTCGCGTGTTTCCTCAACAACTAAAGGAATCACCGCGAGCAATAGCAGGATAACCGGTAGCATCATGATGCCCATCCAGAATCCCCGGGTGCGCACATTCTCCATGTATTCGCGTTGCGCGATGAGTATTGCCCGATTCATGCTTCAGACTCTTTGACGGTGCGGACAAAAACCTCGTGCAGTGTTGGCTCCTTGATCGAAAACGAGCGGATATTGAGCCGCGAAAGCAGGGTCTTCAATATGCCTTGAGGGTCCACGTTAGCGGCGATTGAAATTTCCGCGCGGTTTCCCATATCGTTTACGCGGGTAACACCTTCCAGCTTAAACGCCTCCGGGTTACCTGTGTACTCAACACTGATGGTTTGCAGATTACTCTGCCTGACTTCGGCAACTGTGCCATCAAGCAGTTTCCTGCCGTGATTGACCAGCAATACGTAATCACAAATTTGCTCAGCCTGTTCCATCACATGGGTTGAGAAGATGACTGTTTTTCCTTTCTGTTTCAGGTCAAGAATAACCTGTCTGACCAGTTCCACGTTGATCGGATCCAATCCCGAAAACGGTTCATCAAGTACAACCAGTTCAGGATCGTGAATCAGTGTTGCCAGGATCTGGACTTTCTGACCCATGCCCTTGGACAAGGTATCGCATTTCTCCTGCGCGCTGGCCGCGAGCCCAAATTCCTCGAGCAGGGCACTTGCACGATGCCGTGCTGCCTGTTTTGGCATGCCTTTGAGCTGACCAAAGTAACTGATCAACTCGAGTGTTTTCATTTTCTTGTACAGACCTTTTTCTTCCGGCAGGTAACCCAGTTTGTCCTTAACGAGTTCAGGGTTTGCAACACCCAGCACCGATACAGATCCGCTATCCGGATAGAGGATGCCCATGATGATGCGGATGGTTGTCGTTTTACCGGCTCCGTTGGGGCCAAGAAATCCGTAGATTGATCCTTCAGGGATACGGATGGACATATCGTTGACGACGCGATGACCGCCAAAAGATTTACATACCTTGTCCAGTTGGATACTGAAATCCATTGGCAGGAAGTCCGTTTTAAAATAGTTTCGCGATCATAGCGATGCCAGCTGACAAATGCGACAGCCGTTGCTGTTGAGGCGACCGCTAATTGTGCGATTGCTGACAATAGGACTGTTCACCTTACGACTGTTCGCCTTACGACGGGGCTTTCGTTGTTCAGTCTATGTAGTGCGCGATCCTGGCGATGACCTCGGTGATGAACAACTCTTTGTATTCGCGATAGATGCAGGATGAATGGGGTGTGATTGTTATCTTTGGATGATGCCACAGAGGCGAATCGGGTGGCAGTGGTTCGACTTCTGTAACATCGAGAAATGCACCGCCGAGATGGTCCATATGTGCCAGCAGATCACTGGGTAACAGCGAGTTACCACGTCCAAAATTGTAGAGGTAGCTGCCTTGCTTCATCATCCGCAAACGCTCGCTGTCCATGAACCGGTCAGTCTCTTTAGTTTCGGGGAGCAGTAAAACCACGTGATCCGATTGCGGCAACAATTCAGGAAGTTTATCGATATGTTCGAGTCTCGAGGCAGACGCTTGTGCACCCTCAAGGTTTCTTCTGACCCCTGTTACGTGCGCCCCGGTAGACTCGATCAATCTCGCGCAGGCCTGGGCAATGTGACCAAAGCCGATGATCAGCACCTGCTGGTTGGCCAGTAATCGGGTGGTGGTTTGCAGGTTTCGATCCCAGCCTGTTCGTGCCTGGTTCAACAGCATATCCGGCATTTTGTGATTCATAAAAAGCATTGCACCCAGCAGTGATTCAGCCAGAATTTCTCCATGAAAGCTGCCGTGAATCAAATCGACGCGATTGTCGGGATCTGCCTGTGCCCAATCATTACCCGCCGCCGGTGTCAGCACCGCCTTTAATTTAGGACACCCAGCATACCAGGCAGATTCGAAATCCCAGGTAAGTACCAGGTCCGCCCGGTGTGCCTGATCGAGGAATTGCTGGTGCGTGGTGTGTCGGACAACTTTTAATGCGGGGAACCGCGTTACGATTGGTGTCAGATCCTCATCTGAAAAGGAAAAAGCCTGCACGTCGTTCCACAGGCAGGTGTGAAGTTCCATGGTGACTAACGCTCTGAATGGATGACCCGGGCAGTATCGCGCCGGTTAAGGTGCATAGCCAGCGATACCCCCTTTGGGTTAACCTCTGCTGCATGTCCTCAAATCCCCAGAACCCCTGTTGTAAGAACTTCTGTAAGAACTTCTGTCGCATGTCCTCATTTCTTCGGATCCTTTCCTGCGTGTCCTCATTTCTTTCATTTGTTCAGCGAACGAGATCGATCACTGGCAACGCACACTAGATGCGGTTGCGGGTGTCGTGTCAGCTGGAGTTACACCTTGATTTTTCGACGCCGATGATTTTGATGCTCCGCCCTCAGAGCGGCGCATCACAATGGGTCCATCGCGATGAGTTTACATTCTCAGAGCCGGTTGTTGTGTCCGAATATTCAGATCTGTTTGGTAACCTTTGCCAGCGATTGATCGCCCCACAGGGGGAATTTCACATCCAGACACTGACTGAGGTGGATACCTCCGATACGATTGATGAGCTCCCAGGTGCGCCTTTTGTCAATGTGGAGGACCTGCCTGTACAGATTTTGGATTACCTGGTGCCAACCCGCTATTGCGAATCTGACCGGTTCGGAGATCTGGCAAGAAAGATCGTCGATGGTGAATTGCTGGGCTACAATCAGGTCGCCAGGATCACGGCCTGGGTACGCGAACACCTGCCTTACTCGCCGGGGATGAGCGATATCCCGTTATCAGCCGTTGAGGTGCATCAGCAGGGGCATGGCGTGTGCCGTGACCTGACTCATCTCGCGATCGCTTTGAGTCGTAGTATCAGCATTCCGACGCGAATGGTTGTTGGTTACCTGCATGGCCTTGAACCTATGGATCTGCATGCATGGTTTGAAGCTTATGTTGGACATCGCTGGTATACGTTTGATCCCAGTCAGACAAATCTGCAAGGTGGCCGGGTAGTGATTGCCTACGGACGCGATGCCGCCGATGTGGCGATATTCCACCAGTTTGGACCATTACCAGCTTATAGCGCTATGCACGTCGAAGTTGAGAAAATTGGCTGAGTTTTTTGAACGGGGAAACCCGACGGCATTGGCATTCTCAGATCGCACGTACCTGGACCCGGACATTCATATTAGGCAGCGCGTTGCCCACGCTCATGTAATGGCCCGAGATCGGCGGAATCAATTCAGGCATCGTGGCGACCCCTGTGGGTATGTGGTAGCAGCTGGTAACCAGAGAACTCGTTGCATCAAACCCCTTCCACCCGGCACCAGGCAGATAAGCTTCAGCCCAGGCGTGTGTGGAACCATACTGCAACTCAGTGCCCGGCGCATGCAGGTATCCGCTTACAAAGCGAGTTGCCAGGCCTAGTTTCCTTGCGGTGTACATGAACAGCCAGGCGTAATCGCGGCATGAGCCCGATCCGTTTTCCAGCGTTTGATTAACTGACTGTACGCCAGGCTCCTCGCGTACATTATATTGATGCTGATTCGTAATGGCCTGACTGATCTGGCTGAGTAATGTGTAAGTTTCCACACCCTTCAGGTGGGAGAACTGGGTCATCCAGGCGCTGAATTGTTCACTTTCCTGGGCATCGACCTGTAGAAACGGGAAGAGGGCCTTGTGTTCCTCGTTCTCGTAGGCAAATGGATACTGGACGGCGTAGTCATCAACGACAAAGTCCAGTGGCCATTCATCGTAGTGCTGGATAATGACTTCGCTGATGATCTTCAGCTGATTGGCATTTTGGTCGAAGGACGCAACGGCCACGGAGTTGTCCAGGGCATCCCGATGCCATTTCACCACGGCTGTTGGTGAAATATCCAGGGATGATGACTCGATTCGAACATCGTGATCCTCACGGGGTCTGAGCAACAGTTTGTGAGGCCCGAGGGCCACCTCAACGGGAAAGTCATAAATTGTCTCGTGAAAGATCTTTAATCGACGCATGACTTCAAAATTTCCCGATGTCTGAGGGCGTACGGTATTTGTTTAACAGTGCCTTGATGTCCTTTCCTTCCTCTTCCTGTACCGCAAGCAGCCCTTTGATATGCGTTTCCACAAGATCGTTAACTGACCGATAGTGCAAAACGTCGCGCCCGTCCACCTGAATAATCACCGCAGTTGAACCCGGCTCATAATAAATACGCCGCCGCGCCGCTGCCCGGCTCACACTGCCACCAACGATTTTAGGACACGCAGCATTTGCAATTTTAGCAACGATTTTAGGACATGCAGCATTTGCCAATTTTAGGACACCCAACATTTGGACAGTACCAGGACACGCAACATTTTTGGCCATATCGGGACACCCAACACAATCAAGCTTGATATCGTGACATACGACAAAAGGACAATTCAGGACTAGGACATCCAGAACACGCGAGTAGTGCAGGGTCACCCAACAAAAATCACTATCTAAACATCTGGGTTTCGAACTACGTTTACACTCAATATTGAAATTCGGGTAACTGGACTACGATCCCGTCGAGCTCTTCAGTCAATGGTATCTGGCAACTCAACCGGGAGTTACTTCCGCGGTCCGGATTGAGATCTAACATCGATTCTTCACTGTCGGACGCGCTACCGGCTCTGTCCATCCAGGCATCGTCAACGATGACGTGGCAGGTCGCACAGGAGCACTCACCGCCACAATCGGCATCAATACCGGGAACCAGGTTGCTGGTTGCGACAATCATCAGACTGTCGCCAATATTGCCGTCAACGACGTGTTCAGTGCCATCGTGCTCGATGAATTTTACGCTTGGCATGTCGATTGTTCTCCAGGAATTGATAGGATGGGTTAAAAGCAGGCCACATTGTAGCGATTGTGACGTGGATGGGAAATCATCGGTTCTGGTAATTCTATTATTTGTTCTGATATGGTTCTAATGTACTTTAAATATATTACTTAACCAATTGAATAAATTACATTAAACAGTACAACTTAAAGTGAAGTGTGACCGTAAATTTACTTACCGACCAGGGACTTGAGTTCAAATTCCGGGTTGGAGAGATCTGCTGCGTTAACCTGTTTGCCATAGAGCTGCTTGGCGACCATAAATTCCCGAGGACTGTTGACCGCATCGACGGCAACCACTGCACCCTCATGGAGGTAAAATACAGCGAATTGGTTAGTATCCTTGTCGCCTCGGAGAACCTCGGTCTCGCCATCCATAGAAAAACCCACCATCTGCAGTTTAAGTTCATACTGGTCTGACCAGAACCACGGCACTGCTGCGTAGATTTTATCCCCGCCCAACATGTTTGCAGCAGCTGTACGTGCCTGGTCCATTGCATTTGGAACCGATTCGAGTCGTAATCGCCTGTTCAGGATCGGATTCGGGTGGTTGGTACAGTCTCCTGCCGCGTAGATGTCGGGGTCTGAAGTCTGACAATGGTCATTCACGAGGATGCCGTTCCCGCAATCAATACCCGCATCCCTCGCCAGTTCGACATTTGGGATAATACCAATGCCAACGATCACCAGATCTGCGTTGATAGCGGAAGCACCGCAAATTACCTCTGCCACCTTACCATCGACTCCGCTAAATCCCGAGCACGCGGTGTTAACGTGGATTTTGACACCTCTATTACTATGCAGCGAATGATAGAACTCACTCATCCGGGAAGTCGTCACCCGCTGCAGAATACGGTCCTCCATTTCCAGAACGTTGACCTCAAGACCAGCAACGACGGCGACCGAAGCAACTTCCAGACCGATATAGCCACCGCCAACGATACACACGCTCTTCGCTGATTTCATAGCCTCACGGATGCCATCCACATCAGCAATTGTACGCAGATAATGAATTCCCTTGAGATCACTTCCTTCAATGTTCAGTTTTCGCGGCCGACTGCCAGTGGCGATCAGTAATTTGTCATAGTGGATGATCTGGCTGTCATCTAGCATCACAGTTTTTTGAGTTCTGTTGATGCTTGAGACGGTGACGCCGGTTCGGAGATCGATTGATTGATCAGCGTAAAATTTTTCGGGCCGAAGATAGACTCGCTCAAGACCGTGCTCGCCGGAGAGATACTGTTTGGACAGCGGTGGGCGCTGATAGGGTGGATGCGCTTCATCCCCAAGAATTACGATTTCGTCTTTGTACCCACCCTGGCGGAGGCTTGCAGCTGTCTGACCCGCAGCTTGTCCCGCACCAATAATTACCATCGCTGTCATGACTTACACTCGTTCGCTCAAAAATTACGACGCATTCTACAGAAGGCGCATGAATAGCGGTACCATAACCCGGAGATGTCGTCCCCGTCCGGAATGGGCGTGATCAAGCCACGAACGAATTCGACTAATTAATGTCTGGTCCAGTAAAAAAAATTCTCCTGCTGTCGCCTTACGATGCGATGAGCCATCGTTGCTGGCGGGAAAATCTTGTTGCGCAGTTTCCTGAGCACGATTTTATCCAGATTGCATTGCCGCCACGACATTTTAACTGGCGGTTCCGAGGTAATAGTTTGACTCTGGCCTTTGATGAGCGACTGCAGGATGTTTACGATCTCATCATCGCGACCTCTATGACCGACCTCGCTGCACTGAAAGGGATGACGGAGACCATAGCGGGGGTACCTGCGGTACTCTACTTTCACGAGAATCAATTTGCATACCCGCAGCAGCCAGCACACAACCCGCTGCATGACGTCGAGCGCCAGATAACCAGTCTCTACTCAGCGCTGGCTGCGGACAAGCTCATTTTCAATTCAAATTATAACCGGACGACATTCATCACAGGTGTCGCACAACTACTAAACAAAATGCCAGATCTCGTCCCGGAGGGTATCAACCAAATTCTGACGGAGCGTAGTCAGGTTGCGCCTGTACCAATTCCGGACGAGTGCTATGTCAATGGCCAAAGGCCCGAGAAGCTTCAAATCGTGTGGAATCACCGTTGGGAATATGACAAGGGACTGAAGGACCTGGAGGAGATCGTGAGAGGACTGATTGAGGCCGCGGTCCCGCTTACCTTTCATGTCGTTGGACAGCGGTTCAGACATGTGCCGAAGGAACTTGAGCGGGTGCGTGACCAACTGCATCGTGCAGGTAGTCTGGGGGCATACGGGTTTATCAAAGAACGATCAGAGTATCTCAAACTTTTGTCATCCTGCCATTGCGTTCTGTCCACGGCGCTGCATGAATTCCAAGGTTTGGCTGTTCAGGAAGCAATGGCTGCGGGATGTCATGCAGTGGTTCCGGACCGGCTCGCCTATCCGGAATACGTCGATCCAGCATGGCGATACTGCACCCTCGAACAAGCTCTCCAACTGATCATTAACTCCAGTACGTTGAGAGATACGAGCTTGCCCGGTGATATGAGGACACACAGCAATTGTCGTGATTCGAGGAGTGATTCGAGGACACCCAATAATTTTGCAGGCGACTCGAGCGTTTTGAAGACTCCAATGGATGTCCCGGGGATTGAACAGCTATCATGGCAAACCCAACGACCTTTCTGGCAGAGTCTAATCGGAGCCTTTTAAATGCGATTTTTCTACAAATTTGATTATGCTATTAGAAATTCCAAGGGTGAAATTGTTGATTCATCGGCAGGCGGCGAGGCCCTGACATTTGTCGATGGTGAACCGGGTACGATCCCAGGCCTGCAGAAAGCATTGCAGGACCGTGCCGTGGGCGATGAATTCCAGGTCACGATCGAGCCGGAAGACGCTTATGGCTGGCCCCGGCGCGCACTGATCCGAACCGTTTCGCGTGATATGTTTGACACGGATGTTGCCGATGTAGAGGTGGGAATGATTGTTCAAGTTGGATCGGGCAATAGCATTGAGGTTGTCAAGGTTGTTTCAGTGGACGAGGAGGGCATCACCGTCGATGCGAACCATCCTTTGGCAGGTGTTACGTTCGACTTTGAAATCAAGGTACTGGAGGCGAGGCCTGCTAGCGATGAGGAAATCGAACACAGTCTGTTAAAAACGACTCACTAGCAGTACAGTTCCCGGTATCCACGCGCAACTCTTATCCGGGCAAGATTAGACACACACGCACACGGGTGCTGACCAAAGACGGACAGACATTCGCGTTAGTGGCCGTTTGGCCGGTTTCTACAATCATCTACCATACATGGATGACCTACCCAAGAGCTCATCTGATCGACCCTAACGGCGGTGCCTATCACCTCTACACACGCTGCGTGCGTCGCGCCTTCCTCTGCGGGACTGATGCCCAGACCGGTGCCAGCTTTGATCACCGCAAGCAATGGCTCGAAGACAGAGTCCTCGAACTCGCTGACCTGTTTCCCGTCGATATCTATGGATTTGCGGTGATGAGCAATCACTATCATC
>JAJFKA010000105.1 GCA_021773555.1 Gammaproteobacteria bacterium
GTGTCTGAATGGTTTTCTGACAATTCTGCCTTCGAATCTTGAACAAAATCGCTCAAGACATAGCTACGGCTATGCCTTTCACGATGTTTGTCCAACCTTCTTTGCCACAATTGCCATAAAATCCATTCCCTTCATGAATAATGCGGGCTAGAGGGATCCTGATGGAACGTAACGATGAACGAAGCCGGGCAGGTGCCCGGTTGCCGACGCTAACCCATGCGTTAATTTGTTTCCTGGGTTTGTTGGTATGGATCGGTTCCGGAATTTTCTATCTGGGCGCAGGATTGCATGGCGTATTGCTCATCGGATTAGTCTGGGTCGCGGCCAATGTCTTTTACCTGGGCTTCCAGTACGACCAGATGCGTGCTGCGATGCTGCTGGGTGTCGAGCGAGCAATGCCGGCATTGTTTATCTTCATGCTGATCGGGGTGGTGATTGCGACATTTATCAGCAGTGGCACGGTAGGTTCACTGATCTACTATGGATTGGAGTTTTTGCATCCGGCTATTTTTTTACCAGCGGGTCTGATCCTGTGCAGCCTGATGTCGCTCGCAACCGGAACCTCATGGGGGACAGTCGGCACTGGTGGTATTGTGTTGATCAGTATTGGCGGAGCAATGGGGATGCCGTTACCGATTGTTGCCGGAATGATTATTTCCGGGGCCTGTTTCGGTGACAAGATGTCCCCGGTTTCCGATACGACGAATCTTGCGGCGCTCTCTGCTGGCACGGACCTCTACGATCACATCAAGAGCATGTTGTACACGACGGTACCGAGCTATATAGCGACACTTCTTCTGTTCACATGGATCGGTTACGGATTTTCCGACCAGAGCCTGCCTGAGGAGGAGCTACAGATTTTGTTGAATGGTCTGGACGCGACCTACGAAATTAACGTGTTTATGCTGTTGCCAATGCTGGTACTTATGGTCCTTGCGATGCGCAGACTTGCGGCAGAAGCGGCGATGATGGCCGCTGCGCTGGTTGCGATGTTGATGGCAATCTTTATTCAGGGCGAAGCGCTGGCTTCTGTGCTAACAAGTCTCTACGACGGCGCTAAGGCCGAAACCGGGATCGATACCCTGGATAAACTCCTCAACCGTGGTGGCATTACAGATATGGCCTGGACGTTTATGCTCTCAATGATTGCCATTGCACTGGGAGCGTTGCTTGAAACCTTCGGATTCCTTAGGGTTCTGATCGAGGCTGTATTGCGCAATGTAAAAAGGCAGGCGACGATTGTTACTGCGTCGATTACGACCGCATTTGCCGGTAATATCGCGCTCGGAGAATCCTACATATCCATTATTCTCGGCGGCCAGTTGTTCAAGGACGCCTATGATGAGGCCGGAATTGACCGATCGGTTCTGTCTCGATCACTGGAAGAGGGCAGCACCCTGACGACGGCGTTAGTCCCCTGGTCAACTTCCGGGGCTTTCTACACGGCGACCCTTGGCGTTGCTACCCTCGACTATCTGCAATGGTCATTTCTGAACTGGATTAATCCGCTGGTGGGAATTGCCTTCGCCTGGTTGGGCATTGCGTTGTTCCGGTCGCGCACGGTGCCGCAGATTGCAGTCGAGACCAGCGGTTGAAAATCACTTTGCTGTTTTGGGATAAATATTGAACGATGCCGTGTAACTTCGCGATATCAATCACTGTAATGGAGGCGCAACCAGGCGCAGCATGAGGGGCTCTGTCTATAAATCACTGGGTTTCCTTTTCCTCTTCCTGGCCGGCCTTGGTTTCGTAGTGCCCGTGCTTCCGGGCACCCCCTTCCTGCTCCTCTCCGCCTGGTTTTTTGCACGCTCCTCTGAGAAATGGCATGAGTGGTTGCTCAATAGCGAACTGTTTGGTCCGATCATCCACAACTGGGAAGCCAATCGTTGTATCAGTCGACGTACAAAAATCGTCGCAATTTTTTCCATGTTTGTGGCTGGCGGCGCATCGATCATATTTGGCGTCGAGGACATGAGACTGCGTATCGCAGCGGTCGTGTTGATGGCCATCGGTACGGCGACAATACTGATGATCAGGACCTGTCCTGCGGAACTTGTCGATAGTGGGGGACTGGAATGAGGTGCGCTCTTAAGGACGATTGGTTCACGAGACCTGCTTCATTCGCCCGTTGTAACCACCAGGTTATCCATACCCCGGACAATCCCGCGACCCGTCCACTCGACATGATCGCTGGCGAGTTTCATCGCCGGGAATTTCTTCAATAAGGCAGTAATCGCAATTTTCGCTTCGAGACGCGCCAGGGACATCCCAAGGCACAGATGAATCCCGTGCCCGAATGCAACATGTTTGATGTCATCCCGGGTGATATCGAATTTATCAGGATCGTGATTTGCCTGCGGATCACGATTTGCGCTCGCAATGACCGGTAGTACTAGTTGATTCTTTTTGATTTTTTGACCATGGAAGACCATATCCTCGCGGGCAAAGCGTGGCATTAACTGCACCGGTGGTTCAAACCGCAACATCTCCTCGATTGCGTTTGGGACAAGACTTTCATCCGCACGAAGTCGTTCGAATTGTTCGGGATTTTGCAGCAACGAGTACATGCCATTGCCGATGAGTCTTGTCGTTGTTTCGTGTCCGGCAACAAGCAGCAAGACACAGGTCGAGTACATTTCCTCGCTGGTCAGCCGATCGCCTTCTTCTTCGGCGGCAATTAGTGCACCGATCAGGTCCTGGCCAGGGTTTTCCCGTTTGACTTCGATCAGAGCCCGAAAATATTCAGTGAGTTCCTCGCTGGCAATCGTACCTTCCGTCATGCGTTGCTCGTCATCGATCACGGTAAGGCCGAGCAGAGCCTCCGATAGTGCCTGGAATTTCGGAAGATCGGCTTCAGGCAGGCCAAGCAGTTCTGCGATAACGATGGCGGGCAGTGGCTTTGCCAACTGCGCAATAATGTCAAAATGATCCTCGTTGGTTGACAGGCATTGATCTACAATCACCTCAATGCCTGGCGCCAGAGCCTGTATAGATTTGTGGATAAATCCCTGGGACACCAGCTTGCGCAGACGAGTGTGATCGGGTGGGTCAAGATTCAACATGGTTGGATTGTCTAGAAAAGTCACCTTGCGTCCGTTGGCAGCCGCCCGAATGATCGTTGAAAGAAATCGGTTTTTGCGGATATCACTGCCGAATCGAGGATCCCGGAACACCTGCTGTACAGGTTCAAAACCGAGAACGAGCCAGCCGCGATTAGTATAGGAGCGCAGGATTTGGCCTCGCTCACGGAGAATTGAAAATTGTTTGTAAGGATCCCTGGTTGATTCCTCCGGGGACAGGCCGGAATGACTGCGGCTGATAAAACGATCGGCGAGTCCCAAAACAAAGAATGCTGAACGACCGAGAATTTTGATTAGTGCCTGTTTCATCTCGATACCTCGACCTGCGCCACAAACGAGTTTACATAGATCGCGTCCGTGTTATCTGACTCCGCAATTGGCATGTAATTTTCCTGAATCCTGGTTGCTATCCTACGGGCCTCAGTGCTGCTTGCAAGCCTGCAGGCACAAGAAACCGCGATGCTCCCCGTGTTAGCATAGTTTCATTTGGAACAACTAAAACCATGGCTGACGCCCAACCCATCCGACCTGCAGCTACGGTCATCATTGCCAGGCAAGCGGTACCTCAGTTCGAAATATTCATGTTGCGCCGAACAAGCTCGGCGGCTTTTGCCGGGGGTATGTATGTTTTTCCGGGCGGTCGGGTCGACGATGGCGATCATTCGTCAGACTATACCAACCTGTGCACCCCGCCCTCTACGTTGCAGCAACAACAGAAACTGGCGCTTGGCGATGACTGGCGAGGCTATTGGTTGGCTGGAATAAGAGAAACATTTGAAGAATCCGGATTTATGCTGGCGTACGATGGAGATAACCAGATACTGTCCTATGACGAACAATCCCATGACCGCTTTCACAATTATCGATCTGAACTACACGGGGGGAAGATAACGATTTCAGAAATCTGTGCACGGGAGGGTTTGACGCTTGCCGTTGACCTGATTCACTTCTTCAATCGCTGGGTGACGCCGCCCGGCAGACCAAGAAGGTTTGATACCCGGTTTTTCATTACCGAGGCCCCACCTTCCCAGGTTGGTTTCCATGATGGTCATGAGACTGTCGATAGCGTGTGGATATCACCGGGAGAAGCATTGCGCAGGCATAGCGAGGACGGCGATCACTTCGGCTTGATGCGGGTAACGGAAATGCAGCTCAAGACGTTTAATGAGTTCACAACCGTGGAAAAATTCCTGAATATGGCCAGAGAAAATGATGACTTTCCAACCTACCGTCCGGATGTACCTGTTAATTAGTATCTGCCAGGAAAGCGGAGTCTGCTAGTGCGAAGAGGATTCAGTTTGCATATACTCTCGCCTTCCAGATAGCGTCGAAATTCATGGACACGAGCAATCTTCTTTCGGTTGACCAGCTTAATAGTCTGCTCAGACTCTATCTCGCGTGGCCGGAAATTATCACCAACGATCTAAGCAGAGAAGCCAATGAGTTTTATCTCTGGCTGTCCGTTGAATTTGACGAAGGTGACCTGGCCAGGACAACGGGTGGTCTTGCCGGTGTGAAAACTTTTATTAATGCCAATGAGAAGGTCCTGTCCGGCGCACGTTATTTGAAAGGACAGGCAAGAAATCAGGGTGACCATCGGGAAGATGCCAGAATCAGCGTCAATACCCAGTTATTCTTCCTGGTATACGATTGCACCAAAGCGCCGGAGCTGGAAGGCACCATTCTTCGCGGCATCGTACTTGATCTTGCCGGAAGCGGCATGCGCGTTGAGGCGAACATTCCCGTACCGGCAGGTACGATCATCAGTATGGCGGTGATAGAAACGGGTTACAGCAGCGCACTGTACTACCTGACAGGAGAAGTGCGGTGGGCCTCGGAACACGCAGAAACTAATCATCTGGGCATCCACATCTTTAACATCGAAGACTACAAGCGATGGCAAGACTTCTATTACCTGATGAGCCTTGAGTACTGACATACTGCGATGGGCGCAAGACGATGAGCTTAATTTCGTGGATCAGGCAGGAATTCGGATTCTCGACTGGTTGTTTATTAGACTTGTGAAATATCACCCTTTCAGGACCAAACCCTATGACGCATGCGCTCGATCCAATTTCAGCTGAAGAAATAAAAACTGCCATTGCGATTTTTCGCACCGAACATCAAGATCAGGCAGCCTTCTCGTCCATCGGACTGATTGAGCCCGAGAAATCAGAAGTCAGGTCTGGTAATGCCGGGTCACGAAAACTGCGCCTGTTGGGTGTCGATAGCGTCAGGGATGGCGGCTTTGAAGCAGATGTGGACTTGAATTCCAGCAAGGTGTTGATCCGCCGGCTAGGTCTTGACGCCCAGGCACCCTACGGCCAGGCTGATATGGATGTTGCGATTCGGCTAACCAAGGCAAATGAGGAATGGCGAGATGCAGTTCGCAAGCGCGGCATTGCGATTGACTCAGACGAGGCACTGGCGCTTATCCAAATTGATCCGTGGCCCGCGGGCGGTTACGCCAATGCGGCATTACCGACGCGGCATCGGGGACTGCGTTGTATTGCGTTCATAAAAGAAGATGCAACCGACAACGGCTATGCACGACCCATTCATGGTCTGATAGCGCATGTTGACCTGACCGCTCAAAAGGTTGTCCACGTTGAAGACAATGGTGTGGTACCTGTACCGTCCGCGTCGGGTCGGTTTGATGCCGCGCATCAGGCGTCAACGCGCCAGGATTTAAAAGCGCTCGAAATAACACAACCCGATGGGTCGAGCTTTGAGGTTGATGGTTATCGCGTGAAATGGCAGGGATATGATTTCAGGGTATCAGTCCATCCCGTGCATGGACTCGTGCTTCATCAACTGTCGCTTCAGGGGCGACCGATTCTTTATCGGGCGGCACTGTCCGAAATGATCGTACCCTATGGCGATAAGGATCCGATGCACTCCTGGAAGCACGTGCTGGATGCCAGTGAGTACAACATGGGTACCTTGATCAATAGCCTGAAACTTGGTTGCGATTGCCTCGGAGAAATTCGCTATTTCGACGTTCATCAGGTCACCTGGGAAGGCGAGGTCAAGACCATCGAAAATGCCATCTGCCTGCATGAGGAAGATTATGGTATTCAGTGGAAACACTACGACAGCGAATCGCAAACCAGTGAAGTGAGGCGCTCCAGGCGGCTGGTTATCAGCTCGATATTCACGATCGGAAACTATGACTACGGTTTTTACTGGTATCTGTATCTCGATGGCACGATCCAGATGGAGGTTAAGCTAACCGGTATTGTTGGGGTTAGTGCGATAACAGCGGATACCCACAATGCAGCGCAGTCACCCATGATCGGAGAGGGGCTCGCGTCTCCCATTCATCAGCATGTGTTTTGTTTTCGGCTGGACTGGGAACTTGATGGGGGAGACAACTCGCTCTATGAGAACCAGATCGAGGTGCTTCCCATAAGCGATGACAATCCTCATGGTACGCAGTTTCAATCTTCGAGTCGCCATCTGACAGATGAGCACTGCGCAAAACGAAAGATCGCACCAGAAGTGAGCCGGTACTGGAAGATTACTAATCCAGATTCATTAAACGGATTGGGGATACCCGTGGCCTACAAGATTCTGCCAGGCGCCTCCCCGGCACTGTTTGCAAGTAGTGATTCCAGCATTGGCAGGCGCGGTGCGTTTGGTTTACATCATCTGTGGGCAACGCCGTTCAGGGACAGCGAGGTCAGTGCAGCAGGACCACACACGGTCATGCATGACGGGCAGGGTGGCTTGCCGGAGATTACCCGCGATAACCGTGATATATCAAAATGTGATCTTGTCGTCTGGCATACCGTGGCGATCACACACGTACCGAGACCTGAGGATTGGCCGGTGATGCCGGTTGAATACACCGGATTTCATCTGATTCCAGTGGGGTTTTTTGACCGGAACCCGACGCTCGATTTGCCCGTGAGTTGTCACGCCTGAGCTAATACGCGAACTGGTCAACCCGGCTTTGTGCCTGGGAGAGTCCCTTGCCGCGAATCGTACCAGGGTCGAGCCAGTCATCGACGACACTCGGCTCATAACCAAATGCGAATTTCTGCGCTCCCAGATCCGACTGCGGGACCCATTGACCCTCGTGATAAGGCACAGGGAATCCATTTTGATTCATGGGATAAGCGTAGATTCGGCACAGATAATCAGCTTCCAGGTAGTCACCGACATAACTCACCCAGGGCGTTTCGATGCGAATCTGCTGCCTGACGTTGTCAGCGAGTGCACCGATGTAGTTGCCAATGTCCCAGTCGGGTATCGCATCTTCAAATGCCACAGGACCGCCAGGCAGTGCCAACCCGTTATCCTCGTTGACAAAAAAGAACTCGTTTTGACCGCCACGTTGACGCTGTAATAAAAGGCGGGTGGTCTGAATCGATCGGTTGCTATGAACAGCGAGCAGGTTTTTCCCCGGGTCACTGAATAGATTACAAACCTCCTCGCTGTAGACGTAGTAGCCCGTGGCGGGTGGACAATGGCGAGCGGCATATTTGTTAAACAAACCAAGACGATGCTGATCTGACTTATTGTCGGCCGCCTTGTGCCACAAATGCATATTCATGAACAACAGATCACCTCGCTTGAGCTGCGGGTCAATGAAGTCGTTATCCACGGGCACTTTCGCGGGACCTACATGCAGGGCGCCTTCCTGCTTGTCCTCCACGCGGTCCAGGAGGTGCGATCCCGGTGCAACGTGATGTGCGGGTATTCCCTTGCCGCCAGGAGTCCTGTCATACATCACATAAGCGGTTAAATGTACTTCATCGCGTAACAATGATTTTGCGCCATTCACGATGACCGGATGTTCAGCAAAGTAAACAAAAGCGGGATCGGCCCATGAACTTTTTGCCAGCGTATAGCGACCTGGCGCCGGGTAGGTTGCAACGGGCTTACCGTCGTCCAGCGGCGGAAATCGGACTGCGACTTCATCAAGGCGCTGCAGTTCAGGCTCGGAGAACTGCCGGCGCAGAACCAGGAAACCTTGCGTTTCATACTGCTCTATCTGCTCATCAGTAAACATAATGCTGATCTCCGATAGGGTGATTCATGATAAAGGACAACGCCTGTTTGATTTTTTGCCTTGATGCAACGAAACCTGCTGACTAGTTCATTCCCGAACGGCACGTATCGACTCAGAGGAATTTCAGCAGGAAAAACACTATCACGAGAGTCATAGCGCGAAACCAGTTTAGCAAAAAGCCACTCTCAATATCAGACTGCACAGCTGATTTTTTTGCCGCTATTATGCGCGACCCATTAGCCACTGAGGATTCCCGATATGACGAACCCAGCCAGCCAGCCTGTAGCCATGAACGGATTGCCCAATGCGGAATATTTTGATTTGGCATCCGACACGACCAACGAAACGCATCGGATCTTTGTTGGTAAACCCTGGGTCACGGAACCCGGCAAGACCTATCCGGCAACTTACGTACTAGATGGCAATCTGAGCTTTGCTTTGGCTATGCAGACCTACGGCTCGCTGGCACTCGCCGGTGAAGCCCCCGCCGGATACATCATTGGCATTGGCTACCCGACCGAAGAAGGGTTCGCGGGGACCATTGCGAG
>JAJFKA010000106.1 GCA_021773555.1 Gammaproteobacteria bacterium
CGACACCGTCCGCAAGGTTGCCTCAGGGGAATTGTCGGATGCGCCTTTGTGGTCAGGACTCGCGGAAATGGGTATTCCCGGACTGCTCATTCCTGAGGCACAGGGGGGCGTCGGTCTCGGCGGCCTGGATGCCGCGATAGTCGCAGAATGTCTCGGCTATCACGTGTCCCCCACACCGTTTATATCATCCGCGGTGATGGCGCCTGTTGCATTGCGGGACAGCGGAAAAGATGAGCTGCTGGCGGGCATTGCCTCCGGCCAGCATCGATGCGGCATTGCCTTTGGCGAAGCAATTGGTGCGCGAAATGACGCTTGTATCAGCGTGGATGGCAACACCCTTTCGGGCAAGTGCATCTTTGTCATGGACACTTCAGCAGACAATTACCTGATCGCCACGGTCGATAAACGCCTGTATCTTCTGGCTTCAGAGGCGGATGGCGTCAAACGCAGCAACCTGACCACAGTCGATAAAACCAGAACCACCTGCGAACTCATTCTGGATCATGCCCAGGCAGAGCTGATCACGGATGACCCGGACGTATTTTACAGAACCATCGATGCCGGCCGGGTCATGCAGGCCGCTGACACCCTGGGCGCGGCACAAAACATGCTTGATCAGGCTGTCGCCTATGCAATGCAGCGAGAGCAATTCAACCGGGTTATCGCGTCTTTTCAGGCGGTTAAGCATATGTGTGCGGAGATGGCAGCCAGCCTCGAACCCTGCCGGTCACTCGTCTGGTATGCTGGTCATGCGCTGGATGAAGTCCCTGAAGAATCCCGACTGATTGCCTGCCACGCCAAAGCCCACGTGACCGAGGTGGGGAAATTTATTGCCAGGACCTCCACTGAGGTACACGGTGGTATGGGCTTTACCGACCTGGTGGGTCTACACTACTGGTTCAAAAGAATTGGGGCCAACCGGCAGTTGCTTGGCTCTCCAGAACTTGTTCGCCACGAAGCTGCCTGCATCCAGGGATTCGCCTGACCCATCCGGGCGCGAGTCATGCCGGAATTAACGGAACAACACAAGAGAGTTTGAAATGACACATGACACATGACACCTTGTCGAGGACGCGGAAATCGATTTATCCGCAAATTGAGGATACCTGGCAACTGATTGCCGCGCGTGAACTCGGCGGCCAACCTGAAACCCAGGCAACCGAACTGCTGCAAAGCTGGAATCTCCATGTGTTTATGCGACCGGGTGCCAAAAGCGGCAATCCGATCTTGCCAAGTGACATTATATTTTTAGAGCCCCCGCTGACATAAGTGACAGCGATTATTGAAACGGTTGAAATTACTGCCGGGCATGATGGCCGCGCAGAAATGGTTGTCTGTCTGGTCTACGAGAACGGTGGGCGGAGTAGCATAACGCTGGATGAGACAGCGGGCGCCAGGTTGATGCAATCCTGCAACGCCAACAATCTCACCGACCTATCCGGTCAAAGCTGGGACAGAGTCAGGGATGCACTGGTGCATGCCTACAACAGATACCAGTCGTAACTATCAGGAGAACGATATGTTGGATTTGATAATCAGGAACGGATTGATTGTAGATGGCACCGGTATGCCTGGTTTTCAGGGAGACGTGGGAATTCGGGACGGACGCATTGTCCACATCGGGCAAATACTGGAAAGTGCAGTGTCAGAGTTCGATGCGAAGGGAAAAGTTGTTGCCCCTGGCTTCATCGATCGATTTATCAATTGAAGAGGATCTGCAGGCACATTTTCTGGCTGCAGATATGGGGCACAACAATGACGCGAAGGTTGGCGAACTTCTTTCCCACCCGCACGTCCATATCGGCGCCAGCGATGGCGGCGCGCACATACTGTCATTCTCAACTTATGGCGATACCGGTTATCTCTTCAGCAAGTTTGTGCGTGACACAGGGGCACTGGGCCTCGAGCAGGCGGTCAGCAAAATCACCAGCGAAACCGCCAGCATCTGGGGAATTCCCGATCGCGGATTGCTGAAGAAAGGTTATGCCGCTGACATCACCATCTTTGACCCTGAGACGATCGCTCGCGATAGCGAATATTACGTCCAGGACGTGCCCGGTGAAGGCAGCCGTTATGTACGGGATTCCATCGGTGTCGAAGCCGTGATCGTTGCCGGTGCGCTCAGCTGGGATGTAAACCAGGGCTACACCGATGCAAGAAACGGCCGATATTTACCCTGAGACGGCTGACACGGACTAGAGGATCACACCAGCGGCACGGTAAGCCGCAAGCTGCTCCGCATCGATTCCCATGTCAGTCAGTACTGTGTCTGTATGTTCACCGTGACCCGGCGAGTGCGCTCCCGCCGGTAAACGTTCTCCGGAAAACCTGGCCGGAGAACGAATAATGCGCATCTTACCCATCACCGGATGTTCACGAATCTGTACGGTTTCGTTAGCGACAATCTGGGCCTGAGACAGAACTTCTTCATACTCGTGGCACTTCGCCGCAGGCACACTGTGCTGCTTTAAGCGCTCGAGTATATCGTCGGTCGCGAATTTCAGAAACTCATCTGCCAGTTCCTCACGGTATTCGTCCATATGCACCAGAAGTTTTTCTAACGAATTGAATCTGGGATCCGAGAGCATGTCTTCGCGGCCGAGGGCAGTCAGCACACTCGCTCGTTGCTGATCCGTACCTGCAGACAATGTGATTGCGCCATCCTTCGTCGATGTGAGCTGATAAATCAGGTCGGCCAGTAGCGGTTGCTGCATCACATCGTCATCAAGCAGGGTGTGATTCATATAACCATCCGGAAAAATAAAGAATAATCCTGAGTCCAGCATCGACAGGTCAATATGTTGACCCTCGCTGGTGCGTTCCCGGACAAAAAGCGCGGCAGTCACCGCCTGAATGGCTGTGTATGCGGTGATCTTGTCGCAAATCAGGTTGCGGATGAAAACCGGCGAGTCGGTACCCTGGGAAGCAGTCAATCCTGCGTGGGCCTGAATCACGGGATCATAGGCGGGCGCATCACCGAGTGGTCCGTGTTTGCCAAATCCTGATATCGCACAGTAAACAAGACCAGGATTGTCTTTTCTCAGTTGTTCACTACCAAGATTCAGTTTATCCATCACTCCAGGACGAAAATTGTGTATCACCACATCTGCATCAACCGCCATCTGCCGGATGAGCGCCTGACCCTCAGCATCCTTGAGGTTGATACCGACAGATCGCTTGCCTCGATTGCAGTTGGCAAACAACGCAGAAATACCGCCTTTTGCGGTGCCAATGTAGCGCATGGGGTCGCCCATGTCGGTCGGTTCAACTTTGGTAACGGTGGCACCCTGTTCCGCCATCATCATCGCTGCGAACGATGCCGTAATCATGGTGGAGAATTCCAAAACTTTGATGCCTGACAATGGCTTCACAGATCACCCCTTCGTTTAATTGCTTCTTATTTGAGATCTTACCCAGGCGAGTCGCGCATGATCGCGAGCGCACATGGATTACCAGCAAGCCCTTTGGTACATTGGTCGATATGCGTAAATCAACCTATCCCTGGATCACTATTACCCTGGCCTGCCTGCTTGCCGGTTGCAGTGGAAATTCCAATAGTAATGTCGGGGGCAGCAAAGCAGTATCGCCAAACTACCACTTGTTGTCGAGCTGTCCAAAACCTGAAAATGCCTCGATCGCCGCCATCATTTCCGAGGCACTGTGTGGTTCCATCAGTGTTTTCGAGGACCGTGAATCGCGAAGTGGTCGCAAAATCAACCTCAATGTCATGGTACTTCCGGCGACGACACGGGGTTTAAGCCCCGATCCTATTTTTTTCCTGGCCGGAGGACCCGGCCAGTCCGCTGTTGATACCGGACCTTACCTGTTCTCACGCCTGTACAAACTCAGGCGCGAGCGAGATGTTGTGCTCGTCGACCAGCGGGGAACCGGCGAGTCCAACTCACTGGCCTGCCAAGTGGATGCAGCGGAAATCGAGCAACTGGGACAGACCATTGAGGAGATGATGTCCATCGAGATCGGCCGTTTCAAGGAGTGTCTGCAGGAGTACGATGCGAATCCCGCGCTGTACACCACACCAATCGCCATGGATGATCTGAACGAGGTCCGGGAAATACTCGGCTTCGATAAGATTAATCTTCTCGGCATTTCCTATGGCACCCGGGCAGCGCTTGTCTATATACGCCGGCATGAGGCGAGTGTGCGCAGCGCAGTGCTGGATGCAGTCGTGCCCCTGACCATGACGATACCCGCCAATGTTGCTATCGACGCACAATCCGCCTTTGATCGATTGTTGATGGATTGTCAGGCTCAGCCAGGGTGCGCGGCACAATTCCCGGACCTGGGCCAGCACTTTCGAGATCTGGTTCAACGCCTGACAAACAATCCCGGAGTCGCCACAATTTCTCACCCACGTACCGGTGAACCCATCAGTTCAAGGATTGATTCACGTGCTATCAACAGACTGGTACGCGGCATCCTCTATGATCGGACACTATCACGTCTCCTGCCTTTCTCGATTGAGGCCGCCTATGAAGGAAATTTTCAGCCCCTGATAAGCCTGGCACTGAGCATGGTCTCTGAGGATACAACCATCAGCAACGGCATGATGGCGTCAGTACTCTGTTCGGAGGATATGCAACGCGTGACCGAATCAAGGGATTCTCCGGATTTCGACAATGCACTGTACGAAGCGCTCCTGCCGGTATGCGAATTCTGGCCGAAAGGCAAAATTGAACCGAACTATTTCGAAGCCGTTAAATCGACTGTTCCGGTGTTGTTGACTTCCGGTACGCTGGACCCGATCACTCCCCCAAAATATGGGTGGGAGGCGGCCGCGACGCTCTCAAATTCAGGGCATATCGTGGTGTCCGGGGTCGGCCACGGTACGGTGGCAACCGGTTGCCTCCCCGAGTTATTGCACGAGTTTTTTGTTAATCCCGACCCCAATCAACTCGATGAAGGCTGTACGACAAACCTCTCTCGTCCACCTTATTTCACCAGCCTTGCAGGTCCTGTCTCGATGCCGGAAAAAGCTGTTTCCCGGAATGCTGATGATTGAAGTCCATGCAATATCCAAAGCCTTTGGCGATGTAGAGGCAGTCCGCGATATCTCATTTTCAGCTGAGAATGGCGTGGTCACCGGGCTACTCGGACCCAATGGCGCGGGCAAGTCCACTACCTTGCGAATTCTCTATGGACTCCTGGCCCAGGATTCAGGAACAGCGCTGGTCGATGGCATCGACATACAATCTGATCGTCGCCTGGCACAACAAAAAATTGGCGTGTTGCCAGACAGCCACGGTCTCTATGTGCGTTTGACTGCGCGGGAACATATCCATTATTTCGGTCGCCTGCATCAGCTCGACGAAAACCTGCTGGAAACGCGCACCCGCGATCTGCTGGAACTGCTCAACATGAGAAATATTGCAGACCGGCGAGTCGAGGGATTTTCTACCGGAGAGCGCATGAAAGTGTGCCTGGCCAGGGCATTGATTCACGACCCCCCGAACGTCCTGCTCGATGAGCCAACCAATGGGCTCGACGTCATGACCACAAGAACAGTCCGGGAGATCATTTCCGAGCTGAAAAATCGCAATATCACTGTCCTGTTTTCCAGCCATCTGATGCACGAGGTTTCCCGTCTTTGTGATCACATTGTCATTGTTTCTGCAGGCACCGTTGTTGCCTCCGGAACACCCGATGAAATCAGGAATAGTACAGACGAGGAAAATCTTGAAGACGCCTTCGTACAACTAGTTGAACGGGATTTAATCTGATGCATCCTGTTTCCGTTGTACTCGGTAAAGAATTTCGTGATGCCAGGCGCGATAAGCGAGCGATACTTTCCGCATTTCTGTTCCCGGTGTTCGCACCGGTATTTGTGTATTTCATGCTGACCGCGATTATCGAACTTCGCTCGGACGTCGATAAACTGACCCTGCCCATTATCGGCAGCGACCACGCACCGGATTTCATCCAATGGCTGAAAGAACGCGATGTACGCATTGAGCCTTTTACGCTAAGCCCTGACGATGCCAAACAGGCGGTGAAGGAGAAGCAGTATGAACTGGTACTCGTCATTCCGGAGAACTACCAGCAACGACTTGCCGAGCTTCGTCCCATTGCAATTGAGATTATTCAGGACGGTTCCCGAAATGATGCGCGAACGACCGTCAACCGGACGCAGGAACTCATACGTGACTATAATCGCGAAATTGCCTCCCTGCGCCTGATTGCGCGAGGCATTTCACCCCAGGTGATGCAGGTTGTGGTCAACCAGGATATCGATGTTGCCAGCAAGCAGGAAAGAACCGCCCAGGCACTTAATTTCATTCCGCTCTATGTCATCCTTGCGGCGTTTGTCTCAGGCATGGGCGTCGCGGTTGACAGCACCGCGGGTGAACGTGAACGAAAAACCCTGGAACCGCTGATTCTTAACCCTGTTGAACGTTATCAGATCGTGATGGGCAAATGGTTCGCGGCAACCATATTTGCAGCCGCGGGTATGGGGATGACACTAATCCTTTGCGTGTTTGCGATGACCCAGGTCCCGCTGGAGTTAATCGGCCTGACTATTCAGGTGGAGTTCTCACAAATGCTACTCATGTTTATTGCGACCTTACCTCTTGCCTTCCTTTCGACCAGTCTGCAATTGCTCCTCGGGATTTTCGCAAAGTCCTTTAAGGACGCACAATCCTACATAGGATTGCTAACATTCCTGCCGGTGGTGCCTTCGGTCTACACGATGTTTAATCCGATTGCGACGCAGGACTGGATGTTCGCACTGCCGATGCTTGGCCAGCACCTCTTGCTGGTTGATGTCCTGGGTGGCAAGGAAGTACCGCTGCTTGCCTATCTGTACTCAGGCGCAAGCTGTTTCGTTGTCGGTATGGGGGTTGTACTTATCACCGCACGATTATTTCAGCGCGAATCCATTATTAATGGCTAAGTCAAACGAGATCTATGCCCATGATTGAAGCTAATGAGACTTTTGAAGGAACCTGGCCATTCGCTCCACATTTTCATGATGGCAACGGATTTCGCCAGCACTACATTGATGAGCCGGGTATCGAAACAGGCGATCCGGCTGATGAAAACACGATCATCTGCATACACGGTGAACCCACCTGGGGTTATCTGTACCGCAAATTTATCCCACGACTGGCCAGGCACGGACGAGTGATCGTCCCTGACCACATGGGCTTCGGTAAAAGCGAAACACCCCAGGACCGGGATTATTCCATTCGAGAACACAGTGACAATCTGGAAAATCTACTCATGTCACTGGATGTAAAAAATGTCACGCTGGTGCTGCAGGACTGGGGTGGTCCCATCGGCAGCAGTTTCGCCATCCGCCATCCAGAGCTGATTAGATGCCTGTGTATCTGTAATACCGGCGTACCCTGGGCCAGAGCTCCCGCTGGTACTTATGGGGTCACCGACCATGACTGGTTCAAATGGGCGCAAACTGACGCGTTCGAACCGACCATCCTGAACCTTGGCGCCACAGCCCTGTCTGTGATGAAACGAATTGGCTTCGAGAGAACCGGGCATGTGGATGAAACCTGGATCAGAGCTTATGCCTCACCCTTTGAAACTCCAGCCGAATGTCGCGGCGCATTGCAGTTCCCGCGCAACATCGCCAACCCCGAAACATTTGAGTTTTTCCTGGAACTGGCGGAACAACATGGCCTTGAACAACTGCAATCCATTCCTGCCATGTGCGTCCATGGAGAAGCAGATCGGGCAATTCCGGTTGAGTCGGCAATTGCAGGCTTCAAAAGCTTCTGGCCGGACGGTCCCGTTGTGACCCTGCCAGGTGTCGGCCATTTCCTGCAGGAAGACGCACCTGAAGCAGTCAGTGCACTGATCGAACAATTTATGCAACTGGCGTCACGGTTGCGAGCAGCCGAGTAACGATACCCCTATGTCTGATGATACTGAGATTCGTTTTATATTCGATGACACCGATGTTCGCGGCGATCTGGTCCGGATCAGCGATGCCTATCGTGCAATTATTGATATCCATGACTATCCAGATGTTGTCTCGGTACTGCTCGGAGAGTTTCTGGTCGCCAGTCTCCTGCTCAGTTCGACTATAAAATTTAAAGGACGCCTGGTGTTGCAGGTTAAAAGCCAGGGACAGATTCCTCTGCTTATGGCCGAAGCCACTCACGATAAGAAAATTCGTGGCATCGTAAAGTTGGCGGATACCCCGGACCCAACGGCAGATTTCGATGTACTCTTTGCAAAGGGCACCCTCGCAGTGACCATCGAGCCGGATCAGGGCGAACGTTATCAATCACTGGTCCCGCTTGATGGCGATAACCTTGCGGCCTGCCTCGCGCACTATTTCCAGCAATCGGAACAACTCAATACCTACATCACCCTTGCGGCAGGTAACGGAATCGCTGCTGGACTGCTCATTCAGCAACTGCCGCGGCAGGTTGTCACCGATGAGATCGAGCGCAGGAATCAGTGGCGACACCTGTCAATTCTCGCGAGCACAGCGAAAGCGACAGAACTCACCCACACGGCTCCGATCGAGTTGTTGGCGAATCTGTTTGTACAGGAGCGTTTACGGTTGTTTGATTCAAGTAGTGTCCAATTTCACTGCAGCTGCAGCGCAGAACGCATGGCGGCGGCACTGATATCCCTGGGGGACACAGATCTCCAGTCCCTGTTTGAAGAAGATCCCCGGATTGAAATTGACTGCGAATTCTGTCGCACTCACTACGAATTCACACCCGAGTCATTAACCAGCACCATTGCCGGCGGCAAGGTTCACTAGCGCGGCAGAGGTAATCGGTCAGGCACTTTTCTCAAGCGGGCGTTGCAGGAATTGTCTAATGAGCTCAACAATATCCATCGCCTGATCCTGCATATGAAGATGGTGATGGCCCGGCAGCTGTGTTAATTGCAATTGCGGCGCCGCGCGTTCCTGAAGGACATCAATGGTCGGCTTCAACCATTCATTTTCCATGTCGGCAACGATCAACAATGTCGCAGCGACGGTCGAGTCAAGCAATACAATTAGCTGATCACGCGTCAGCTCCAGAGGTCCAGAACCGCGAATTCGAGGGTCGGTGATCCAGGTATAGCCACCCTCAACGGCTCGATGACCGCGCTCAATCAAACATCGAGCGGAAATTTCATTCTGTCCGGTCGCTTCGCAGAGTCGCTGCATCATCGCATCAAGGTCGGGGAATACTCTTAGTTGTGTCGCCTGCTTGAATGAAGCAGCAATCGACGACTTAATGTGACCCAGGGTCTCTTGCGCGTTGTTAGTGCCACAGTACCCATCGATGCAGATTAGTGCGTTCACCCGATCGGGAAACATGCCTGCCAGTTGCGAACCGATTTCGGCGCCCATGGAGTGACCGATGATATTAAATGACTGCCAGTCCAGGGCATCGGCAACCGCGAGTACATCCCTTAAATCGTTCAGCCCTGAATAAAGTTCACCGGAACGCCGATACTCTGACCAGCCGTGGCCGGCAAAATCCAGCGCAAATATCCTGAGTCCATCAAGATGAGGCGCGATCATGTCAAAACTGTTCGCATTATCCAGATACCCGTGCAGGGCAATCGTCGGGTCACCGGTTTCCGGACCCCAGAACTTGCCCGAGAGTGTCAGGTAACCTAAATCAATCTTTTCATTGCTGCCTGACGCCTGTTCCATCACTACTCCGTTGGGTAAACCTTGTTTCCGAGCCGAATGGCACTTACTTAACCTTGAACCGGGTTGTTTCGCAGAAGGTGCAGTGGTTCCTTTCCTACGCGGCTTGCGGCTCTCCGAGCTTCCCTCACTTGGTCGAAAGCCCTTGCGGGTCTTCCTCCACGCGTTCGGCGCTACGCCTGAAGGCTGCGGAAAGGAACCACCGCACCTTCCGCTAAAGTCTTCGAGATGGCACTTCGAACGATGGAATTTGCTTAAGTAAGCGCCATTTGTCTCCGACCCTCTCTTGGTCCCGGAAACAGCAGGCAGGATTATAAGCTGAAATTTCCATCCACAGCACGCTCACCCCATGATTGATTGTTGAGGATAAGTCTCCCTGATGCAGCGAGGCCATGCTAACGGTGCGGATGAATCGCGTACACATATTTGCAGGTTCCATTGCACGCCGGGAAACGTACCGTCCTGTCTCGTATGGACAGAATATCAGCAGGTACCCTAGACTGATGAAAGTCCAGCCGGACACGCACGTAATCGAGACTGAATATCACGCTATGACACAAACCCAGCCCAATGCTTATTTCGCCTTTGGCATCATCGCCTGCAGTACAGTACTTGGGCTGGTCGGGATCGATCTGGTGTTACCCGCAATCCCTTCCCTGCCTGAAGCGCTGGACGGCACCCCGGCGCAGGCGCAGTTCGTGCTCGCATCGTTTGTGGCCGGCACCGGATGCGGTTTACTTGCCTTCGGTGAACTCGGCGCTCGCTACGACCAGCGCGTACTTCTGGCTCTCTCCCTGATTACTTACGGATTATTCTCCGCCGTGGCGAGCCTCGCCGGTACGCTGGATAATCTGATCATAATTCGGTTTATCCAGGGATTTTCGAGCTCGGCAGCGGCGGTCTTTGCCCCCGGCATGATCAGAATGTTGTTCGATGAGCAACGGGCAATCCGGGCAATCGGAGTACTTGGCAGCATCGAATCCCTGGCACCGGCGCTTGCACCTGTGGCAGGTGCACTGCTGTTGACACTTTTCGACTGGCGATCGTCTTTCCTGGTAACCGCTGCACTCGCAGTTGTACTCGGCCTTGCAGTGGTACGCTATCAGGCCATTCTGCCACCCGCTCAGCCAGTCGCCAGACACGCGGACTACAAAAGCCTGATGTTAAATGCGGTATTCCTGCGTTATGCCCTGAGTCAGGCATTGACCCTGGGTGCGCTCCTGGTTTTCGTCTTCGGTGCACCGGCAGTTATTACACGCACCATGGGTGGGTCATTGTCAGACTTCATCCTGATGCAGGTGACCGGTATTGCCGGATTCATTACGGCCGCCAATCTGGCTGACAGGCTTGTCGTCAGGTTCAGTGCTGAAAAGGTTATCTTTGGCGGTTCTGCTCTATCCCTCGCCGGTATCGTTTCGATTTTTGTCTATGCCGCGTTCGGCGGCGGTGACCCGGCCATGTTGATCCTGTTGTTTCTGCCAATGAACCTCGGACTGGGGCTGCGCGGTCCCCCAGGATTCTTACTCGCGGTCCTTGCCGCCCAGGGAGATGACGCTCGCGGTGCCGCTCTGGTGATTCTCTCGGTGTTACTCACCACCGCAATCGGTACGGCAATCAATGCGCCACTGATTACTTATGGACTAATACCGCTGGCTGCAATCGCGGCAGCTATCTCGGTGGCAGGTATGGCTTGCCTGCTGTTGCCACACCGTTTGAACCAGGCTGAAAGCAGCAGCGGACCGGCATGAGTGCTACTATTTACGGCATCCAAAAATACAACTGTGAGTCATCATCATGACAGACCAACCCTTCGAATACACACGCCTGCCTGATTCTGAACGTACCC
>JAJFKA010000107.1 GCA_021773555.1 Gammaproteobacteria bacterium
GCAAGCAGCATAATAGCAGGCAGGATTTACACAGCCGTCGTAAATGCCGGGTTGATCTACACGGCGAACGGATGCCAGCAAGGCTGAACAAGGGATGCACCTATTTTACCAGTTACCTTGTTCTCGACCACTGCGACTAAATCTTTAGTCTTGACCGCTCGAGAACACGTCCCAGGGGCACAGTGCGACGGGGTGCACACCGATCAACGCAGGAAACCAGACTCACGATGATTCGCACCTCGGGAAATCTTCAAACTCCTGACGAAGGACCCTGGTAGTTGTCTGCCAGCCTATTAGCAGATGCGGGTTTCCGGGAGATCACCTAAGGACAATCCGGATAGCCGTTGCCGGTGGCGCTGGTGTTGCCGGAGTTGAAATCATTCCAGGCGGGATCACCTCGTAAGCTACGGATTAGTGTCTTGGCATTACACTGCCCCAGATAAGGATTGTTCGTAATCCGAATAGTCTGGCCCGTCCCGATGACAATGTCGCTCAACTCAAACACGTCCTGAAGACCGTCATTGTCCTCCAGCGACAGGCCACCGGCTTGTGTCAGCTGACCGAATTCCGCCAGATCGTAGATCCAGGGGGAGTCGTGTATCTGTAACCAACCGCCAATTTCATCGAGACTTCCCAGGCCGAACACGCCTGTGTTTTTTATCTGAATCTCAACGTTTCCCTCTACCCGGTGAAGCTCCGCGAGAAACGAGGTTAGCACCTCCCCGCCTCGCACCTGGTATTCGAGACTGCCCAATGTCAGGACCTTGTCAAGACCGGTAAACTTAAAAGGACCATAGATGTCATTGGCGTGGGTGCGTAAATAGAGCCTGCCGATGCTCTCAAGCTGGTTGAGTCCAGTCAGGATATTCAATGTACCGGCGATCACTTCCAGTTTCCCGGCGTGACTCTTCAGATCGTCAAAGTACCAGACTGGTGCACCGCCGCGAATATTGATCGTTATTGTTCCATCGACACGGGCGAGCAACGGCATCAGACCCTTGACACCAGCAGGACCTCCTTTGACCAGCAGGTTTCCTTCAATCCTGTTCAGCCAGGGCAACACCATTCTGTCGATATCAAAGTCAGGAACAATGGTCAGGTCACCGGTAATTTTTTGTACACAGCGAAATTCTTCGAATTCCGCTGCATGGTTTAACTCCAGATTGCCGTTGATGATGGCCCGTTTCTCGTCGCGACGATTGTTGCAGTCCGCGAGATAGTCCTGATTTTCAAAAATACCACCAATATCGATTCGCCAATCGGGTGTTGCCTGCTCAAACCGCGGTTGTTCCGCATACGGTGCGCAGGCTGTCACGATGAACAGAAGCTGGGTGATCAAGATTCGTTCTAACCGTTTCGCACACAAATTTGTTGTACCTCGGAAATAGTTTAACAATCGGGACTGTTCACGGTTACCGAACCAGCTAGCGTCGCAATAAAGTTGTTGAGCTGGACACAATCGATTGACGGATTATTCTCAAAGGTCACGCTGCCCGAAGCGCTGACCTGCAAATTAACAAGCGCTGAGACATCGTCCAGGTTTGCATTGTCCGTCACTTCAAGCGCACCAACGATGATCTGGCTTAACCCGTCGAGACTGGTCAGACTGTCCACATCACGGACAGACAGTTTTCCAGCGATGTTAGTGATTAAATCGATTCCCTCCAGATTGGTTAACAAAGCCGGGGCATTTCCTGCGTGGCTCAGTGTCACATTACCCTGGACCTCGTTAATGTTTCCGATGCCATAAAGGTGATTCATGTTGTCGGTCTTCATCGATAAATTACCCTTCAGCAGCGTCAGCTTTTCCAGAAACCCACCGTCATCGGCATCGCCGTTGTTCTCATCGTAATTGAGTATACTGCCGCCCTCGATATTCAAAGTGGTGAGTTCGGTGATGCCATTTAAGCCATTAAGCAGGGTATCGGTAGTGGCCACGGCGTTATACAAAGCCAGGGTGGTAATTGTCGTTGTCTTGTTTAACCCGTTCAGGTCCATGTTCATGTCCCTGAAACGTATACTGAGTGTTTGAATTTGTTCCAGCGACGGTAGATCGACATACTCGAGCATGTCGCGGAAGTCGAGCATGACCTCGCCCCTGATGAAATTCAGCCGGGGGAAATAGATTTCATCCAGGTCAGCTTTCGCTTCAATTTCCAGATTACCATCCAGGCACTCCAGGTAAGGGAATCCCACTTGATGAAAACTGGGATCATTGGTGATGAATTTAAACGTGCCTGATGTACCAAAGGGACCGGTCACACGTCGGTAACAGCGGGCCGGGTCAATTTCTGTGGTGTGATCGATGGTTAAAAAACCATTCCGTGTGTTCGGCTCACCTGCGCACTCTCGTGCATAAGCCGCGCTCGCCGTTAGCAGTGAGCAACTGTAATCAATCGGAGACCAGCGATCGATGGGTACAACGCGACCGATATCCCTGGTTGCCTTCGCTGCTGCTGATTCAGGCGGTTCCGCCACAGCAGCCGGGGCTACCGGGGCCATAACAGTCACCCACAGGGTAAGAACCACAATCCTTTTGTTCCCGATCAAAGCCATTTCCATGCAGGGAGGTCAGGGTATTAAAAAACGATTTGCTGAGCGTTGCAACCAACAGAAATAAAGTTGTGATGATCCAAAGGCTTTCTGGCATCCTTGAGTAATCCTGATAATCGAACCACCTAACCGGAGCCCATCATGAATTGTTTTCTTCTCCTAAGAAGCATGGTTCTAAAAAATCTGTTTTCGAAGAAAGCGATTCTAATCAGCTTGATATTTCCGCTACAGGTTGTTGGCGAAACGACCTCAATTTTGAATGGTCGGGTAATGGATCCCGCATCTGGCATGAACAAAGTGGCAAACGTTCTGATTAAAGACGGTCGCATTACTGCGATCTCTTCGAAAAATTTTCGGGCAGATCGGGTCATTGATGCCTCTGGTTTGGTTGTTGCACCAGGTTTTATTGACCTGCACGCTCATGGTCAGGATGCTGTGAGTAACCGCTTTCAAGCAGGTGATGGGGTCACAACAGCCCTGGAGCTGGAGATTGGTGTTTATCCGGTTGCACCCTGGTATAAGCAGCGACAAGGCAAAGCCGTTCTGAACTATGGCACTAGCAGTGGCCATCCATTGGCACGGGCAGCCACCCTTGATGCCGCATCCGGGGATGCACTAACCAGTGCAGCCTATAAGCCACTTGGTGAAGAGCAACGGCTATTGCTGCTTGAATTGATTCGCGAAGGAGCGAATGACGGTGGTATTGGTATTGGCATGGGTATTACGTATACACCTGCAGCTGATCGTCGTGAGATTCTTTCGGTATTCGAGTTGGCTGCTGACCTGGGGCGGCCTGTTTTTGTCCATATGCGGAGCGAGAAATTCTCTAATGGTGACCGACTGGGTCCGTTGCAGGAAGTGTTGAGCAACGCAATGATCACTGGTGCATCACTGCATGTTGTGCACATCAATTCCAGCATGGGAGACGATGCGCAAACGGCGTTGAGCATGATCAGACGTGCGCGCAAGCAGGGGGTTGATGTTACAAGTGAAAACTATCCCTATACCGCGGGATCAACACGAATTGAAAGTGCGTTGTTTGATGACTGGACTGATTATGGTGTGTTGCAGTGGGTGGCTACTGGCGAACGGTTAACGAAAGAAAGTTTTGATTTTTATCGCAAAACAGGTGGCTGGGTGATTATTCATGGTCGCAGTGAAACCCAGAATGCATGGCTGATTGAACAGCCTGATCTGATCATCGCCAGCGACGGCATTCCTTTTGTTGATGGTCTGTCACATCCACGAAGCGCAGGCACCTACTCGAAAATTCTCGGCCGCTACGTGCGAATTGAACAGCGCCTGACCTTGATGCAGGCGCTGGCGAAAATGACAATTATGCCTGCTCGTCGTTTAGAAGCCTTTGTGCCAGCGATGCAAAAAAAGGGCAGGCTTCAGGTAGGAATGGATGCCGATATTACAATCTTCAATCCAGAGACCATTATTGATCGCGCAACCTATACAAAACCGGCGCAATACTCCGATGGCATTGAGTTTGTGCTGGTCAATGGTGTTCCGGTGGTTGATCAGGGCTCGGTCCTGGGGGACGTTTTCCCGGGTAAGGCAATTCGCGCCGCTTCGGGTACCTAGCCGGACCATGGTAGCAGCGCGGGTCCAATCTGACGGAAAAACGTCGAGCCACTTTACACTAGACCCAAACCTCGATTGCTCATAGCGCACAAGCTATTGAAAATTATACAGAAAGTAAATCAGGCGTGATTCTTGCGACTAATTGCGCCCATCCTGATAATTTACAGCGATGCCAGACAGTTTGAAAAAAGTGGGCTACATACTCGTGGTCGACGACGAAGCAGCAATCCTCGATGTCGTGCAGCGATTCCTGCACACAGCCGGATATAGCGTGCTGACTGCCGCAAGCGCAGTCGAGGCTCGTCCACTCCTGCAAGCGCACCACATCAGTCTCGTGGTCTGTGACGTTGTGATGCCTGGACAAAACGGCTATCAACTCGCCATGGAAATACGGCAACAGTTCCCGGGCGTCCCTATCCAGATGATCAGCGGTCATGAAAGAGGGCAACTGCCAGCGCCAGCGCATCTCGATCTGTCAGAGAACCTGATCACCAAGCCCTTTCGTTTTTCAAACCTCCTGACTCGCATCGAGTCGCTGCTTGCATCGCAAGCGGAAACTACCGAGCAAAAAAGAAAAACTTCAGACCGAAGAAGCATCGATCGGCGCACAGGAGATCGCCGTAGCAATGTGATCGTTGTTGATTTCGATCGACGCAGACAGAACAACCGAACAGGCGCACGCCGCACTGGCGCGAGGCGTGCTTCAGCGTCCTGAGATAACAACTCTTGTAACGCGCATACCGATATAAGTCTGCGCCGGATGCTCTCCTCCGGCTACCTCATAATCGCTCCCGGTACCTGGCAACTCGCTCTGAATGCCGTATGTCATTACTCTCAGCTCAGGCGATCGGGTCGATCTGTGATGATTCCCCAGACACCTAACTCCTTCAACCGTGAAATCTCGTCAGGTTCGTCAACGGTCCAGGGAATTACACTGACGCCTAGACTCTGCGCTTCGGCAAACGAATGTGCGGTTACATCGCGGAAGTACGGTGTCCAGAACTTACCGCCCAAATCGGCGATTCTTTTCGGTAGAGAAGGTCCGTCTCGTTGTACCCCGCCTACCCAATCAACTGTTGGGTCCACACTCAGTTCCTGCATTCTTTGCAAAAGAGATTCAGGTAGTCCTCTATGTTCGAGTGGCAAGGTGCCATCAATCCAGCTACGCGGGACCGTCGTGTAAGAACAGTGACAATCAGGCTCCGTCCGGCGGGCAATGTCCAGCGCTCGCCAGTCAAAGGCCATGAGGACGGTCTTGCTGAGTCGATTGCGGCGGTGCAGGACACGTAGAGTCGCAATGACCAGTCGGTCAACTTCTTCAAGAGGAATTTTCTCCGTGACCGAGCTTTTGATTTCAGCAAAAAGCCATTTGTCATCAGGGAGCACATCCAAAACTTCGTCCAAAGTGGGGATAGACTCACCGTCGACGGAAACTTGTTCCGGGTGTCTCTTTGAGTATGGATGCAGGGGATTGCGCCTGCCAACGTCCAGTGATGCGAGCGCACCATAGGGCATGTCTCTAATCGGCTTTCGGTCCGAGATGAATTCGACACCATCACGCGTAGTTGCAGGATTGAGTGTCGCATCATGGTGCACCACAACAACATCATCTGCCGTGAGGTGAACATCCAGTTCCACGCCATCTGCACCCAGGGAAAGGCCATGCCGGAATGCCGCAAGTGTATTCTCCGGCCGCAATCCCGTACCACCGCGGTGAGCAATACCAAAGGTCATCAGTAAAACTCCTTAAACTTATCCGGTCTTATGGTCGTAACAAAATCAATACCTGAGTCGATTAAGCGAAGAAATTGCTCGTGTTGACCAATTCCCCATACAGATACCTTCAGGTTTAGGTCGTGCGCATGTTGGAGTTTTTCCGGTGTCAGGTCAGGCAAATAAGCATCCCAGAAATCACCTCCGGCCTGTGCAATGGCATCAGGCTCGGAATCGAACGTCGTGATATCCATGCCGTCATGCCACTGAATCCAATTCTCAGGCTCAGGGTAATTCGACGCAGTCAAATAGCCCACGCTAATGTTTGGATTGATTGTTTTTGCCAGACGCAACAACGACCAGTCAAAAGCAATCAGGTGAACATGACTCAATCTGTTTGCTTTAACCGTACATTCGATAACGCGTTCCACCAACAATTGAGGATCTGAGGAAAGCGCAGGATCTTCGGGATCATTTTTGAGTTCAAGGAAAAAGCTCAGGTGTTCTGGCACTTCAGCAAAAACCTGTTGCAGTGTTGCTATCCGCTCAAATGCAATGGTCTGCTGGTCGGGAAACACTTTACGCATCGGATGACCAGGCGCCAGTTCACCCATGTCAAATTGTTGCAGCGCTTCGACGGTTAATGACTTAACAGGCAGAGGGTCACCCGCATACCAGTTGCCGCTGTGGTCCTTGAGTCGATCACCAGTGATCTGTAAGTCGTGAAAGACAACAACCTGATTGTCTGCAGACAGTTGTACGTCAATCTCAATGCCGTGTACACCAAGCGCAGCGCTTTCCCTGCAGCCCGTCATTGAGTTGCTGGGCCATAATCCTGCCCCCGCTGCCCCGGCAATAATCATCGTCATGTTGCTGTGGATATCCGTGCTCAATCAGACAAGGTTTCAAAGAACTGTCGAACGATAGCATACAGATCAGATGTCCCGATGGCATGGGAATCAATCGGCGCTGCCCGACCAGGTGTCCTGCCCACAGCCCTGGGGTATGATTGACGAACCTGTCGAAGAAGTCATTCTATGGATTCTACAGTTGATACCAGTCACTGGCCTATCTCCATTACGGATACATCGGGTCCTGGTCCCGTTGTTCTCTTCATCCATGGTATTTCGACCTGCAAGGATTACGCAAACCCCTGGCGCGACCAGGTGTTTCTTCCCGATAATGCCGGCCATGCTCCCTTCTGGAATGAGCCACTTGCATTTAATAGGCTGTTGCGTGACCTTATCCTACAAAACCCGGTATAAACATGGCACTTGTTAAACCGCCAGATTCAAGTTTTGTTAAACCCTGGACGTCACTCATCTATAACAGGATACCGGTCAATCCCATGTTGCTTGGCGCTTGTCTCGCGACAATTTTATTAGTTGTGTTCTTCACTGGCAGACTTATATTCAATGGTGCCAGTGGTTCGACCCCCGGCGACTTTCGATTGACCATCATACATATCCTACTTACCGCCTATGTACCATCAGCCTATGTTTATCTGCTAAACGCGATGACAAAAACTGCAACTGATATGGCTCCGGTTGTTAGTCACTCATTACAATGGAAGGTAATTGCAGACAGAATTGGTACGCATCGCTGGTGGGGATTGCTGTTGGCAGGTTTGTTGGGCATTGCCGTTGATATTTACGCCACCAACGTGACGACCTTTGGGTCAGACCCCTGGGACTGGCAGGAAACAAACTACGATGCGCGCTGGATGCGAATTCTGGGCCCACTGTTCAGTTGGTGGATCAGTTGTCTGCTCTATGTACTGATTGTTGAGTCAGCAAGACTATCCCGGTTATCAGATAGTATTGATTCTATTGACCCGCTTGATCTTTCTCCTTATCAACCTCTTATCCGTCAGGGATTGACCAACGCCCTCCTGGTCGTCGGCCTGGCTTCAATCGTATCTCTGTTCCTGCTGGAACCGGGATTTTTAAAGCTGATGATTCAGCTGACTACACTATTCGCGATATTCGCGTGGATTGGATTGATGCTGCCGTTGCGCGGCATTCGACGGAAGATCGCTGAGGCCAAGGAACGAGAACTCAACTGGTGCAGACAGTCAGTAAAAACCGCCGTCGGACAGTTAAAGATCGAAGAGAATACAGATGTGTCACTGGCCGAGATTCTCGCTTACCAGAACCTGCTTGAGAACATTAGAAGCTGGCCATTTGATAATCCGACGCTGACCCGCTTTGCGTTGTATCTGCTGATACCTCTCGGCTCCATGTTGGGTGGGGCATTGGTTGAACGGGGGCTTGACCTCATACTGCCTTGATTCAATTGTTCGGGCCCAGCGAAAGCAAAAAGAACGCCCTGGAATCTTGAGACTACCGCGTTACCGATGTGCCATACGAGCTTTTTTGATACACAAAAATTGGCTCTTTGCGGGCACCGTCCAAACCAGTTCAGCTGTGCTATTTCCAGACCACGAGGCAAATGTCCCTTTGACAAACGCACTCAACGGTTGTTGATCCTGATCATGTAATGGACAGGTTTTTAGCCATACCATAATTTATCTGGCTAACCTTGCCTGGACTCAGGAAGTTCACTATGGAATTCAGTCTGTTCTATTTTGCCAACCATGAAGACAGCGATCACCAACACAATAAGTATCAACTGATTCTGGACAGTGCCAGGTGGGCTGACCAGAACAATTTTGTACGGCTCTGGACGCCAGAGCGACACTTCCACAGTTTCGGTGGACTCTCACCTAATCCCTCGGTGCTGGCGGCAGCGCTGGCGTCGATTACATCGAACATTCAGATCTGTTCGGGCAGTGTGGTACTCCCATTGCATGACCCGATCCGGGTGGCGGAGGAATGGGCCGTGGTGGATAATATTTCTGAAGGGCGCGTCGGTCTGGGTGTCGCCTGTGGGTGGGTTCCCAACGACTTTGTCATATCAGAACACCAGGCGGATTTTGACAATCGAAAAGAAATCTTTGCGGACAAAATTTCAACGCTACAGGCACTCTGGCGTGGTGATTCCCACGAGGTTACCAACCCCCAGGGTGAGAAAATTAAAGTCCAGACCATCCCTCGCCCGATTCAAAAGGAGGTCCCCATGTGGATTACCTCCGCAGCCAATCCGGACACTTTTCGCCAGGCTGGTGAGTTAGGCGCCAACCTGCTGACCCACTTGCTCGGCCAGACAGTGAAGGGACTGGGTGAAAAGATTATTATCTATCGAGAAGCGCGCAAGGCAGCCGGCCATGCTGATGACGGCATCGTCACTTTGATGCTACACACTTTCGTCAGTGACAACGATGATGAAGTACACGACCTGGTTCGTGAACCCATGAAGAAGTACCTGGCCGGGTCGCTCAATCTTGCCTCCGCACATCTGGCTTCGGTACCCTTCATCCAGAATCCGGAAAAAATCGATCTGGAAGCACTGACGCCGGACATCGTCGATGAAACATTGGAAGCGTCCTTTGAGAAGTATTTCCACTTCAATGGACTCTTCGGTTCCTTTGATAAATGCCTCGATATGATTGATCAACTGGAGGAAATTGATGTTGACGAGATCGCCTGTCTGATTGATTTTGGTGTCAGTTCGGAAACCGTGATGGAGAGTCTTGATAACCTGAACGTACTCAGGATTCTCGCAAACCCGATTCCAATTACCGATGATGCATCGAGTGGTTAGCTTTTAAACCAGGACCAGTGGCCCGACCCCATGTTGGTTAGGTCGCCGGTTGGCTATGGACTTGACTTCGTTCAGATACCGTCTATGCGATATTGTTCAAACATCGCCCGGTAGGAAGCGTTGCCGCTTTTAAGCCGCTGGATCTGGTGATCCTTCACGGGACCGGCTATCTTTCCCGGCACACCAAATACCAGAGAATGATCAGGCACATCCATTCCCGGGCTTACGACACAACCCGCACCGATGATGCAGTAGTTGCCGATAACAGCATTGTCCAGAATTGTTGCGTTGTTGGCAATGAGAGAATTGTTACCAATTGACTGGCAGTGAATAACAGCGCCATGACCAACGATTACATTAGCACCAATGGTCAATTGAGTGCCGGTGTGGACCACGACATTGTCCTCAATAATTGTACCCTCGTTGATGATGATCTGTGCAAAGTCACCGCGGATAACAGCACCCGGCCAGACACCAACATACTCACCCAACTGCACATCACCCATGACCAGCGCTGTCTGACTGACGAATGCACTTTCAGGAACTACTGGAGTTCTGTTGTTATAGGTCTTGATCATCGATTATTGATCATACTCAGAATCAGGAGAAAAACTCAAAACCTTATTTCTTTTCGAACCGGAAACGACCGGGTTCATTCAGATAACCGTGTGCCCATAGGATAACGACTGACCTGCGTATTCAAATTAAGAAAACAAAATCAGCAATTGGTGTGATCGAAACTGGATAGGACTAATTCAGAGACCGAGTTGTCAAAATCTCGATCCATGACATCCCTTGTACGTAGCCTGCCTCAGCGGAACATCAGCCTCGCTGCGGCATCCTCAATTGCTTGCCGATCGATAGAGTGAAATCCTTTCACAATACGTTCACTGGACTGCCTGATATCTCGCCTGAGCGTCGGCCAGTCCACATGGGTGAGTTTTCCATCCTTTTTTAATTGCCTGCCAGCAACAAATACTGAATCTACATTGGACGAGTTGGCATTCAGTACAAGGGCACCAACAGGATCAATACACGGCACCATATTAATGTCATCACATCGGGTTAGCACAATATCCGCCTGCTTACCCGGTGTGAGCGAACCGATCTGATTATCCCAGCCCAGGGCCTCGGCCCCTCCAATCGTCGCGATACGCAACACATCCAGCGCCTTGAATCGAATCTCACGGGGGGCATCCGTCCTCGCGGCATTCTCAAGACCTCTTTGCGCCTGAAGCAGCAGTCGCATCTGGGCCTGCATATCGCCCGCGTAGTTGGACACGATATCGATGCCAATTGAGGTGCGAACGCCTGCATCAAGCGCACGAACAGCACAAGGATTGCCCATGCCCATCTGCAGCTCCGTTTCCGGGGTAACGGAAAGGGCTGCACCGTTATCTGCCATCCATTTCAGTTCGTCTGCTGTTAGCGTCGCGCCATGCACAAACAGCAGATCGTCTGCTAATAACCCGGCTTCACCAAGTTGTCGGACGACCTCGGTGCCTGCATCGTAGTTTCCCATGGATACGTGACATGAGATCCGATAGGCACCGAGCTCTCTTGCAAAGGAAATTTCACGGCAGGTAGTTTCAAAGTCTGTGGCTGTCACTTCTGTTGGCGCAAAACCAAACACGAGGAGATCGTTCGATGATGCGAGCCCGTCGCTACGTATTCGACGCGCATCATCATAGCGCCAGCCGTCACTGAGCCCGGTTGGTTGTTCACTCCAGTTCTCTGGATTACCATACAGCCCGTAACAAAAAATACCCCGGGTACCAGCGTCCTTTAAACCGCGTATCGCTTCATCCGAGTGGTCGGGTGAATTCATAATGTGGCAGTGGTCAACCACGGTAGTAATACCCGCATTGATCGATTCAAGGGCACCAATGTGATTACCCAGATAGGCGTCGTCAGGGGTGTAAAAGCCGCTGTAGATAGAACGCATCTGTACAAAATAGTCAAACAGGCTCCAGTCCGTTGCAACAGTCCGTAACTGCGTCTGCCAAATATGTCGATGGGTGTCCACATACCCGGGACTGACAATCATATCGCTTGCCTCGATAACCGCCGCCCCCGGAGCATCGATGGACTCAGCGACCGACAGAATCCTGTCACCTTCGATAAGAACGTCACCTCGCGGCATCACGCCAACGGCCGGGTCCATTGAAACAATCATGCCGCCACGAAATAGTGTCTGGCTAGTACTCATGGGCGTTGCTCCTCTATTTGATCTCGATAGTTTCCGGTGCGGCTGCTTCTGAGCTGGGATATTCAGTCCTGACCAGAACGCCTGGCGTTTCCGTGATATCAGATAGTAAGTGCTGCAACACAATTTTATCCTGTTTTTTAGAAGATGGGCTGCGACACCGAAGTCTCTCTCATCCGCTTGGAATTGGAAAACCTATATGAAGTATCGTGAATGGACTCCTTGCCTGCAATGTTGCAGAAACTTCTAGAACTCTGCCGTGAGCGGGGATGGCTAACGGTGCCCACCTCACCCACCCACGCGCCGGTCCTGCTAACTGGCTCATCAAGGTTGTCGTAAAAGAAGTGTAAAGTAGTATCGGAAATGTCGAAAATCTATACACTTCCTAATTCTGGAAAATGTATGTCATTGATTATAAACAGGTAAGTTTTATGGCATATGAATTGCGTACACAATAAAAGAAAAAGTGGGGATATCATTGTGACAGTACTAATCAGAATACTCGCTCTTGTCGGCATCATGGTGAGCATGACTCCAGCAAGTGCAACCATTGTCTACAGCAACGATTTCGAGACAAACACCAATGGATTTACTACCACGGGAGTGGGCACCGTACCGGCGGGCGTCAGCTTCACAAAATGGTTGGGAGGAGACAAGTCCCTACACCACGGAAGTAGTACCTCACTATCTCTCACAGGACTGTCAGTAGGCACGGTGTATAACGTCGCCTTCGATCTGTACCTTGGAGGAACATGGGACGGCTCAGGGGCGTTTGGGCCAGATTATTTTCAGTTTAGTACCAGCTCTGCCGGGTTTTTGGTGAACGCGACATTTGTCAACGACTTCCCAATAGGGGGAGGATCGGGAAAAACTCAGACATATTCAGACAGTACACCGCTTGGTGACGGTGGTGAATTTATAGGCAGAACAGGAGCAGATGTAGTTCTTGGCGAGCCGATCTACTATTTTGGCCACGGCGCGGGAAACCCACTTCTGTCATTCACCGCCACCACCACGAGCGAGATACTCCACTTTGCTGCCTTTGATTACCAGCAACGAGTTGACGAATTTTTTGCACTCGACAATGTTGTCGTGAGCAACGAGGACGCGCCTGTCCCTGAACCCGCCACTCTTGCATTACTGTCTCTGGGAGTAATCTGCCTGGGCTTCAATAGGCGTAAAAGACGTTAATCTAGTTCATTGAGAAGTATCAGAACTGAACCGGAGACCGAATGACACTGGCACTGAAGATCTTGTGTGGGCTTTACGGAGCACTCGTTACATTGCTGGGTGTACGCTGGCTGTTCGCTTTCGACGATATTAGCGCCGAGTGGCAGGTACAGGCACTTAATGCATTGGGAATCAACAACCTGATTGCAGACATGGGCGGGCTCTTCCTCGGAACCGCCGTTCTGATCGGTGTCGGGCTCATACCCCGTTATGCGCTGCTGCTGGTTGCCGCTGCAATATTAATGATCATCGCCGCACTCGGCCGTCTCTACGCTTACGCCACACTGGGTTATGTGCCAGAGACCCTGGTACCGCTAATATTCGAAATCGGCAGCGCAACATTGCTGTTTGGTACTTACCTCCGAGCAAACCGGGAAAAGACAGAAACCGGATAATCAGCACTAGCCAGGACATTTAGACCAGGCGTTCTCCTGGCTCAGAAACTGACCCCGGAAACCGGAGGTCCGTCCATGCAAAACTGTCACCGACAACAAAAATACCAGGCGATGCGTCAATCGATTGAGGTCGGCCCTCATCATCACGCTCGCGTCCCCCGTGCAGGCCGCACTGAACTACGACGAAAATGTTAGCCGTGAGCTGCTCTGAGGGTGATAACTGACCACCTAAAGCAAAAGTTAAAGTTCACCTCAGTTTGCTGAATAACTAATCGTTAGCATTTCAAAGGAATGATTATGAGAAAATTTTTGACAACGGCGCTATTTCTGGCATGTACAGGCGGTGGTTCCGTACAGGCGTCTAAAGCTGGTGTCAGCCTTGATGACCACACAAAAAGCCTGGCTTCAGTATTGCTGCAAAAAAAATGGATTCATGGATCTGCTGATTGTGAATCGAATACAGATCCAGCGATTGAAGTGTTTCGGTACGACCAATCAAGTTATGTGCTTCGTCAAAACAAATGTACCAGCTTTGAAGCACCTTTCATCTATGTTCTGTTCGGCGATGAGAAAGTGCTTGTCCTGGACACGGGCGCAAACGAACGCGCTTTGGATTTTCCACTGTATAAAACTGTGCAATCCTTGATCAAGGAGAACTCACCGCAAGGCGGGAAAACTGAGAAGGAACTGTTGGTGATGCACTCCCATAGTCACAGTGATCATCATAAAGGTGACTCTCAGTTTGAAGGGAAACCGAATGTTACCCTGGTAAAACCAAACGGTCGTGCGGTCAGGCAGTTTTTTGCTTTTAGTCAATGGCCGGATGAGGAGGCTCACATTGAGCTTGGCGGGCGAAATCTAACCATTATTCCTACACCTGGACATCAGGAAGAAGCGATTTCCATTTACGACCCGCAAACACAATGGCTACTTACCGGGGATACACTTTATCCCGGCTATATATATGTTAAAGATTGGAATGAGTACACAAAAAGTATTGCTCGTTTAGTCTTGTTTACCAATACCCGTGAAGTTAGCGCGGTGTTAGGTGCGCATATTGAAATGACCGACGAGGCGGGCGAATACTACGCAATAGGAACAACTTTTCAGCCGAATGAAGCTCCACTGAGTTTAAGTTCAGGAAACTTAGCCGCTCTACATTCAGCATTCGAAAAATCAGATACACCCAGGAAAATAATTTTTGATGAGTTCATTGTCGCACCAATGAATATATTTCAAAAATCGATTAGCAATGTGGCAAGGTGGCTAATTCAATAGTAAATCAAGCAAAGGAGTATAGAGAGCGCGGCGATTGTATTCGCCGGTCACCGCGCGTCACTGCTCAGGCCTTGCGTTTCACCTTCACCGGCAGGTGTGTATAGCCTTTAACAAACGACGAAAAGGTGCGGCTGGGTTCATCCTGAATCTCGATTTTCTCAAAACGCGCCAGGATTTCTTCCCACAGAATTTTCAACTGCAGCTCAGCAAGACGATTGCCCATGCAGCGATGGATGCCAAATCCAAATGACAGGTGCTGCCTGGAATTCGCTCTCTCAATATCCAGATCATCCGCATTATCAAAAACCGAGGAATCCCGGTTGCCAGAGACATACCACATCAAAACCTGGTCGCCCTTTTTCATTTGTTTGCCGCCAACCTCGACATTTTCGTTAGCAGTTCGTCGCATATAGGATAGTGGTGTTTGCCAGCGAATGAGCTCGGCTACCATCTTTGGAATCAATTCCGGATTGGCAATCAGCTTGTCGTATTGTTCCGGAAATTTGTTCAGCGCGTAGACACTGCCAGACATACTATTTCGCGTGGTGTCATTGCCGCCAACAATTAGCAGCAACAGATTCCCCAGATGCTCCATGGGCGCCATGTCGCGTGTTGCTTCCCCGTGAACCAACATGGAAACCAGATCATCACCTGGATTCTCTTTACGCTCCTCCCACAGTTTAGCGAAGTACTCGATGCACTCCATGAACACTTCACGCTTTTCTGCCTGGGTTTCAACAACCCCACCAGGCTCCGGTATCGCGAAAACAACGTCTGACCAACGAGTCAGTTTGCGACGATCTTCCAATGGAAAATCAAACAGTGTCGCCAACATCAGTGTGGTCAGCTCTATTGATACGGTATCCACCCAGTCAAAGGTTTCATTTTCAGGCAATGAATCCAAAACCTTTGCCGTTCGCTCCCGAATCAGCGGTTCCAATTTCGCCAGGTTTTTTGGCGCGACAACGCCGGTGACCGTTTTGCGCTGCTCATCGTGGCTGGGCGGGTCCTGGGAGATAAATGGCGACTGGCTGCCGGTAAAAGCACCCGGGGGTACTTCCTTATCCAGACGGAAACCAAGCGTTATCCCGTTTGATGACGAAAATCGCTGCCAATCGGCGTCAACGGCTTTGATGTCTTTATATTTCGTGAGCGACCAGTAACGACCTGCAGTTTCGATTTCGTTGAAGTGCACCGGGTCTTCTGCACGCAGGCGCTCGAACACGCGTTGCCAGCGATTCTCGCCAAAAAGGTGTGCGTTCAACGGGTTAATATCCTCAAGCGGCATATCATACGGGTCCGCCGTATTGGCTCCATTTTGGGCCTGCTCTTGTTCGGGTGTTCTGAACGCTTCTGTTTTCGCCGCTGTCTCACTCATATGGGCTCCTCAAATATCACGGGTTACTACGGAATTTAGACCCGCACTCTATCTTAGAATAGCCTGGCATTGAAGCCGTATGATCACGGGAGGAGCCAATTCCAGTACAATGAATCCGGTCATTTGAGATTGTGCTCGTTCACAGCAACGAGATACATTAAAGGCGGATGACAAGGTGGATATCTCACCGACCACAAAAATGAAAGGATGGGCAAAGAGAGCATGTCGAAGAAACTGGTTTTTGTACATGGATCAGGCGGTACAGGTCTGGTCTGGAAGTTCCAGACCGATCACTTCACTGATTCGGTTGCCGTGACGCTGCCGGGTCGTCCGGACGGCAAGCAGCTCGAGACCATCAAGGAAGCTACAAATTGGCTCAAGGCACTGGTTGATCAGGAAGGCTGGCGGGATATTGTATTGATTGGGCATTCACTGGGTGGCGGCATAGCGCTGCAATACGCACTCGACTATCCAGATGATCTGAAATCAATTATTTCAGTCGGTTCCGGTGCACGGCTTCGGGTTCATCCCGATACGCTGGCCGAGATGGAAGGTATGCTGGACAATCCTGATGAGTTTGCGGCGACCATGATTGAGCGTTACCAGAAAGTCGAGCCGTCATTCGCGGCTGAATTACGCGCCAAAGGAGCTGAGACTGGCCCCGCCCCTTTCTATTACGATTTACTGGCTTGCGATAAATTTGATGTGATTGGTCGCCTGGGGGAAATCCAGACACCGACACACTGCATCGTTGGCACTGAAGATGTCATGACTCCGCCAAAGTATTCAGAGTTTCTGTGTGACAGGATCACAAATGCGAGCATGACAGTTGTTGACGGCGGCACACACTTTGTTTTTGCTGAATATCCGGCGCAGGTGAATCAGGCAATTACCAAATTCCTGGACAACCTGGCCTCACCGTAACTTTAAGTAGCATTGATAGAGGGGTCATCTATCCAGTGCAATGTGATGTCTGTTACTGATGATAACTGTCGCCGCTAGCCAACCAGCAGAAATTCTTTGCGATCCATTGGCGGCAGTTGAGCTGATGGTAGCAGAGTCGCGTCACGCAGCATCACTTGGGGCAAAGTTGATCTGCTTTCCGGAGTGTTTTTTACAAGGCTACCTATTGTCGTATGAGGATAGCCGCAGGCTCGCAATGCCGCTCAACTCCAAAGCATTTGAAGCGCTTCTTGCCAATTTTTCGATGCTTGATATGACTGTTGTCTTCGGCATGATCGAGCGAGAAGGTGATGATTTTTACAACACCGCCGTTGTGATTAAACGAGGTCAGTTACTTGGGCGATACCGAAAGACTGAATTGCTGGCAGGTGAAGCGCGCGTTTTCAGCGCAGGCGGTGACTATCCGACATTTATGGTTGAAGATGTCTGCTTTGGCGTCAATATCTGCAAAGACCTGAACTATCCCGCCCTGTCTGCCAAAGTGGCAAGTCTGGGAGCGTCGTTACTCGTCTGCCCCTGCAACAACATGCTGAAACACGAGGCAGCAATTGAGTGGAAAGATAAGCACAACGAAATCAGGTCACAACGATGCGTCGAATCAGGACTCTGGCTGTTGTCATCTGACGTTACCGGCAACAGAGATGATCGCGTCGCGCTTGGACCCACCGCGTTGATCGACCCGACTGGAAAGGTAGTCGCACAGGCAGTGCTGGAAAAACCGGGAATGATTGTTTACCAGATCTCCAACTAATCATCTGTTCACACTGGTCGAAAGGCGCAGGTTTCACCACTTTTCCTTCGTCACCCATATCTTCAGGCATATCGCTATAGTGCATGAACAGAAATTCTGGCAGGTGCCGATAGTCCCCGTAGGTTTGTATGCAATGCAGATTTGACCAGAATGGAAGTCCCTCGCTTTCCCATTCAAACCAGCCAGACGAAATCCATTTAAATGTAACCCGGACTCGAACACGTTATCGTTCTCGCCAGGGAAGCCACTCAAGTGAGTGATCGGGCTTGATTAATATCTTTCAAACCGCGGATAGGAGTGAGTATTAACGGCAGCGTGGACATCAGCATGATCAACGCTGCAATTAGCATAGAAACCTGTGAGCTTGCGCCTTCAGCGATTAATCCACTGGTCAGAGATCCCAAAGGTAAGAACGCAAACACGATAAAACGGCGACTTGAGTTGACCCGCCCTAGTGATCCATCTGGAGTAACAGCCTGGCGAATACTAATTTGACTGATGCTATAGAGTGAACTACCAACGCCCAGACTAACCAGCCCGACAATTGCGTATGTATGTGTTGAGAATAGAAACATACCGGTAGCCGAAGCTATGACGCCAACTATCATCATTGGTCCGATACCGATCCGTAGGCTAATAGAGGTTGTCAGAGGTGCAGTTACCATTGTTGCAACGCCGATGAGTGACATCATCAGCCCCGCTTGAAAAGCGGAGTAGTTCATCGTTTTGATCAGTACCAGAATCAGTAGCGCATAAAACATCCCAGCTGAATATGCACCCAGACACGAACTAGCGATAACCGGCCTGAGTAGTCGATGGTTAAACAGTAGTTGAAGTCCTGAGCGGATTTCTAACAATAGATTGTTCGTTCTGGCATCGGCTGTGACAGATGGGTACGACTTTATCCTTGTCAGCAACAGGGCTGCAAAGACGTGCCCAAACGCTGCAATGATGAACCCCGAGAAAGGTAACAGTCTGGCGATAAGTCCTCCAATAGTGGGGCCTGCCATCCTTTCCGCAGCCATTGATATCTGCAATCCGCTATTAGCCGCAACCAGGTCATCTTTGTCCACCAGTATTGGCAAATAGGTAGTAACGGCAAGATCGACGACAAGTTTGGTGGTGCCAAGAATAAAGGCCGCCAAAAACAGCAGATTCAGGGAGCCATACGCTCCCAGCAATGAAACTCCTATTACTGCAGACATAAAAGCCTGTATAACCAGGGCACCTTTGAGCAACACTTTGAGGTTTGAACGGTCCAGCCAGACACCGACGACCAGGCTAAAAATCACGACCGGAGTTTCCTGCAGCGCAAGTAACATCCCCATCTGCATCGCGCTTGCTCCGAAGACTGTTACGGCGAGGAATGGGAGCAAAAATGCGGTTAATGCGTTGGAAAAGCTACCGCTGAAATGGGCGCCAAGGAAGCGGACGTATTCCAGATTGATATACCAGCCTGGCTTTTGAATCGTCTTCGGCGTCATCTCGTTAGTCTTAGAATCGCCTGTATATTGTGTCACGGAATTTCAAGGTGTTGTCAGATTTCACGTAAATTTTATCAGGGCTTTGCGCGCGGCGCGTTTCATGAGGTGCATATTGATTTGATTACCTTAGAGGTTATTGATTACAGAGCATTTGCCAGTTTAATCTGATCACCACATTAAAGATCTGAGAGTAAACGGCATGCTGGGATTTAGATTATTTTTAGGCTTCCTGATAATCACCGTTGTCGGGTACACCTTGATTGTGCTCGTTAATCATGGGCTGACGTTATTCCCGGTTTTCTTTGGTGACCTTTTAGTAATGGAATGGCCCGGTCAGTTCAATATGGATTTTTCATGCTTTCTCGCGCTCTCTGCCTTTTGGCTTGCGTGGAGAAACGACTTCTCAGCAGGCGGGTTCGTGTTAGCTGTCGCCGGTTTCTTCGGTGGCTTTCCGCTACTGGGCACCTACCTGCTGTTTCTGAGTTTCAAGACGGAAGGGGACGTTGCCGAGATGCTGCTGGGGGCAGGTAGAAAGAGTCTAATAGCCTGAATTAGTGATCGTCTAAAGAGGTGTCGATAGAAAGCGTGTCCATGCCCGCCAGACCCATTTACCTCTATTCGGCCACACTCGCTTGCTCGATGACCGTCGAGGACAGCTTTAACAGGCCAACGATGATACCTTCGAGTTCAACCCCGCTTGAGCGCACGCTTCCCGCGTTCGAGGTAAGCCGCACAATCAGGCTCGCACACCCGCTGCATGGCCTCCTCGTACAAAGCCAGATCATCGTCGTTCAACACATCCCGCCAGCGCCCGTTGCTTCCCTGGAAGAAAAATCCATCTCTGCCGCCTTTGAAGGTTAATGCCATGGGGTCTTCACCTTCATCCGCTGCGAATTTCTTTTTTACATTTGCGAAGGTGGTTGCTTCCACAACTCGGGCGATATCCTGCTCATCAGTTTCAATACCCGTGAAATCAGCGAGGGTTTTTACCGCGTCACCCAGATCTTCCAGCATATCGTTGTAGTGCATGAACAGAATATTAGGCAGGTGTCGGTAGTCCCAGTAGGTTTGAGTGTGATGCAGATTTGACCAGAATGGGTATCCCTCACTTTCCCAGTCAAACCAGCCTGATGAAATCCACGGTGTCCAGAGTTCTCTCGGATCCTCCGGGCAAATCGGCAGTGGATTGCCCACCAGTTTTTCCGGCGCATTCATCATCGCGTAGGCCTCATCGGTGTATCGCGAGTAGTGATTAAAGAATGACATGAACACATCGCGCGGGTCCCGGCAGACGACCACGTAAAACACGTCATCAAAAAACGGTAATCCGTCCAGCGGCAGGTGACTCTTGACGATTCGCTGGCCTTCGAGGCTACCAAGCCACTGACCTAGTTGTGCTTTCTCGATTGGTATGAAATGAGCGTCAGGCCAGGGTGTGACTGATTCACGAGCAGGCATCTCCGCCAGCTTTCCGTACAGCAGATGATAGAAAATATCCTGGGTCCAGGTCGTCCCTGATTTGTAGGCGGTGGTGACGACAATATCCCGTGCCCGCGGTTCATATACCTCCCATCGAGTCGAATCAAGATGATGATTCTGATATACCCGCGTCACGGATGGACGATCACTCTTTGTGCTAACCATACTTCGAGAACCTTACGACTTATACTGTTTGTCAGTGACCGGATTGTAAGGAGTGTTGCCCTGAAAGTCAGCCTCCGGGAACGGATGTATCCCCTCACAGACCGTTGCCGTAGCCAGGGAGACATGCTTCCGGCATATTGTAAGCAACAGGTACGATTGACCGGACCCACGGAAAGAGACAACAAGCGATGACAAATAGAACGGAAGTGGTAATTAACAAGGAGGCTGTGAATGGGTGAAATACACGCAAACGTTTCCGGTCAGGTGCACTCGGCATTCGATCCCGTGCGCAGGGAGTTCGAGAACCTCTGGCAGCATATCGAAGTCGGCGCGAGCCTATGTGTTTTTCGGCACGGTGAGTTGATTGTTGATTTGTGGGGCGGTTATATGGATAAGGCGATGTCTGTTCCCTGGCGGGCAGATACCCTGGTTAATATCTACTCGAGCACCAAGGGACCGGCCGCCCTTGCCATCGCCATTCTTCATGATCAGGGTAAAATTGACTACAACGCACCGGTCGCAGACTACTGGCCCGAATTCGGAGCCGAGGGGAAGGCTGCAGTGACTGTCGCCCAGGCACTGGCGCACCAGGGCGGCGTTTGCGGGATTTCTACATCGCTCGAAGTAGAAGATCTCTACGACTGGGGAAAAATGACAAAACTGATCGCCGCGCAGGCACCTCTCTGGCCCTTAAGTAACCAGTCGGGATATCACGCCGTCACCTGGGGATACCTGCCCGGCGAACTGGTTCGACGCATAACCGGTCATACCCTCGGGCAGTTCATTCAGGATACGATCTGCAAACCACTGTCAGCAGACTTCTTCCTCGGCGTGCCCGATACCGAGTTATCCCGTTGTGCCGAGTTAATTGGTCCGAACCACGCGCGCATCAAACCGGCTCCTGCCTTAAGTGCGCAGCCGCCCACCGACCTGTTCCCCATCGCATTACAAAATCCATCGATCTCACCTTTCAAACATGCCTGCAGTAGTGCCTGGCGAAAGGCGGAGATCGCGGCTTCGAACGGCCATGCGAGTGCCCGTGGGCTCGCAAAAATCTATGCTGCCCTTGCCACCGGCGGCGGCGAGATTATCAGCACCGCCGCTCTGCGAAGCGCCAACCACGTTGAGGTAAATTCAACTGTAGATCTGGTGCTCGGCACCCCGGTCAGGCGAAGCCGTGGTTTTATGTTGAACCTTGACGGTGCCTACGGTCCCAATGACGCAGCCTTTGGCCATGCCGGTGCCGGTGGATCGCTCGGATTCGCTGATCAGAAAACCGGGATAGGGTTTGCCTATGTAATGAACCAGATGCAGGCCGATACCACCAGTACGCCACGATCGAAACTGCTTTTAGAAGCCGTGTACGCTTGCCTTTAACGCGGTCCAGACGAGATAAAATGAGTGGATTCCGGGCCCATCAGGCTATTAAGCATGCCTGCTTTGTGGCAACATCGCGGACCATGTCGGCGACATCCACCCATGAAAACTGACAGGAATGGCCTATCCGTCTATTCCACGTATACGCGGGCCACAAGTCCGGCATCACCTGAAAAAGAAGAATAATGCGCGACTATTTCATTAGAAGACTGCTGCTCATACCACCAACTTTGTTGGGGGTTACCATCATTGTCTTCGCGATCACGCGGCTGGTTCCCGGTGGACCGCTGGAACGGGCCATCATGGAGTCCCAGCAATTCGATGCCGCCAGTGGCGCTGGTACGCAGGTTGCTGGCCAGGGCATGGCACTCTCGGATGATCAGTTACAAAAACTCAGGGAATACTACGGCTTTGACAAACCCATTCTGATCAGCTACCTGGACTGGGTGGGTAAGGTGATTGTCGGCGACCTGGGCTCATCCTATCGTTATAACGAGCCGGTGTGGGATGTGATTCAACAACGGTTTCCGATTTCCCTCTATTACGGCCTGGTCACGCTCGTGATTACCTATGTGGTGTGTATTCCGCTAGGCATCCTCAAAGCGATCAGACACAGGACTTTTGTCGACAACGTCTCCTCCATCCTGATATTTGTCGGTTACGCCATTCCTGGTTATGCACTCGGGTCCCTGTTACTACTCTATTTTTCTGTCCGGCTCGAATGGTTCCCCATGGGCGGATTCGTCAGTTACGCGTTTGAGGAAAAGGATAATTTTGGCAAAGTCATGGATCTGGTGAACCACAGCGTCTTGCCACTGATCTGTTATCTGGTCGGCAGTTTCGCTCTGGTCACCCTGCTGTTAAAGAACCATTTGCTCGATAACCTGGCTGCCGACTACATCAGGACCGCGATTGCCAAGGGCGTCTCATTCCGTCAGGCGGTAACCCGACACGCAATGCGCAACTCGTTTATCCCCATCGCCACCACTTTTGGACAAAACATCACATTACTGGTTTCCGGCTCATTCCTGATCGAGACGATTTTTGATATTGACGGATTCGGGCTGCTCGGTCTGACCGCAATTCTTGACCGGGACTATCCTGTCGTTATGGGTGTGGTCCTGCTCGCCAGTTTCCTGTTGCTGCTGGGCAATATTGTTTCGGACTTCCTGGTAGCACTGGTTGATCCAAGAATCAGGTTTCAGTAGCCGTATGTTCAGATTTAACCCACAGACACTCAAAAAACTTCGCCGGTTTCGGGAAATCAAACGCGGTTACTACAGCTTCATTATCCTGGTGAGCCTGCTTGTTTTGTCCGGCTTCGGTGAACTCGTGGTGAACAATCGCGCACTTCTCGTCAGCCACGATGGCGAATGGTATTTCCCAACTTACACGAATTTTCATCCCGGCTCGGATTTTGGCCTGGGATACTCCTATGAAGTCAATTACCGGGACTTATCTGCACACTATAAGGAAACGGGTTCCGACAACTGGTTAGTCATGCCACTGGTGCCTTTTAATCCTTACGAGAACCACGCCCCAGGCGGAATATTCAAACCGATCGCTCCCGCCTTCAGCGACGGGCACTATCTGGGTACGGATACCACCAGCCGGGATATCCTGTCGCGATTGTTCTATGGGACCCGAATCGCGTTGATTTTCTCCCTGGCATTTATGGCCTGCGTTTATGTCATCGGCATCTCGATCGGTTGTGCTATGGGATACTTCGGTGGCGTTTTCGACCTGACATTCCAGCGACTTATCGAGATATGGTCGAACATCCCGTTTCTGTACATGGTGATCATCGTATTTTCTGTCATCCCGGCAAATTTTTCGATTTCCACCCGGATCGGCATCCTGCTCACTGTAATGGTATTGTTTTCGTGGACCAGCATGACCTATTACATGCGCACGGAAACCTACAAGGAAAAATCCCGGGACTATACCGCAGCAGCAAAGATTATCGGCGCTTCAGATTCCAGAATCATCTTCAGGCACATCCTGCCTAACGTCTTGTCCACACTGGTGACTTTCATGCCGTTCACCATTGTATCCGCGATATCTGCAATCACCGCACTTGATTTTCTCGGCTTCGGCCTGCCCCCACCCACACCAAGTCTGGGTGAACTCCTGAAACAGGGGACAGCAAACCTGCGCACTGCTCCGTGGATTGTGACTTCCGCATTTGGCACGCTGGTGGTGTTACTGACACTGGTAACGTTTATCGGCGAGGCCGTTCGAGAATCTTTTGACCCGAAGAAATTTACCATCTATCGATAACCAACATTCGCTCCGCGAGACGCACTACCGAGGTTGCCATGAAAAACTATTTAATGACTCAACTGGTTAAACACAGATGCTTCAGTGACATCTGCATCCGTGGATTTCTAACGATATCAACGGCTTTGCTACTCACCGCCTGCGGCCAGTCTGAGTCCGACGGCGACACAGTTGATCTGGTAGTTCCCGACAATACCGAAGAGGTGCAGGCTGCCTACGCAGCCGATCCGGATTTCTACAGTTTCAAAGCGCTCTTGGATGTACCCGCAGACCTGATCTGGGAGTCTGGTGACAGCCTGCCGGAAATTGGCAGTCCCATGGCAAAGAAAGGTGGCACCCAATATGCTCGCCTGCAGGACTTCCCGCGAACGCTGCGTACCGTCGGACCGGACTCCAACGGCTCCTTCCGGCCGTGGATTCTGGATGACACCACGATTGCGATCGCTCACCGGCATCCAGATGAGTTTGTTTACTATCCGGGCCTGGCTGAGTCCTGGGCCGTGGATGAAGCGGCCAAGACGATCTACGTCAAACTCGATCAGAATGCCAGGTGGTCTGACAATGTCCCTATCACTGCCGATGATTTCATGTTTATGTTCTGGCTCTTCAAGAGCTCTTACATCATTGCCCCGTGGTACAACAACTGGTTCAGCACGCAATACACAAACATCACAAAATATGACGATCATACTTTTTCAATATCCATCCCGGAGGCAAAACCCGATATGGATGGCCGTGTTCTCGAACTGCGCCCTATGCCGCAGCACTTTTTCAAGGAAGTCGGAGAAGATTTCGTTGAACGCTATCAGTGGCGGTTCGCACCTACCTCATCTGCCTATGTGATTGCCGATGAGGATATCCGGAAGGGCCGGTCCATCACGCTCACGCGCAACAAGGACTGGTGGGCAAAGGACAAGAAAAACTGGCGGTATCGGTATAACCCTGATCGCATTCATCTTTCCGTCATCAGGGACACCCCGAAGGTGTTTGAAGCATTCAAGCGCGGCGATATCGATCAGTTCAGCCTCAACCTGGCAGAGTACTGGTACGAAAAATTGCCTGACGATGATCCGGATGTGCAGTCCGGGTACATCCACAAGTCAGTTTTCTACAACCAGCTCCCTCGGCCAACGTATGGACTGTGGATGAACACCTCTCAGCCCCTGCTCGACAATCGCGATATCCGTATCGGTATCAACCACGCTACTAACTGGCAACTGGTTATCGACAACTTTTTTCGCGGTGATTACACCCGTATGCAGACATCGTCAGACGGTTATGGGGAATTTACTCATCCAACGCTACGATCACGGGAGTTTGACATCAACCTGGCACAGGAACATTTCGCCCTGGCAGGTTTCAAAAAACGCGGCCCGGATGGGATCCTGGTTAACGACCAGGGCCAAAAACTTGCGTTCACGCTCTCAAGTGGATACGAGAGCCTGAAAGACGTGTTAACGATACTCAAGGAAGAAGCCTTAAAGGCTGGCCTCCAATTCAGGGTTGAAGTACTCGATGGTACAGCGGGATGGAAAAAAGTTCAGGAGAAAAAACACGATATCCATTTCTCTGCATTTAACACTTCTCTCGAGATGTACCCGCGGTTTTGGGAAACCTACCACTCCGATAATGCCTACGATGATGCATTCCTCGACGATGGCACAGTCAATCCGGAACGGAAGCTGAAGACACAAACCAACAACCTCGAGGCACTGGCCATATTCGAGATGGACGGCATGATTGATCGATACCGCACCTCAGATGATGCCCAGGAAATGAAAGATCTCGCCTTCGCTATGACTGAAATGCATCATGAGTATGCGTCATTTTCTCCCGGATTCTACCAGGCGTTTTTTCGTGTGGGCCACTGGCGGTGGGTTAAGTATCCAGCGTCTTTTAACTATAAACATGCAAGCACCGCGGGTGAACTTTTTGTCCACTGGATTGATACCGACATGAAAGAGGAAACCCTGGCCGCCCGAAAAGACGACCGCAAGTTTCCGGCAGAAATAGTCATCTACGATCAATTTAAATAACGCCGGATAAACCCTATGTCGTTGCTGGAAGTATCCGACCTGGTCACCGAATTCGAAACAGATGAAGGACGGGTCCGGGCCATTGACCAGATCAGTTTTTCAACCGAGGAAGGCGAAACCCTGGGTATCGTTGGAGAATCCGGGTGCGGTAAGAGCGTCACTGCGCTTTCCATCATGCGGCTGTTACCACAGCCCATGGGTCAGATAATGGGCGGGTCGGTGATGTTTCGGGATCGCGACCTCACCCGGCTACCACTCTCGGAAATGGAAAAGATCCGCGGCAATGACATTGGGATGGTATTTCAGGAACCAATGACCGCTTTGAATCCAGTACATACCATTGGCAAGCAGATCACCGAGGTTTTGATACTGCACAAGGATCTGAGTGGGCAGGAAGTAATAAAGGAGGCAATTTCAATTCTTGACCGGGTTGGAATACCTTCACCGGACGTCAGAATGGGGGAGTATCCACACCAGCTTTCGGGCGGCATGCGCCAGAGAGTCGTCATTGCCATGGCGCTCGCCTGCAAACCAGCGCTGCTGATTGCCGATGAACCGACGACCGCTCTGGACGTTACTATTCAGGCCCAGATCCTCGAACTCATTAAGGATTTACAGGCTGAGATGGGGATGTCAGTGATACTGATCACCCACGACCTGGGAGTCATCGCAGAAACCTGCGAGCAGGTCGTGGTAATGTATGCGGGTAAGGTTGCAGAAAAAGGCAGCGTCTACGATGTCTTTGACCGGCCCGCACACCCCTATACTCGCGGTTTACTTGCCTCGATTCCAACGCTTAACACCGAACCAAAATCAAAGTTGAACATTATTCCCGGCATGGTACCCGGTCTCCAGGATCTACCCGCGGGGTGTCGGTTCGAAAACCGCTGCGAACATGCCATGGAAATCTGCAGTGCAGGACCGCCCCCAATCGAGTCCATTAAGGACAGTCACGAGGTCAGTTGTATTCGCTGGCAGGAAATCAGCCAGTGACCGACACACCGATACTGGAAATACGCGACCTGAAAATGCACTTTCCGGTGAAAGAGGGCATTTTGCTGCGCACCAACAAGTCGAATAAGGCTGTGGACGGTGTCTCGCTGAACATCGACCCCGGAGAGACTCTCGGCCTGGTCGGTGAATCCGGGTGCGGTAAATCCACGCTGGGTCGCTGTATCTCTCGCCTATATGAGCCCACAGCGGGTTCGATTCTGTTCGAGGGGCAGGACATTACGCACATGAAGGGTAAAAAGCTGTTGCCGCTCCGACAGAACATCCAGATGATTTTCCAGGATCCCATGGAGTCCCTGAATTCCCGGCATACCGTTGGTGATATCCTTGAAGAGCCATTCATTATTCACCGGATCGGGAATCGGACGGAACGACAGAAAAGCGTCGCAAAGCTGCTCGACATTGTCGGATTGCCTGCACGGTCAGCCGGTCGCTATCCGTTTGAATTTTCCGGCGGGCAGCGCCAGCGGATTGGTATTGCCCGTTCGATTGCGCTCAATCCTCGACTGATTATTTGTGATGAACCGGTGTCCGCACTGGATGTGTCCATCCAGAGCCAGATTCTGAACCTGCTCATCGACCTGCAACAGGAGTTCAATCTGGCTTACCTGTTCATTGCTCACGATCTGGCCGTGGTCAAACATATCTCGGACCGCATCGCCATCATGTATCTCGGCAAGGTCGCAGAGACAGCCGGGGGTGAGACAATCTACAAGCAGCCACTGCATCCCTATACGCGTTCGCTGATCTCGGCCATACCCGTTCCCGATCCACACCATCAGGTAAAACGTCAGGTCCTCACCGGAGATGTCCCCTCCCCGATTGATCCACCTTCCGGTTGCCCGTTTCATCCAAGATGTCCGGTAGCCGTGGATCGCTGCAAACACGATTTACCCGAACTGAGGTCTGCGGACGAGGACCATACAGTCGCCTGTCATTTAGCGCTGGAACCAGAGAATTCCACTACACTCAACGCGGAGACCAATCCATGACCTACATACAACCCAAGAGCCGCACAGACTTACCCGAAATGGAGCCCCTGTTCAAAATGGTTGAGGCCTCCATGGGATTCGTGCCCAACAGCATGTTCACCATGGCACACTGGCCCGAACTGCTCTCGGCCTTTGGCACCCTCGGCGGCACGATTCTCGGCAGCGGCCAGGTAGAACCGGGACTCAAACAATTGATAGCATTTGTCTCGAGCAATGCCTCTGGCTGCCGCTATTGCCAGGCACACACTTCACACAGCGCAGAGAAACGCGGTGTGGCGACCGACAAGATTGAAGCCGCATTCGAATTCGCCACCAGCGACAAATTTAATGCCGCGGAGCGCGCTGCATTAACGGTAGCCCTGTATGGCGGGACAGTGCCTAACGGTGTGGAAGCCGAACACATGCAGGAACTCGGTAAACATTTTAGTGAAGCTGAGATCGTCGAGATCGTCGCGGTTATTGCACTGTTTGGGTTCCTCAACCGCTGGAACGACACCATGGCGACAACGCTGGAGGAGACGCCCCGATCGTTTGCAGAATCGCACCTCAGCGCAAATGGCTGGCAGGTCAGCAAACACAGCTGATCGCAGGCGCTGGTAATCGATTAATCGCACGTCATACGTGGATCGGTAATACCCCCTGCTTCATTTCCCTGGTGATGCGGATATGACTAATGATCGAATCAGCATCAAATTCCTCAAGGCTCTGGCTCTTCCAAAAACGAATAGCGTGGTAAACGATTGCGGTGACAGATACTCCGATGCCGACGACGTACAGAACGGCAAGCAACCCCGGTTCATGGGCGAAATCGACTTCTTCCCAGAGTAATGCAACGAACAGCGCAAACAAGACAATCGAAGCCGCCGTCAGTGACATGATTCGGAAACGTAAAACACCCGCCCCCTTATCCAGCAGGACCCGAAGTTCAGCCAGGCTGAAGTTATCCAGTTGCCAGCCGACTTCCTCATCCATTCCGCGCAGTGAAGGCGGTTTCAGCAAATGACCCGTGATCGGATCGTTAACATCCTCGCCCCGTTTGTGAGCCTCAATGCCAAACTGGATCAAACGGTGCACCTGCCTGTTGATGGGATAGAAAGTGGCAACCAGCAACGCAATCGTTGCGGTAGTGGCCGGGCCGACACAAAAAATCAAACGGATAGTCAGCTGTACAGATTCACTCTGTTCAATGTTCGGCACATAACCCACTGAGGCGAGAATCGCGAGCGGTATCGACATACTCGGTATAACCATGAACTTGGTCATAATCGACCAGAGCGCACCGTATTGTGCCTCGCGTCGCTTGCCGGTGTGCAGCTCATCATAGTCAATCACATCTGCCTGCATTGACGGCCCGAGAAACAGCCCGGCACTGAATCCAGAACCAGCGACGGCCAATATCAGCGCCGCCGGGATGATGTCGCCTTCGCCCAGGAAAAACAGTGCGATCGACCCGGAGATACCGGGAATAAATCCTGCCAGCCAGACCGGTTTTTTCTCCCATCGCTTTGATGCCCAAACCCAGACCGGCAGAAATATAAATCCTGCCCCAAAATAAATCGCCAGAAATATTGCCAGCCACAAGTTGGGATTTTCCGGCTGCAGGATGTACTTGGTGAAATACGGCATCATCAGCCCCGGGATCGCGCCGGTAATCGAGCCAACCAGATAGACTGTCAGCAACAATCGAAACACACCATTTCTCATGACCCGACGGACGCCGGGAATGAGTGGATTGGAAGTACGTTTTACAAAGTCCTCGCGCTCACGCACACGCCAGACAAGGTTGAAGTACAGTAACGTCAGCAAACTACCGAAGATCACCGCAAATCCTGTGTAAGCCGGCCGTTCTCCACCAAACGCGGAAATCAGCATGGGTGGCAAAACCGCCGCGCAGAGGGTTCCCGCGACGACAAAGCCCTCACGAATACCAAACAGCGTGCTGCGCTCATGATAGTCCAGGGTTAACTCCGGGCCGAGTCCGTAATGCGGAATGATGTAGACCGTATGAAATAGATAATAAAGCGTGTAGGTCAGCGCAAACCATGCTGCAGCGTCCAGTCCGGTTAGTTGCTCGGGTGGCGTGAACATCAGGTAAAAACAGACGCTGGTCAACGGCGCACCAATGGCGATCCAGGGGCGGCGTCTTCCCCAGGGGCTTTTCGTACGATCGCTTAGCCAGCCCATGAGCGGGTCAGTGATTGCATCCAGTGCACGTGCGATTGCCTTGACCAGCGCGATCAAACCAAGCGGTACCAGTACCGTATCGGAATAGAAAATAGTCAGGTGGATACCGATAGGGATCGCCATGGCAGCACCGGCAAAACTGGGAGCGCCATAGGCTATCTTTGTCATTAACGGCAGGGGTTTCTCTGCTGGCTGATCCGCAGGTCGATCTATTGCGCTGATAGCGAGAGTGTCACTCGTCATGGTTGACCCTTGATTGGAACGTCGGATCATACCCGAATGGCGCTTACTTTGAACCGGGTTGTTTCGCAGAAGGTGCAGTGGTTCCTTTCCTACGCGGCTTGCGGCTCTCCGAGTTCCCCTCACTTGGTCGACAGCCCCTACTGGTCCGCGGGCGGCCCCCTTACTCCACGCGCGCGGCGCTTCGCCTGCAGGCTACGGAAAGGAACCACGGCACCTTCCGCTAAAGTCTTCGCGATGGCACTTCGAAAGACGGAATTTGCTTAAGTAAGTGCTATTCGGATCATAGCTCATTACCAGCAGCACACCGCCAGAATTCGAATTGCGGCGCTTATCGTGGATCCCGAATCGTGACCGTACCCTGGGCCACAGCAACCAGGCGCCCCTCATTAATCAATCGGATCTGCACTACCGCCTG
>JAJFKA010000108.1 GCA_021773555.1 Gammaproteobacteria bacterium
TCGGCCTGCTTCAACTTCCTTAAGCACCTTGATGATCTGCGTCTCGGTGTATCGGGATTTCTTCATTGTCGTTCTCCTTGTGTGGCAGTTTACGCGGGAGAACTCTAGATCGAAATGGGACTATTTTAGGGGAGGCTTACAGTGGGGCTCTCGTGATTTTCTCTTTGGGACACATTACGGTGTGAGTTCGTTCTGGGGCTCTCGGTATTTTCCTGCGGAAAAACCTGCCGCCGTGAGTCATCCACCTTCCCCTTGCTCAATTTTGCGAAGCAAAATTGACAAGTTGGTGGCCAGAGGTGGAATCGAACCACCGACACGGGGATTTTCAGTCCCCTGCTCTACCGACTGAGCTATCTGGCCGTATGTGGGTTTCACAGAGGCGTATCGCGGTAATCCGGTCCGCCGCTGGATGGGTGAACCGGAAAGGGCGCTATTAAACCGAAGCGGTGGATTCTAGTCAAGAACAGACTGGCTGTGGGGGCGCAATCGGGTCCAGGTCTGCTGAGGACGGTTTCGCGGGTGGTTTCATGTTGTCGCTGACCTGTCTACAATGCGGGGCTGCATTGCCGATGCTACCCTTCATCCGCAGCGCAAGCTCCACGTTGCGGAATCAAGAGAAAACACGATGAAAGACCCGATCGAACAGCTACGCCTGGATGCCCTGGCGTATCACCGGATGCCAACGCCTGGCAAGATTGCGACACAGATCACCAAGCCTGCGGAAACTTCACGAGACCTTTCGCTGGCGTATTCTCCGGGGGTGGGTTCGCCCGTGCTGGCGATTGCGGAAGACCCGGATGATGCCTACAACTATACGTCCAAAGGCAATCTGGTGGGTGTCATCAGTAACGGCACAGCGATTCTGGGTCTGGGCGACCTGGGCGCGCTGGCGAGCAAGCCGGTGATGGAGGGCAAGGCGTTGCTGTTCAAGCGGTTTGCTAATATTGACTGTTATGACATCGAGGTAAAGACCAAAGACGTTGAGCAATTTATCGAAACGGTTGTGCAGATCGCGGACACCTTTGGTGGCATCACTCTGGAAGACATCGCGGCACCAGCTTGTTTCGAGATCGAAAAACGGCTGAAGGCGATGCTGGATATACCGGTTTTCCACGATGACCAGCATGGTACTGCGATTGTGACGGCCGCAGGATTATTGAATGCGCTCGAGATACAGGGCAAGCAATTAAAGGACACCAAAATTGTCTGTCTGGGCGCCGGCGCCGCAGCAATGGCCTGCATGAATCTGTTGATGGATCTGGGTTTGCCGCACGAACAGGTGCTGATGCTGGATTCAAAAGGTGTGATTCATTCAGGCCGGGATGACCTGTCGGTCTACAAGCAGCAGTTTGCCCATAAAACCAATGCGCGAGATTTGAATGACGCCTGCCAGGGTGCCGATGTGTTTATCGGTGTTTCCGGCGCGAACCTGCTGGGACCAAAACCGCTCATGGCAATGGCAGCGAAACCGGTTGTATTCGCGATGGCGAATCCAGACCCTGAAATCCTGCCCCCGGAGGCGCGCTCAATCCGTAAAGACATTGTCATGGCAACGGGACGTTCAGATTTCCCGAATCAGGTTAACAATGTCTTGTGTTTCCCGTTCATCTTCAGAGGCGCACTGGACGTGCGGGCAACGGATATCAACAGTGAGATGAAGCTTGCTGCAGTACGCGCGTTAAGCGAACTTGCCTGGCAAGCGGTGCCTGATGAAGTCCTCGCGGCCTATCCGGAGCAGAAGTCCTTGAGCTTTGGGCCGGAATACATTCTGCCCAAGCCGATGGATCCCAGGTTGTTGACCACTATTCCGGCTGCAGTCTCGAAAGCAGCGCGTGAAACCGGCGTCGCCAGAATCTGAGAATGATGGTGGGTTGAATGTGTCGCACTATTTCGGGGCGACGTAACCCTCTGCCTTATCAACTTCCTGGCCTGCGAGAAACCGGTCGCGTTGCACTGTCAGGTACTTGCGTGCTTCCTTATCCATCATGTTCAGGTGTTTCTCGTTGATCAGCATGGTTTGCATGTCCTGCCAGCCCTGCCAGGCCTCTGCTGAGTAGTGCTCAAAAATTTCGACGCCTTTGGGCCCGGGAAAAGGCGGCGCTTCAAGCCCGGGCAATTCCTTGCCCAGTAATTTACACAAAACAGTTCGTGTCATGGTTATTCCAGCATTCCAAGAATTCGTGTCACCGGTCGGGTCAGTCCGATCTCGGTCTTTGAGCGGGAAGAATACCAGCAGGTGCCATTGACTGGAACCGGTTCGCCGATCCCGGGGGAGAGTCTGACATGCACCGGAGTAATATCCAGGTGAAAATGCGTGAATGTGTTTCGGAACGACGCGAGTTCTTCCTGCTGTGAAATCAAGCCACGAAGCTGCAGACGAGTCAGTAGCTCCTCGAGTGGTTCATCCTGCGGAAAACCCCAGAGTCCGCCCCAAATGCCAGAGGGCGGTCTTTGTTGTAACAGATATTCGCCAGCGTCATTCTCGAGAATGAACATGGTGGTGGTTCGCACCGGCATGTCTTTTTTCGGTTTTCTGCCAGGCAGGGCTGCCTGCTGGTTGGTGTTAAAAGCGACACATTCGGGAGTGAAGGGACACGCTTCACATCGTGGCGAAGAACGGGTGCAAAGCGTTGCGCCCAGATCCATGATGGCCTGGGTATAGTCAGCGACACGCGTCTCCGGGGTCAGTGCTTCGGCTTGTTGCCACATTGTCTTCGCGACGCTGGTGTCACCCGGCCAGCCGAAGATGCCGAAGTGTCTGGCCAGTACCCGTTTGACGTTGCCATCGAGAATGGTTGCGCGCTGATTGGTACAGATTGCGACGATTGCGGCCGCCGTTGAACGTCCGATTCCGGGCAGCGCCTCAAGTTCAGTAGCCGTGAGTGGAAATTCACCGTTGTATTGCTCAACAACAACCCGCGCGGTTTTGTGCAGATTGCGGGCGCGCGCATAGTAACCAAGGCCGGTCCAGTGATGTAAAACAACATCCTGATCTGCTTCTGCTAACGATACCAGGGTGGGGAAGGTGCGGAGAAAATTTTCAAAGTAGGGAATAACCGTGTTGACCTGGGTTTGTTGCAGCATGATCTCTGAGATCCACACCCGGTAGACAGACATGTCCTGCTGCCACGGCAGGTGTTTGCGACCGTGTTGATCAAACCAGTCGAGCAGGCGGTCGGCGAAACTGGTCACGACTATTTGAATAAACCCTTGAGGACATCTTTTAACTGTTCCGGGACTTTTTCTTCGATGAGCTTGTTCAGTTCTTTTTCTCCCTTGCGTTTCAGCTCCTGTTTTGCAACGTCTGTGACCAGGGTTTGAATACCCTTTTTGTCAGGGCGACAGAGTGTTGCGATCCCCGCGTCCATGGCGCCTTCGCAGTGCAGGGGCCAGCGGATGTTAGCCAGGGCCGGACCTACCTTGAAGTCGCTGTCCACATTTTCTCCGAGGTTGATCCGGAAATCATAGTTAAGTCGATTGTCCAGGTAATCAAAACCGCCAGTGCCCGTTCCACTTAAATGTTCGACGGCGAAAGACATCGCTTGAGTTAACGTGCCCTGGTTAAAATGGTGTTCACCCCGCAGTTCGTTAAACGGCATGCGGTCGGGCCAGACGGCCACTCGGGATTGCTTTCCACGGAGACTGTCAATTGTTGCGGCGATGTTCTTGATGGGGCGAACATCGAGTGTGCCATCGATCACGCTGAACGTTGAAGTGCCATCAAGGCTGCGCGATACATCGCTGATTTTGCTGCCCTTAAAAGTCAGTTTACTGGTCTGACTCAGATGGCCGGTGACGGCTTCAATTCCGGCAAGTTCTGTGAGATCCAGTTGTTTGATGGTTATTGTGAGGGTGTTGCCCGGTGCTTTTTTCCAGAGGGATATGAGCTGCAGGTTGAGCGTGCCGCCGTACCCCTGCATTTCCACGCCTGCCTGCAGGCGACCATCCTGGTTGACGGTGTTGATGAGGGCGTTGGCAAACTGATATCCGTCATAGTGGAGTTGACCGATCCTCGAGCGCCCCTGAATATCGTATTCCCTTAAAAAAAAGAGCGGAATGATTTCATCGTCCGGGGTCTGAGGGAGTGTCGATACCTGATCTGTTGGTGGAGTACCTCCACTCGAGCCCGTTTCGACCGGAGTCGCTTCAGCGTATTCATCCATGTCGAGGGAACTGATAACCAGGTCAAATGCGAGCTTCACTCGCGCCGAGCGCTCATCCGCCGCGAGCCAGCCTGTCACGTTACTCTTGTCGAACTGGCCGGACAGGTCCAGGCGAGAGTAGTCCTGTTCGAGCTTGAGCTCGCCATCAAAGGAAAGTGTGAAGGACTGTGGTTTTTGATCCGGCAATGTCAGTTTGGGCGATACCTGCAGTTCACTGAACCTGAATGTGGTCAAGGCTGAATCGAACGTCACGCTGGTGCGCAGTGTACCTTCAGCCCGGGAGCCATCTCCCGCATCCACCGCGAGGAATGTGGTTCTAATATCAACCGGTTCACCATACCGGATGCGTCCGGTAGTGAAACTGGGGATCGTCAGGGAATAGTGGCTGTCCGTTAAACCATCGCGATACTCGAGCTGTATATCGTTGAGATTGATCGAGTCAATGTCCAGCTTGAAGCTGGATTCTGCCACCGCCGTGTCAGTGTCATCAGTGCTCGTTGCCGCGGGCGAACTCGGCTGAGTCTGTTCCGGTTCCCAGTTATTGATGCCATCAGCATCAATTGCCGGTGACAGATACAAGCCGGTGATGCGCAGCCCCTGGACAGCCACGGTTGACTGGACAAGCAGTGAATACAGATCGACACTCAGGCTTACGGTATCGAATCTGGCGAGCGGTGCGACGGGGTCCCCGAGGATAATTTTTTCCAGATTGAGTGAGACTGGCGGCCAGTAGGTCCAGCCAAGATCACCTTCGATCATCAGGGAGTATCCGGTGGAGGATTTGATGGCCGCTGAGATTTGATCCCGGTAGCTCTCGGGATTCGCCAGAATGATGGCCAGAATGCCGATGAGTATGAATGGAACTGCAACAAGCGCAGCGAAAAGCCTAACCAGCGTTTTTGGCATGCTCAGGAAGCGGCAGTGGCGCGAGCAAGATTATCCCGGGCGTATTCGCACAACACGTGGACAATCCCACGGGTGACTTCTTTGTTCCCCGCCATCAACTCGTAAAGAGATTCTCCTTCCAGGCGAAGCAGGGTGCAGTCTTCAACGGCCTGGATTGATGCGGCGCGGGGTTCCGGGTCGAGCGCAGCGAGGTCACCAAACACGGCTCTTTCTTCTAAAATACCCAGTTCCTTGTCACCTTCGAATACCCGGACCTTGCCATCGGCGACGATGTACATGGAAGAACCGAGATCGCCCTTGCGCATAA
>JAJFKA010000109.1 GCA_021773555.1 Gammaproteobacteria bacterium
AACGGATAATTGAAAAACAGACTTTGCGATATCAATACCAATGGTCGTACACTGCATCTTATGGACTCCTTCATGCCGAAAATTATCAGTGGCACTATGATGCCGAATCTCTGGCAGGGGGAGTCCATTTTATCGTTGAAGTCATTCGCTACGCTCATTCGGACGTGGCAACCTGTCATCAAAATTGCTGTCGCAATTTTGCTACCAGAACGTCCAGGCCGCTTAACCCGGTGTGAGGCGCCTTACGCGTGCCTCCATTACCAAATTCTCAAACAGCAGAAATCCCGATCGAGAAGGTTCGAGATTACTTGCTGTCAATGACTCATCTAGTCGGACGCTACAAAGCAGTATATTTCGCCTCAATTGGCTTCGACTCAGATAGCCCAGAACTACTCGAAACTGCTATACGCGAACTCATCGAATCAGAACCAGCTGTATCTGTGGATAAGACCGAATATGGCCAGAAATATCTGGTGCGTGGCTTTATCAAAGGGCCAAATGGCCGAACTTCTATGCTAGAAACCGTGTGGATTGTGCTAAATTCAGCAATGCATCCAAAGTTTATAACCGCTTACCCAGGAGGCTAGGATGTCGCACGAGATACTATCAACCGTTGTATTAGCAAGAGATCTACCCGAACATCATCTAAAAACTGGTGATGTAGGTGCAGTCGTGGAGAAGTACGACGATGAAGCAGTCGAGGTGGAGTTCCTTACGGGATCAGGTCGAACATTGGCGGTTCTTACCCTTAAGAATGATTTCATTCGAAACATCGGCGAAAACGACGTTTTAGCTGTTCGTCACGCCGGATGATACTCGGCGCCTAACATGGAGTTTAAGCCGCAGTTCTCCCGCAAGCGGGGTCAATGCTCGGACGTGCCTACTGCAGGTTCGTTTGCAAATGGCTTCGCCATTTTAACGCAAACGCCCCTTCTGCAGTTACGCCGCTTAACTGGGTGTTATAGAGCTGGCGCAGTCCGTACGTATTATTGGCGGATTCTTGGCGGTGTGCCGCAAGAGGTTTGGGGGTAACTTGTTCATGGATATCATTTGAGGGACCGGAACAATGAATATGAAGGTGAAATCCGGATTGATCAGGAAGCTCCGACAAGAAAGGCTCTGGTCTCAACAACAACTAGCTGAGGCCTGCGATCTGGGGCTTCGGACCGTACAGAGACTTGAACGGGATGGTTCAGCTTCACTTGAGTCAGTTCGGGCGCTGGCCTCAGTATTTGAACTGCCTCCAGAAGACATTATAAGAAGTGAAGAAGGATTTGTATCTTATCGACATGTCCAGAGAGCCGACTACATCCTGATTGGATTGGGCGTGGCTGCAGCTATCGTCTGCGTCGCACAGATCGATTCGGGGGCACTCCCGCCTTGGGCCCTGGGACTCTTTGCGGGGAGCTTCATTCTTCTAGCTGTAATGTTTCACTCGCTCACCATTGAGGTCGATGCAGATATGATCTCATGGCATTTTGGACATGGATTCTGGCGTCGGTCTATTGCTTTAAACGAGGTCGCAGATTTTAAGATGGCGCAGCATCCCTTGTGGTGGGGCTTCGGTATCCGTGCGTTGACTACCGGCTGGCTGTATCGGGTTTCAGGCTTATTGGCGGTGGAACTCGAATTGGAGAGTGGATCAACAATAGTACTTGGGACGGACGAACCAACCTATCTGAAATCCGCGATCGAAGATGCGAAGGATGACGCTCTATAACATGAAGTTGAAGCAGACCAGGGAACCTGTCACTCCGCTTGCTTGCGCAAGCTCCGCGCCAGAACCACCTGGCAGCTTAACTAGGTGTTATGCGGCTCGGCAAAGTCCGTAGTCGACCCGAATACAAAGTCAGCGACGCGTACCCAGGTCAACAATTAGTCAATAGCCTGTCGTGTCTGACCAGCGACTTCTCTTTTTTGTAGCCGTCCCTCAATCTCAATCCACCTTGCATGTCGCCTGGCGGGCCCGAACAATGGATCGGTGCGCAGATACTGTAGTATCCAATAGCCATAGGGCGATTCAAACGCATCTGCAATGGCGTCAATGGTTTTATCCTGATCACCCATCAAGGCATAGGCGTAAGCGCGCGTTAAAGGAAAATATTCATTTTCAATTGACGCAAAATTCTTCAGTTGTGATCGGGCTTCATTGATCTGGCCCAACCGCGCCAGAAACTCAATCGAGGAAACTCTTAACACACCTGGCATTGTTGCATCACGCCATATTGCAAAGGTCTGTTCCGCCTGTTCCGGCTCTTTCATCTCAACCTGCGCGATCAATTTTTCCCTTAACGCATGGTGATAGGTGGTGCCTGCCGTTACCAACGAGATTGAGTCATTCGCAAAACTCAATGCTTCGCGATGACGCCCCAGGACATTAAGGAGCCTTGCATATTCCTGGTAGATACGGGCATCCGCATCGTAAATCCGGATTGATCGGGCATAATGTTCCGAGGCACCATCCAGATCACTATGATGAAGCGCCACCTCTGCCAGCCAGCCATAGGCCCATCGTGCGAACGGCGACAACGGATCGAGCTGCAACGCTTTTTGCAATGAAGTTTCGGCCAGTTCGTAATTGAAGTCACGAAGATACGCTACTCCCAGTATCATCTGCATCTTGGGATTCTTCGGTTCAAGGGAGACACCGCGCTCGAAAGATTCAATGGCCTGGTCAATATCATTCGCTACATACATCTGGTATTGGCCCATCAGCCAATACGCATCGGCAAGCTCCGGATCAACCGCTAGGGCAGATTCGGCGGCTACCCTCATGGATTCCCAATCCAGATACCCTTTCTGATTGGCCTGGTAGTTTTCGGCTATTCCTGCGCAGACAAAGTTAGCCGCCTTCAGGCTTTCGGTCTTATGCTTTATACCTTCACACTCGTGATCTCGTGTAAGCTGCCACCGAACAAATCGGGCGACTGTTTGCGCTATCGATTGTTGTTCAGTAAGACCATGTGACCGCGAAACCACGAAAGTATCTGTCCACACAGATTGACCATCAGTTGCACGATCGAGCCGCACCTGGATGTTGATTTCACCTGCTCCCTGAATGTTTGCCCTAACCTCGTAGCCTGCGCTTTGATTGTCAGCGACGGTCTGCAGCTCCTGGAACCCGCTGAGCACACTCTTTACCTCTACTGACAGGCCATCGGCAAAGGCTTTCAGCCCAGGGTCAGAGCCAATGTTATCGAATGGCTTAACAGTTACAGATCGACTTAATTCGACGGATGAGGCTGTAGAAGTTGAAGTTGGCTCTGAGTCAAATATCAGCACCCACGCCAGTAAGCCGAGGACGACGACGCTTAGTACTTGAGCAAATAACCCGGAACGGGATCGGTCCTTGACGTTATCCGTGATCGAAGGCCTTGCAATATCGTTCTTGGTACCCACAGACTGCAGCAGTTTCTGCCGATAGACATCCCGTGTCATACCAGATTTCAGAATCGCCTGGCTTGAGCCAATCATCAGCTCAAGGCCCATGGGGAGTTCTGTTTCTTCGAGGTGCACCGTCAAAATCTGCGTCTTATGTGACTGCGCGAAGTGGACTTCGTTACGACAGTTTTCTGAAGCAACGGACGAGGGAGAAACGAAAAACAAGAGTTGATTAGCTCGATCAATCGCAATCCCGAGTTCATCTGTCCACTCTTTACCCGGAGAAATGCCCTCGTCATACCAGACACTCACACCCTGGTCTTGAAGCCACCTGATTTCCGGATAAACAATGTCTTTGTCCACGTGGGCATAGCAGACGAAGATAAATAGTTCATTACCATCATAGGCGGGGAGGGGTTCTAACTGTTCGCGCCCATTCATTTGCAGTTTCCGAGATAACGAGATGTAGAAGGCTTATGTTACGCCGGTGACTGACCTTGTAAATAGCACATGGTCAACTGCACCAAAACACAAACCACTGTGAGGCAAGTCTTCATTCGATAGGCTACTATTCGAAAATGTACGGTACCCCACATAACATTAAGTTCAAGGCGTTCGCATCCGCTCACTCGGACCGCCTTTCTCCGGCTACGCCACCGAATGGCGACCGCTTAACTAGGTGTTGGTATGACTTCCCACGTCAACCCCGCCATTAAAATTCCTGCCTGTTTTTGCAAAGCCCTTTTCATTTTTCAGATTGAACGGACACATCGCTGAAGCGGGTAATGTTCGACGGTTTATATGCTGATATGCGCGGGTTGGTTACCGCCTTACTTGTTACGTCGTGGAACCTGGCCTCTGTCTATGTGCGAAGATCCGGCAGACTAGTCTGCCGTCTTGCCTAACACCATCGGGGATTGCTCCGTAACCGTTGCTTGAGACAATGCGCCCGTTCAAAAACTGAAAACATGTTTAGACCGCAACCTTTGCTGGCGGTAGTTTGATTTCTTGTGCGATGGACCAGATGAACGCGATCATCTCTCTCGCGATCGCTGCCTTAATCACATTCGAGTTTTTACCGCGCTGACTCATGTAGCGATAGCGTTTGCAAAGACGCACCTGGGCTCGCCAGGCAGTATCGATGACTGTCTTTGGTAGTCCCTCCTGTCGTGCCTGCATCTCTTTGGAAACCTTTGCGTAAAAGCGATAAGCGTGGGCGCCTTCAACCAGCAGTCGTCTTGCTCGAGAGTTACCGGCTTTGGTGAGCCGGCGAGTCGCTTGTTTTCGCCGCTTGAGTACGCTCGGCGTCAGCCCCACATAGGACATTAACTTTGCTGGATGATCGAAGCGCGTGAGGTCGCCCAGTTCAGCAATGACCCCAACGGCGACCAATAAGCGAACGCCGCGCATGGCTTGAATCGCACGTACCACAGGGTAGTAACGCCACTGTTTCACCTGGCAGAGTAATTCAGTGTCGAGACGGTCCAGCCGTTCAATCCGTTCTCGAAT
>JAJFKA010000110.1 GCA_021773555.1 Gammaproteobacteria bacterium
TCGGCCTGCTTCAACTTCCTTAAGCACCTTGATGATCTGCGTCTCGGTGTATCGGGATTTCTTCATTGTCGTTCTCCTTGTGTGGCAGTTTACGCGGGAGAACTCTAGATCGAAATGGGACTATTTTAGGGGAGGCTTACACAACCATCTTTGCATCAACATTGGCAAAACGTAACGGCGTCGGATCATCTGACATGAACGAAACCACCTCGACAGGTGATTCAACAATGCCGGGAGTATCGTCATAAGCAACGCCCTGTATGTAGTCATCAACCTTGTGGTAATAGAAAGTGGGTCTTAGCCACCAACCTTCTTTATTCAGGTCTATACCTGCCTCGAAGATCAGTACCACTTCTTCATCGAGCTCACCATCGCCAACATAGTTGTTACCATCGGCAAGACCAGCACTGGCTTTGGTGGGGAGCCACGCGAATCGTTCCAGGTAACCTGGTACCCGTGATTTTCTGGCGGCACTGAACCGCCACAACCCGGGTTCAGTCTGTTTCCATGTCCGAACGACAAGGTCAGTTGTATTGGCTTGCCAGTGTCGATCTGATTGGTTGAAAGCTCGCGCCAGGTTGTTTGGCACCATGGGTACAGCCGGGCCAGTGGTTGCTAGTCCTGCTTGTGTATCGTGATGATCGATCCTTGCACCCAATGATATGTTGAGCAGGTCAGTATCTCTTGACCAGTCAACGTAAAAGCCGTATCGATCGGTTTGGATGTCAGGGAGGTTGTCGATATAGAAGTCTGTGTTGTTAGGATTGGTAAGTCTTGCGCCCATATCCGCGGTGCTGTAATCAAACCCCATCGAGACGTTTGATATCTCGGCACCAACACCGGCAGAAACAGTTTTGGCATAGGCCCTGGTCAACCGGTAGAGCATGGGTGTAGCCGGAGCTGGTCGCATCTCGAAATTTGTCATCTCATGGTCGACATCGGCGTAACCGATTGTTCCGGTCCACTTGATGTCACCCATGGTCGTTGAGAGGTTCAGGTTGGCGAAGTCTGTCTCGACGAACTTGATGTCCATGGCAAAAGGTGGATTACCCGTCGGACCCGTATCCTGTTGTCGCAGTTCAAGGCCCACTTCCATATTGTCGCCTCGAAAAGCACCTGCCAGAGCAAAGACTTCCCGATCATGGCGTGTGTTTCGAATAGTGCCGTCAGGGTAGCGAACATCATCGCCATCTTCGCTGGATAGTGAGGTTGAAATCTTGAATCGGTCATTAGAGGCACCAACTGTGCCACCAAACGCCCGACTGGAATCAGCACTGCGTCCAATAGCGGTCAGGTCGTAGTGGAGATTAATCTCACTGGTTTCCCCAAAATTTACTTCTTTCAGGACCGTATTAACGCCACCAATCAGTGAAGGCCCGAATGCGACAGGACTAACACCACGACTGACCTCGATGGTTTCCACCAGTGGTGGCGGTGCATAGTGCATCGGTGGGTCCATAAGGTTTGGACCACCCGAGTGAAAGCTCTGGTTGTTGATCTTGGTTCCAACCCTGTTGCCATAAGCTCCACGATATTGGACCTGTCCGGAAAGGCCGCCATTGTTGTTGAGTGCAGCTCCCGGCAACCTGCTCACCAGGTAAGCGGCATCAGAGGTAATCGCTGGTGCTGTGTCTGCACGAATTGCGTCGCTGGTATTGGAAGGACGTTTACCTGTGACGATAATGACATCCTGGAGTGAGGGCTCGGATGAAGGTGTGTCATCCGCATAAAAGGGGTTTGCAGTAAGAAGGCTGATTGTCAGGCAAATAGCCAGTTGTCGATAATTATTCATAACATTTGTCCGATGCTTTTCCAGTCTCAAGACGAGATAAAGCACTGTCTTAAATTAAGGTGCTTGCAAGAACGCAATTGAAGCGTAATTAATTACTAGGACAGAATTGGTGGACCACGTGCAGGAAGAGGTGGAAGTGGATGGTTGATCAGTAATGCCGGTGGCAGGGTTAAACCAACAATGTCCAGAGTGGCATCAGTGACGGCATCAACCAGTGGCGCACTTGTAATTAATACAGCAGAAGCCAGAGCAAATGGGCAGAGTTCACTAGTCGTGGTGCTTGTCTCGTCCGGCGTATCGAGTGGTACCCCGGCTAACTGAAAAGCTTCCGATTCGCTTAAGAGACGACCAGTACCGACATCCAGCAGAACCTGCCGATGGTTGACTGCCGAGCAGATCGTTACCTCAACAAAGTTGGATGTCGAATCCCTTGCGATCATGTAGCCTGCTGGCACCAGCGCGGGTACAAGCAGGGCTATCAAGAGATAGAGATAGGCCAGGTTCGAAAGATATTGTCTACACTTGCTACGCTTCGACATCAAAAACTAATTTACTTGTCCAATTTGAGATTGAATTATAGGGATACGCGGGCCTTCCAGTTTTGATCCAGATCATTACAGCTGTGATCAATTCGAGGTTGATTAAACCGAGCGGGATTGTATTGCAACCAGATACACCACACCCAAAAAGTATCCCGGTCCGCTCGCGTGTTACTTTATCTGAACTCGCCAGCCAAAAAGGGAACGGGTTTAAATGATACGTTTAAGGCTAATTTTAGCCCTGGGTCTGCTGTCTGCATGACATCGATGCAATTCCGTCAAACTGCGAATCGGGGCCTACTTTCCTGCCTGTGAATACGCTGACGCTCGTATCAGAGCGTTGCCGGTGCAGCGGGTTCCAGCTCTGCCATAATCAGACTGGTAACCAGCGCGGCCGCCTCAGGTTTTCGGAAACTTCCATCAGCTACACCTCCGGGAACAGCAAACGTCCTAATGCGGCCTGACAAACTCTGGAACCGGCTTTCAGCGCGCACCACCCATTCGTCACGAAAATCCTTATCGCTCCAGCCACCACCGGTACCTCGCGAATAAACGATGAACCTGGTCTGTGGTACCGAAGCTGACACATAACCCAGAAACGCCACAAGCTTGTTGTCGGCAATATCATAGAGCCGTTGCCACTTTTCTTCGTCAAAATTATCACCCGTATCGCCGTAGCCAAAACCGAGTTCCTGGTTCATTGAATGAAAGAAAGCGGATCGGTGAATGACGATGACCTCAGGGTTCTGCTTGACGATCTGATCTTCCCTGTTCCAAACAGCCCCAATCGTTTCTTTCTGAAGTACCGCAGGCAAGCCTGACAGCGCAACACTCAGGACATCGGCATTGGTTCCATTCCTGAGTACAGTAGCTTCGTCATAGACACCTCTGGGCGCATAAGTGTCCATCAATATGACATTCGGCAACTCACCCCTGGCAACGCCAGGCGTGTCGTTCGAAAGAAGATCCTGTGTGATCAGCCAAACCATGCCAATGGCCAGCAACGCCAGCAGTCCTGTTTCCGCAACACTTCGAGTTGACGATGTAGGCGCGTCACTACTTTCCCTCCGCTCTGGCTGCTCAGACTCTGCCGAGTCCATCCTGAAAAGCCAGAAAAGAAGCAATGTGACCGGAAAACCCGCCGCGAGTAAAATGATGGTGGTAGTGACAAGGAGTTCTGGCAGATGCAAGGGGGCGGCAACAATATCAAGTAGCTGCAGGACAACCCAGACAACGACAGCATAGCCTGCTGCCACACGTACCAGATTTCGCCTCCTCAGATTTTCGATGATTGACTCCCCGACTTCCCGGCTTCGTTTCCAGCCCGCAATCTTGTGAGTCTAGCCCTGTAACTCACCTGCAACAAGCCGGCCTTCTGTCACACTATCAAGACCTGGAATAGGGCGACATGTTCGCTCTCGCCTACCAGTCGGGCGCACGCACTCGCTTATCTATCAACGCCAGTCTGGATTCACGCTCCCAGCCAAGTTCTTTTAGTCGTACTGTTCCGGTCGCGGATTCTAGGCAGGAGACGTGATTATTCTCTAAAGTAATTCTAGCGAGTGGACCTTTTCTCTGAATCGTGTGTGAATCAATGACCTTTCCGCTACAGGTACTAGAAGAGGTCACATCACATCAATGGGACACACACCAACATCTGGATTAGCAACATGTAAGACATCCCCTGATCCGGTCACCCGATTTGGAGAACATGCTGTAAGCCACGCAATGGTGTGTGTCTGTGTTATAAATTATTTGTTAAATTAAATGATTCCGCGAAATCGGATTTTAGATTAAAGAGTTACGCGGTTTACTGGCGATGGCGAGCAGGTGTCCTGCGAACAGGTAAAACAGTTGGCGGATGATCACCTGTTGGACATCAGGTCAAAGATTTCCGATCTGAAAGAGATAGAACGTAGCTTGAATCATCTGGCTGCCAACTGTTCGAGCGATTGTCCGATAATTGATGCACTCCCGGCTAACTGAGAAAAAGGAGAAGCACCGTGCTCAAAACAAGAATCACCGACAGGTTTGAATTGAAATACCCGATCATGTCCGCCCCGATGAGTCGGCACAGTGGCGGCCAACTCGCCGGAGCCGTTACCCAGGCCGGTGGTCTCGGACTGTTTGGTGCTACCAATCCGGCGGGACCCGACTGGCTGCGCGGTCAGATTGCGCTTGCGAGAACGATGAGTGGTGACCAGCCATTCGGCGTCGGGTTCATTACACATTTGATACCAGTGTTCCCGATGCTGTTCGACCTGGCGATTGAGCAACGCGTGCCCGTCATCGCGTTTTCGTTCGATGACCCATCGCCCTGGGTAACACGAGCGAAAGACAGCGGTGCCACCGTTCTCTGCCAGGTGCAAAACATTGAGGGCGCGGTGCAGGCGGTAGCAGCAGGTACAGACATCCTGGTCGTCCAGGGCAACGAGGCGGGCGGACACACAGGCAGATCCAATCTGATGCCGCTGCTGCTGCGTGTATTGCGGGACTATCCAGACATACCGGTTCTTGCTGCAGGTGGCATTGCCAGTGGCGGCGGACTGGCAGCGGTATTGGCGGCCGGTGCAGACGGCGCCTGGTTGGGTACCGCATTGATCGCGACTCACGAGTGTGTGGACGTGTCTGATTCTTACAAAAAAGCGATCGTAGCGGCCCGAAGTGAACAGACCGTCTTCACCGAAGTTTTCGATATCCTCGATGAGGCCGCGTTCGGGATACCACCCTGGCCGGGTCACATTGCAGGGCGCGCAATCGCCAACGATTTCCTGAAAGAGTGGCATGGTAATGAAGCCTCGCTGCGGGCAAAGATGAGCGAAGTGCTGCCGACGTACCGGCAATCACTGGCCGAAGGAGACATTGCCACGACAGCGATCTGGGCCGGTGAATCGGTGGATTTTGTGAACGGGATTCGCCCGGTTGCTGACATTCTTCAGGTTATTTGTCGTGATGCGGAAGCGTTGCTGCGGGATTGAAGTTGACCGTTACTTGCCGGATACAAAGTGATCTCGCGTTATAGAAATCACGAAAATTGCTTGTGCAGGACGAACTGGCATCGAAAACCCTGGATAGTCTCGCGAAGTCATTGCCTGCTGAGTAACAGAAATGATTCACATCGGCGCCAACTCTTGATGGTAGCCCTCGGTTAAGAGGGGGCGGCTATATCTTCTAATCCCTCCTCACTGGACAATAGTCCCTGCACGCCTCACTGCGATTTGCGGCTTCATGCTGTACGGATTACCCACGTAACCACACCCGCGCATTCACAACATTTTGAATCTGTGTTTGCTCTCAGCGCTTGATAACTTTAAATCAGCAATTTTTGGTAAATAGCCTTCATCGGACTTTTCCAGACGATGAATCTGGGTTGCGGTCATCATCCACAATTCAGGTATCCAGTGTTGGATGTAAAGGCACTCCTGGTCGAATTTCGATTGCTGTCGCCAGGGCTTAAAAATCCGGAAATACGGCTGTGAATTCGGCAAAAGATTTTTACGAGAAACTGGTTTAAACGCGTTGCAGCACAACTAACCTGTGATAGCTTTCTACACGAACTGAAGTTACGACCTGAATTATGACAACAGAGAACACTGGAGAAGTGGTAGCGAGCAGGCTCAAGGAGAACAGCGGTGCCGAATCCCTGCTTAACACTTCCATGGCGTGGATGGAGACACTTTACGACACTGAGGTGGGGCTGCTTCGATACCCTGGGGATGCTAACCGACACATGGTTCGAGAATCGCTGTGGTATGCATTTGGGCTGGTGCTTGAATCACGGTATATCGGGAACCCTGACGCGTCACTCGACCGGGCGGCGACAGTGATTCGAAGCGTGCTGACCAACCAATACGTGGCGCCCGGCAAGATCTGGCATGGCACATTCAAGCGATCCCTGGAGGAAGGTGACGCGTCAGATGATGCTGTTATCTGGCGGGATTATGATCCGAACTGGCGACAGTTTATTGGCACGGTTTTGTTATTGCTGCGCAGATTGGAAGGTGACCGATCCCTTGCCAGCTTGTTACCAGAAATTGACCGGGCGTTGATCAACTGTATTGAAGGAGAACCGGTAAACCGGGTCCCGCCAACCTACACCAACATTGCGTTGATGAAAGCCTGGCTTGAAATTGAGTGTGCAGATCTGTTTGATAGTTCGTTCATTCGTGTTGATATTCGTGAGCGAGGCCTGGCATATGCTCTTGAAATCCGAAAGGAATTCGATAATCACCGTGCGTTTGGAGAATTTAACTCTCCCACCTACTACGGCATTAATTTTTTTGCGTTGGGACTGTGGCAGAATTTTTCAGAAGCGTTGGCCAACATGGGAACCCAAATCAGTACAATCCTGTGGAACGATGTTTCCTGCTACTACCACGCGGGAATGAAGAACCTGTGTGGTCCCTGGTCCCGATCCTATGGCATGGACATGCATCAGTATGTTGCTGCACTAGGCTTGTGGATCTGGGCGGCCACCAACCGGGAGGTCGCGCCTTTTCCCGATTCAACCGATGAACTGGAACACGGTCATGATTTCTGCCTTGGCCCTATTGCCGCATTTTCTGCAGTCTCAATACCCGAGGTCGCGAAGGCGCGTTTTGTCAGCTTTGATTGCGAACGCAGCATCAGCCAACAGATTTCTACCACACCTTTGCGGAAAGCTTATGCCTATCTCTCCGAGCGACTAATGGTTGGCCTGGAAATCTCGACCCGGAGTTTCCGCGGTACAGATCAATATCATCCCCTCACCCTTCACTGGCTCGATGCCGATGACCAGGTAAACTGGTGCCGTCTCAGGTTCAAGGGCAGGTTGAGTGGTGAATTGCAGAACAACAAGATCATTATCGGGTTAATAGCTGACGATGCTGTGACAACCGCGAGGCTTGAGTTCAGTGATAGCGTCCAGTTGGAAGATCAGACCATTGTCGGTAATGCGCTCGAGTTGCATCTGGAAACTCGCTGCCACTTAGAGGTTCTCACTACAGGCGATCTCATTACAGGTGTTCTTATTACCCTTCCCGATTCCGATGGGGAACACTCTCTCACGATAACTTGCCAGGTAGCCGAATGAGCAGACGATTGAAGGTAGCGGTTGTGGGATTAGGCGTGGGACAGCAACATCTACGGCACTGGCAGTCGCTTTCAGATCTGTTCGAAGTCGAAATGGTTTGTGACCCTGATGATGAGCGCAGGAACAAGATGACAAATCGCCTGAATTGCATGGGAGTCGCAGACTACAATGCGGTGCTTGACTCAGCAGTGGACATTATTGATATCTGCACGCCACCTCACCTGCACTTCGATATGGCAAAACAAGCACTGGAAACCGGGCATCACGTTGTCTGTGAAAAGCCACTGGTTAATTCGCTTCTGGAAGTGGACCAGCTGATCGAAGCGCAACAACTATCAGGCAGGCATCTGATGCCCATCAGCCAGTACCGATTTGCCGACGGTGTTCAGCGCTTAAAGTATCTGGTAGATCAAGGCATTGTCGGTACCCCCTATATCAGCAGCATCGAGACCCACTGGAACCGGGGTAGTGATTACTATGCGGCGCCCTGGCGGGGTCGTTGGGACACGGAGCATGGCGGCGTTGTTCTATGTCATGCACTTCATCTGCACGATCTGCTCTGCTTCGTGCTGGGTGACGTTGCAAGCGTCTACGCGCAGGTCTCAACCCGGGTCAATCCCGTTGAGACTGAAGACTGTGCAACGATTAGCATGAGAATGAAGAACGGCGCGCTAGTCAGTTCCAGTGCAACCCTAGGTTCACAGCAACAGATCAGCCGGCTGCGGTTCTGTTTTGAAAACCTGACAGCACAAAGCAATCTTGAGCCTTACGATCCGGGCCGCGATCCTTGGACATTCACGCCGAAGAACAGCGCAGAGGACCGCCGCATCACGCAAACCCTGCAAACCTTTACACCGCCAGCGTCGGGCTTCACCGGTCAATTCATAGGTCTGTATGCTGCCATCTGCGACCAGGCCCCGCTCCCGGTAACCCTTCAGGACGCAAGGAGGTCACTGGAGTTGGTCACCGCCATTTATTCCAGCGCCAGGTCCGGACAAGCAGAACACTTACCCATCACTACCCGTCATCCACACTACCGGGACTGGCGCCCTGTTTCATCAGCTGAAAACTAACCTTGTCGTTTGATCAGTTTGAGCTGCTTTGCTTCGGAGCGCTTTTTGTAAAAGGGATCCAGAGGATAGCACCCTGATATCAACCCATTTCTTGGTGCGGTAGTGCAATCACTGAAAGTACGGCAAATTTTCTTTCGAGCAAGGCGTTTGCCTTGCATCAGATCAAGGGGCATTTCGGGATAGGATAGCGCTATCCTGCCAAGCCCAATGCTGTCGGCTAACCCGGCCTTGACGATACCTGCCGCCACCTGGGGCAGCCAATCCTGAAGGTAGCTGTAACCTGTGCCGACAATCGTCATGGCAGGATACCGCTGCTTTATTTCACCCGTTACCCACAGCATTCGGGCAACACCTGCCAACGGGTCTTCCGGGGGTTGGTATCCATCTGAAGGTGGATACAAGGCTGGGCGTTGAATGTGTGGATTGTAGTAGGGACTACCGGCGGTGATACACAACAATTGGACGCCTGCTGCCGCCAACATATCCAGAAATTCGAATGTTTCATTCAGGTCGACGTCCAGGCCATCCTCTGTGGCACCGAATCGAAAGTGATGTCTGGTATCCGCAGGTCTGCCTGTGCCATTCCCGGCGGCCTCAAAAGGCAGAAAGTCGTAGGCAGACAAACGCACACCGATCGTTAAGTCCGGGCAAGCGTGGCGGATACCGTCCAGTACCAGTCGGGTAAAACGCGTTCGATTCTCGAAGCAGCCACCGAACGCTCCCTGCCTGTTAACTGCGCTTAACATTTCGTGGGTCAGGTAGCCGTGGCAGTGTTTGAAGTCCACGAACTCGAAGCCGCATTGTTCTACCAGTATTGCGCGCTGGATAAAGCAATTTGCCAGAGCCTCAATCGCGCTGTCATCGAGACAGCTCTGCCGGGTAGCGGCGACTCGCAGATCCAGCACATCATGTTGATAGAGGGTGCTGGGTTCAAATCCACCGGTTGGTCTCGACCATCGCCCTGAGTGCGTCAACTGAAGACCACTAATGAGCTTCCGATCGAACAATTCGGCGTGGTGTTTGTGCATTGAAGACCGTAATGCTGCGATGGTGGGTGCCGTCTCCTCATTCAGAACCAACTGATGAGGATTCGCCCTGGCCTCAGGCAATATCGCTGCCGCCTCACACCCCCACAGCAGCGCGGCACCACCACCGGCGAAGTTCATCCAGCGTCGTTCCACCAGAGGCGAGGGCTTACCGTCGATCTCTGCGTCCCATCCCTCCATGGGTAAAACGGTAAAACGGTTGGCGAGCTTGAACGGCCCTGTCTCAACAGGTTCAAACAATGAAGACAGATCATCTTCAACGGGGATATCGTACCCAAGCGCCTGGAATCGATCGGTCAGCTCTGCAGATGACTTGATCCGATTCATTTTTGTAATTTTCATAAACTGTCCAGCCAGGTTTGCAACACGTCCCGGTCAGTAGCCGGTCTCTCTGGTGTCCCCGGCGGACAGGTATCAGATCCGATCACATTCCGGAGCTTTAGCAGTTGCGCAGCATTGTGTTTGTAGGAAGGCACCGGGGACCTGAAAGCAAAGGCGCCCAGGTACTGCAACTTGTCGTTCAACGCATAGAAACCGGTATCGCCAGCCTCCCACATTCTGTCCCGCTCGGCGAACTTCGCCGGGGCAAAGGTCGAGATTCCCAGCAGGTAATCTGAGCCCCACATCACCATGTCGATCGCAAGGTCGTTTCCTGTATAGATCCTGAAGTCAGGACGAATCTGGTTCCTTAACTGCAGTCGCTGCCATTCGAACTCCCGGGACAATGATGAATGTTTGGCCCCCACGCACTTTGATAGTGACAGCAGTTGGGCAAATGTGTCGAGGCTATAAATTCGACCATAGGGAACAAACTGTTTGCCGAGTTCGAATCCAAGGAAGGCATCGCAGTCAGCGGTCACACTTTCCAGCGCAGGCACCAGCTCGTTTTCAGGCAAGCTATTGAGGCCCCATGAAGGGAACAAAATTGGCAAGCCGCCAGCAGCGCAAACATCGGCGATTGCATTCTGATACTGCTGTTGATCGAGCGGAGCGCCTTGCCTGTCTGCGACAAAGCAACCAGCGACAAACTCACCACAGTGAGACGCAGTTATCCGCAGTACCTCGGCACGATCGCCGGGCTGGATAAACTGGGTAGAGCCTGTGTCCATATTCACCGCAGGTACCAGGCCTGCGTCCAGGGTGCCAAGGAGTATGGATTCGAAACCATTCCAATCCACGCTGTGATCGGGATTAAAAGGCAGCAATAATGCGGAGATACCTTTGATCTTTCGATGTCTTACAATGTCAGGTACGTTCATATTGCTTCCACTCGTGGGTTTCTACTGCCTAAGAATATCATGCTGGTATTTCCGCTGATGCTATCCAGCAATCAGTGAAGGTACAATCCTTCTCTTCCCCATGATGCAGAAGCAGCATTGCCGTGCACACAGATGAACCTATCACAACTGTAATTCACCCGAGAATCCGCTGGGTGTTCAGGTTGCTTGTGAATACGCTGTACCTGGTTGTTCTGCTCATCGCGGTTGCATACGGCTTGCTCTGGTGGGCAACGGCGACCTCCAGCGTCTCCACCCATGGCGAGACCGACCTCGGAGGTGGTGATATCGAAGTGCCTTCATTGAGGGAAGAAAAGACCAATGACCAATCGGCACTGACGCAGTCTCTCGTTAACACCTGGGCGGATCGGAACTTTGAGGACTGGCAGCAACAGGGGAAGGTCAATATGACCCGGGTGCTCCTTGGCAAGCTGGCAGTGGCTCGCGAAATCGAGGCAGTCAATCGCTACCTGCAATCTGCACAGGTACGCGGAACAGTAGGCTCAACAGGACCTTTTCATCCCGGTGGAGATTATGATTTTACCCTGGCGGGTCTGTGTTTAATCCTCTATGCCTTCGGCGACAAACCGGATCTCTTGTTCCCGGAAACCGTCAACCACATCGTGAATGTACTGATGACGGAGGAGGGAGGCACACCGATTATCTATACACCTCGAGTGCTTGGGCTGCCGTTAAGGGATACTGAGAATCACATATTGATGACTGAGGGTTCCCGTTACCTTAAAAATCGCTGGTTGCAGTTGCATGGCGATTCAAGCTCCCGGTTTGATAACAGCACGAATGGTCTCGAGCGCTTCTTGCTGGAATATCTGGGGCACATGGAGAGAGCCGGTTTTCATGAATACAACTCGAGACCCTACATTGGTTATACATTTACGGCGCTGTTAAACCTTCAATCCTTTGCAGACGAGCCAGTTCGAAACGCCGCGACGCGCATCCTTGACCGGGCCAACTGGGAATATGCGATTGGCAGTCTGCAGCTAAGACGTTTCCCGCCGTTTCGACGACAACCTGTGCGGGCCGGTGATACCGACCTGGACGGGGACTATCACACTGCGATGGTGAAAACCTGGATGAGTCTGCGTGATTCAAATACAGAACAGTTTCAGGTTCGCAGCGGTGAGCATCAGGCGCTTTGGGTGTCCTTCACAAGTTATCGATTGCCGGATAAGACCGCACGCTGGATAGCACGCAAGCCAGTAGAATACTTCATTCGCATGGGCCATGGCGATGATGGTTCACCGGAAATCTATTCCGGCGGACCCGGCTTCCTGATTACCGCGGGCGGCGTCGCACAGGACCGATTCAAGCAGGCCGTCGCCCGCCCAATCACCTTGATGCTCAACGATAATCAGTTGGGCCTGGCAGATCTGCTGCAAATATCCGGATCAGCAACAGACTATCGCCAATGGAATAATACCGGGGTTTACAAACGGTTCGCGGTGGGACAAACAATCGAGGTGCCCTGGGACTGGTCCCCCGTCGTTGAAAGCGGCAAGTGGGTAATTTATCTTCAGTGTGCTCAACTAATCGCGGTTTATGCGGATGAGCACATGGCGCTGTTCTACCTGCCACCCGGAGATGATGCTGAAGAAATGCTGGCGCGAATAATCCAGCTGAACGGCGATTCTGAAAACCTGATTCGCCAGTTCACAACTGTTGATGAAGAAGTCATCCGCTATAACATCGATACGAAACCAGGTGCCTGGGTAATAGAATCGATTTCCGGCATTGTTCAGGATCGCGACCATGGTGCCTGGCCATTGATGACAGGTCCGATAGAAGATGCCGAAGCACACCCGGTGCACGCCTTAGGATGTGGCCCGCTCCGCCCGTGAATCTCACAAGATTTCACGGCGCGCAATCTCGAGGCACGTACACCCCATCATGAATTCCATTACAGGCAACCCGCAGGAACTACGCTACTTTTCTGATACCAATCGGCAACGCACATGACGACAACAAAAAGCCTCGATGTGATGTTGCTGTTGAATTGAAGCTTGATAAACTTCGACAGATCGCGAAATGATTAGTCGCGCTTTCTTCGCAGGTCTTTAAGTTTGAAATTGTTCCACGTAACCAGTCTGTCAGGGGAAAACACAATCCAGCGGCTGGATTTTCCGGACGCTGTTGCAGCATTCGGAGAAGGGTTCAATGCAACCGGTCCGCCATGGCCACCGTTATATTTTATCCCCATCTGTAATCGCACCTCGTCGAGATACGGATCAGCACTTTCCTCGTCCTCATCCTCCAGAACAACCGCTGAACCCTGAAACATTGCAGCCTGCAATTCAGGGAATTTTTCGTTTCGGTCAACAATAACAGTGCAGGCCGGTGTACGCCTTACGTTCACGACTTTCTGGCCACGACCAAAGGTGTAGATTCGCCCACCAGCCCAACCGAACCACATGGGTGTCACATTGATTCTCGTCCCCGGTCCAAGTGTCGCAACCCGCATGTTCCAGCAACTCGTCATGAGATCTTCAAGTTCATCATCGCTCAAACTCAGTTTTTTCGAGATCGGCATAAGTTACAGATCCTCCGGCAAGTCATTTCTGGCGGACATTTTCCACTGCGGAGTACGTTTTTCTATAAAAGAGAGCACACCTTCCTTTGCATCGGGCTGGTTGCCCGTCCAGGCGAACAGCGGCCCTTCTTTTGCCAGCATTTCATTCATGGAGCAATGTAGCCCTTCCCACAGGAGTTTTTTGGTGATGGCTACGGATACTGGCGCCGTCAGGGAATATTCGTTCGCTTTTTCCAACGCGGTGGCGAGCACGTCCTCGGCGTCGACGGCGATACTGGCAACTCCGAGGTTAGCGGCCTCATCGCCCAAAAAAATGCGGCCGGATAGCAGTAAATCAGCCGCGTTCGAAAGCCCCGCCACCCGCTGCACCAGCAAATGTGCGGCAAGCTCCGGAATCATGCCTCGGCGGGTAAACACAAATCCCAGTTTGGCAGTTTTGGAGACAACTCTGATATCACAGAGCATTGGATAGGTCATGCCAACGCCTACAGCCGCACCATTAATTGCTGCGATGACAGGCTTGCCAATCTCATAAGGATGAATCGCCCGCACGTTTCGACCCGACTCACTACCATCGCCTTCGCTGCGTCCGGCAAATGTGCTGCCACCTCCCTCAAGATCTGCTCCGGCGCAAAATGCTCTACCCCTGCCAGTAATCACGACAGCGCGAACCTCATCGTCACTATTCGCCCTGCCAAGTGCATCACTCAGTTCGGCGGCCATGGTGGCATTCCAGGCGTTCATCTTCTCGGGCCGATCAAGTGTCAGCAGTGCAGTGTGGTCAATGCGTTCGTAGCTGATGGCGGAATAAGTCATAGGCTGTTACCTGTTAGTCTGTCTGGTTCGGAATCGTTGTATTAAATCAGATGTATTGCTGACGTCTATGAAGGCGTCTGTCGTTAGACTGCTGCAATCAGATATCGGATGCAAGTCTGCCTGGCCTGGTTTTTTCTCGACCTGATACACTCCTGAGCGCCACCACCTGAAACCATCCCGACAGGACGGGTAGTCAATATGAAAGTTCTGGAATTTGGTAACGGTCTGTCTGCTGCCTACGCAGGCAAGTTGTTCGCTGCCTGCGACATGGAAGTGATCCGAGTGGATTCAGCTAACTTGACCCAGAGCACCCGGGACGCTGCGCTCGAGCTTTACCTCCATGCGGGCAAACGTCGGGTGTTCATTGACTATGACAATCCGAAGGAGAGCGGAGCGCAGGATCTCAGGCGACTCATGGATCATTGCGATATTATAGTGACTGACGAGCACCCGCAGATACTCGATCAGCTTGACTGGGCGAACCCTGGTCATCCGTCAATTCGCGTCAGCATTTCCCCGTTTGGCCTCTTCGGACCCTACCGAAACTGGCGAGCGAACGGCGCAATTCTGCAAGCCATGGGCGGAATGACCAGCATCATTGGAGACCCTGGCCGGGAACCCCTGACAATTCCGGGAAATCTGGTGGAATATCAATCCGCGCAGATGGCCTACATTGCTGCCATGGCAACACTGGTCGCTGATTCCGGGCAGATAGTTAACCCTCGGCAGATCGAAGTCAGCATGCTGGAAACGGTCATGTCCATGAGCCAGTTCACAACGATTATGTGGACCTGCCGTCAGGAGATTCGACAACGATTCGGTAACGGCTTTTCAAACGTCTATCCAATCAATCTCTATCCCTGCAAGGACGGCTGGATCTGCGTTAATATCGTGCCCGCCTTCTGGGACACCTTCACCAGGATGTTAGGAGATGAATCGCTGGCGAATGACCCGCGGTTTGCAACCAACGATGCGCGCCTCGAGAATCGCGTTAGTCTGGATGAATTGATTACCGGCTGCTTCGCCGACAAGACCATGGCAGAGCTGATGGAATCCGGGCAACGTGGGTTTCGCGTTCCTCTCGGGTCCCTTTATTCCCTCCAGGATCTGCTTGACGACGAACACCTGGCGGCCCGGCATTACTTCCAGAAAATTACCGATGTTAAGGGGGCAACGTTTCTCGCACCCGGACCTGCCTGGCGCGACAAAAATTTTCGAATACCGAAGGATCTTACATCGGCAGCACCCGCCAGCACGACGCTGGATGAACTCCTCTCGGAAAGACCTCCGGGGGATAAGTTTAAAACCGGGACACCACCTGGACGTTCATCCTTGCCGGATCAGCCCCTTAAAGGGATTCGTATCATGGATCTCACCCACGTCTGGGCAGGACCACTGGCCACCAGGATATTGGCAGACCTGGGCGCGGAAGTGCTTAAGCTCGAGGCCGGGTACGCCCGGGGCCCGGCCATTCCACCTGGCAAGGGCCTCTATCCGGGCGGGCATCCCGGCGATGAGCCCTGGAATCGCCAGGCACTGTTTAACAAACTTAACCGCAATAAAAAGGGACTAAGTTTTGACCTCAAGGAGGATGAAGGCAAAGAACTGTTTTTTAGCCTGGTTTCCAGAAGCGATATTATTATCGAGAATTTCTCTGCAACTGCCATGGAGAGACTGAACCTTGGTTTCGAGAAGCTGTCGCGCGCGAATCCGGAAATAATCTATATCGCTATGCCCGGTTATGGGGCTGAGGGGCCGCATAGTGATTTTGTTGCCTTTGGTCCGAGCGTTGAACCCATGACGGGGTTAGCCGCCTTGATGGGTTACTCTGACGATGAACCCCATACTTCTGCCATTGCACTACCCGACGCTATCGCCGGGATCACCGCTGCCGCCGCGGCGGTCAGCGCGTTGTTTCAACGCCTCCCGAACCAGGGAAAAAACAAAAGTGTGCAGCAACGCAGGGCGGCCAGACACATCGATCTGGCACTGGTTGAGGCCACAATTAATATGCTTGGGGAACAACTCATCGAATACCAGATGACAGGCCGGGCACCAATTCGCCAGGGTAATCACATTGATCACGCTTCCCTGCACGGACTGTTCGCCTGTCGGGGACCTGACGACTGGATCGTCATTTCATGCCTTGATGAGATCGCCTGGGGAAACCTTGCAAAACTGATGGGGATTGGCGGTGACGAGCGTTTTGCCAATCCGGATCAACGCAAGCGCAACCGGGCAAGGCTGTACTCACTGATCAACGCGTGGACAGGGACGCACGACAAGATAGCGCTGATGAGTCAACTGCAGGCGATCGGCGTATCTGCGGGCGCGGTTCTGGATGCCTCCGAATTTATGTCAGATCCACACCATAGCGAACGCGGTTACTTCATTACTCTGGGTGGAGGACAGATTGAACCCCTTGCCTATCCTGGATTGCCGCTGTTCATCAACGGCAGCCGACATCAGGCGTTTGTTCGCGCACCCATGCTGGGCGAGCACAATGCTGATATCCTTGGCGAGTTGCTTGGGTTTGATCGTCAGCATATCGCCCGCCTCACAATGTCAGGCATCCTGCATCACCGGCCTACCAGCTAGTTTTTCACGTTTCTTTTTGACGTCAGCACAAATTTATTTTGCTTTCCCAAATGCTCAACCTCCAGTTAAATCGCAAAAAATTTAACCGTGAGAATCAACCAAGTGAGCGAACTGGACAACGATCTGGATTCAATCGACGACGACGCGGTGGATACGACTGACGGAGAGCTGGAAAAACTGTCCGTTAAACCCTCCACAAGACAGCTGGAAGTGCGTCGCAGGATCGAGGATATTATCGAGCGAAAACGCCTGCGTGAAGAGTTTGGCGACGACCTAGATTGATATTCCCCTGAGCAGGCCGACTACTTTCTTCACTGTTTCGGCGCGCGCACAACTATCCCTGTAACTCGCAAAAATCGATCGTTTAAAGGAAGGTGCGCCTTCAACGCGATGTAAAGTCGCACTCGAACTCACTGTACTTTCTGGCAGGTAGGCGCCACCCCCTCTGGATTCCAGCAGGCTCAGGGCAATGCTCGATAGATTCACATGCAAATTGTTTCTCACTCGATCACCAAACTTGCTCGCATGAAACGTCGCAAATGTGTCCCCCCAGTCCACGTAGATGTAGCGGTTGGACATGACCTCTGCGGGGCTCTTTGAGGCTTGCGTCGAACTCAGCACCAGATTCAGTTCACCGATTTTTTCAGAGTGTACCTCAGACGAAACCGGCGGATCATACAGGACCACCAGGTCCAGGCTTCCATCCACCAAACGATTGTTCAGGCCTTCGCTGGAGTGACCCTCCGCCTGAACGACAAGGTCGGGTTCTTTTTCCATCAGACCCAGTAGTTTTTGTTGCAACGATAACAACCACAATCCGGAAGTCGCACCGATATGGATGCGAGCCTCGAACTCAGGTTTTTGACGAACTTCCTGTAGTGCTCTCGCCCAGGTGTTAATCATCGCTTCCGCCAGGGGCACCAGACGATCGCCTTCACCAGTGAGTTGTATGCCGCCTCGATGGCGGATAAACAATTCAACACCCAGTTGTTTTTCCAGCAGCTTGATGCGCGCTGATACCGCGGCGGAAGTCACAAAGAGATTGCCTGCAGCCTTGGAAAAATGGCGCGTCTTGTTCACTTCCATGAAAGTTTTTAGGAGATCGATATCCAATACTGATGGCCGCTACGCTGAGCCGCTTTTATTACATTATTTTGTTACTGTGACAATATTAATTTGACCGGCAGACTGACTCGCACCAGACACACTCGTCATGTCACGAGCAGCCACCGCTAAAAGTTCAGTCTCGAGGTTCAAATTGAAATACGACGATACCGTCGGGGATTGGCTTATATCCCCGCCGGGTGAGAATCGCGGTTCGCAATGACTGGTCCGTAATTTTCCTGGATCGCAGCTCGTACAGGGCTCCTGCGATCCTCACTTTTACATCAGGATATTTCTGCCAGATTAGCGCCCAACTGATACCAGGCCACCAGGAAGCATTCACCCAGCGATGCGACTGAACGAATAACCCTCCTTCGTGCAGAAAACATTCCAGCTGGATCGAATGTGGATCGGCGGGTCTTGACTCGATTTCGCAGATCGTTGTGTCTTTGATCACCTGCGCCCAGGACGACGGTACCGGCTGCACCTTGCCGTCAAGCTTGCCACCAGGCACGGGTCCACACCCCACCAGAAAAACGAAAACAAATGCTACCAGCCTCATCATGATCACCTTGTCTGTAGTTTGCGCGATTAAGTTTATCTGCGCCTGATCCTGTCAGTCCGATCATACAACAGGTAGTCGATCCTGATCGCAGAACTGGTTTGCAACAATGTTAGTCGTTAATATCAGGGCCATTTGCCCGATCGCAAGCAGAGTAGCAACTAATGCCACAACCCGTCGTTCGTCGCGTCGATCTGTCCACAAAAATCTACTATGGGCTTGGTGCAGTCGCCAATGGCGCCAAAAGTAACGGGTTCAACTATCTGCTGCTGTTTTATTACAGTCAGGTTATCGGCCTGCGTGCTGACCTTGTTTCGCTCGGCATCCTGATCGCGCTGATCTTCGACGCCATATCCGATCCGGTCGTCGGGTATATTTCCGACAACTTTCATTCCCGACTTGGCCGACGTCATCCGTTTATGTATGCAGCAGGATTACCGGTTGCCATTGCCTATTACTTTTTATGGTCACCGCCGGATTGGGACCAAAATGCACTGTTTTTGTATTTTGTGTGTATAGCCGTGCTGATCCGAACCCTGATTACTTTTTATGAAATTCCGGCTACCGCGCTGGTTGCGGAACTGACCGATGACTACGACCAGCGAACGGAGATGATGAGTTTCCGATTTTTCTTTGGCTGGTGGGGTGGACTCACGATGGCAGTGCTTAACTACCTTGTATTCCTGCCGGAGGAAAAAGGCGGCCTGGAGTACATCGAAGGCTGGACCAACTATGGCCTCACGGCCTCCCTGGTGATCTTCGTATCCATCTATGTCTCGGCCCTTGGTACCCACAAACACATCCCGCACCTGCGCCAGCCACCAGCCAAACATAAGTTTGATTTTCGCCGAACAACCGGGGAACTAAGAGAAACGCTGGCAAATCGTTCTTTCTTTGCGCTGTTTGCTTCAGCTCTGCTTACGGCTGTCGCGGCAGGCGTTTCGACCTCACTGAGTATTTATTTCTCACGACACTTCTGGGAACTCACCAGCACGCAAATCGGTTACATGAATCTGCCTTACTATTTTTCCGCGTTTCTGGCATTGTTCCTCGCACCTCTCATTTCTCGTTGGTTCGGAAAAAAGATCGGCGGCATGACGGTTATGGGACTAGCCTTTGGTATGGCGCCAATGCCCTACATCTTGCGCGTACTCGGCTTCTTCCCGGAAAATGGGACCGATACCCTGTTCTGGACCCTGGTAGTTTTTAATACCGTGGAGGTAACCCTGATCATCATGTCATCTGCCCTGATTGCAGCAATGATTGCAGATGTGGTTGAGGACAGCGAGGTCCGAACAGGGCGGCGCTCTGAAGGGATATTTTTTGCCGCCAACAGTTTCGCGCAAAAGGCGGTCAATGGCCTCGGGGTTGTGGTTGCCGGTCAAATTCTGGCCTACATTCAGTTTCCAACCCAGGCCAAGCCCGGAGAGGTCGCCCAGGATACCCTGTTCGACCTGGCCTATATCTATGTGCCCGTGTTGCTCTTTTTCTATCTGTTTGCGCTCTGTGTTCTGAGCCTTTACCAGATCAATCGCCAGGATCACTCGGCAAATCTACATCGGCTGGCAAACCCGGAGGCAGAACCACCCCTGCCGGTAAGCCCCTGACCCGGATAGCTCCTAGTGAAAAGCGACCCGTAGCGCTTCAATACAATCTTTCAACAACGCTTTGCCATCATCCAGCACGGGAGATAGCTGAAACAACAAGTGTGGCTGCCCCGGCCATTCTTTGTGCTGTATCGCAACGCCACTACGCAACAAAATCTCTGCATAGGCATTCCCCTCATCCCGAATTGGATCAAACTCACAGGTTGCTATGAACGCGGGTGCGACTCCCTCATGACTCTCGGCAAGCAGCGGCGACATACGCCAGTCAGCGGCTACCGTCTGCTGATCCTGGGTCCCCGCCAGATGCCGCGAGAAATACTCGAGGCTGGCACGCGTGAGTACCGGCGCGTCCGCATTTTCGATGAGCGATGCAAATCGTTCACCCTGATACTCAGCGTCATGACCCCGCAAATCCGTTGCGGGGTAGATCAGTAATTGCAGTACCAGAGGGAGATTTTCATCCCGCGCTTTAAGTGCCACAAAAGCCGCCAGGTTTCCCCCGGCAGAATCGCCACCTACTGCGATTTTCATCTTATCGACGCCTAGCTCATGTGCGTGTTCGAACAACCAGAGGGTGGCAGCCCAGCAATCATCATGTCCGGCCGGGAATGGATGCTCCGGCGCCAATCGGTAGTCCACGGAAATGACCAGGCAACCGGCTCCCACACAAAGATGACGACACTCCCGGTCATGGGTATCAAGATCACCGATGACCCATCCACCACCATGGAAAAAGATGAGTGCCGGGCAGCCACTTTCTGACTTGCTTGCAGCCACCGGTTTATAAATCCGCACCGGGATTCCACCGGGTATCGATTGATTCAGGATTTCTCCAACTTCCGGCCCCGGTCCCAGTGACTCTGCCAATGCCCGATATCCTTGCCTTGCCTCAGAAGGTTCCTGTTCATGGGTTGCCGGGTGCCCTTCGGCACCTGCTGCGAGGGCTGAAAAAAATGCTGCGGTTTGTGGGTTGAGTGGCATAGTCCGTCTCCGGTCAGGAATTGAGAAAATTGAGTGGCAAACCCGCTGATTCCCATTCACAGGAAACCAGCCTACCGGTTGCCGACAGTGTAATGTAAGCGGTTTTCAGATCGTCGCCGCCGAAGCAGATATTAGTTGTTAGAATATCTGGCATCGGAACAAACCGGGCACTTTTTGCGTCCGGACTATGGATGGTGATACCGCCGGTGATTAAAGTCGCCACGCAAACATTACCAACTGCATCCACCGCCAGTGAATCAAACATGTGATAGTCCGGTATCTGGGCAAGCATTTTAGGCCTTTGGCTCTGATCAATTTTACCCGGGGAATCAATTTTGTAGGCCCATAACCGACCTGTTGGCGTCTCCGCTACATAGAGTGTGGATTCATCCGGCGACAGACCTATCCCGTTGGGCGCTTCCATGGGAAAGATTGCCTGTTCGATGAAAGAACCATCGCTGAGTGCATAGAAAACGCCTGTCCTGTCTTTATCACGCGCTCTGTTCTTACCGTGGTCCGTAAACCAGAAGCCGCCGTCGGCATCAAAAACAATGTCATTGGGCCCTTTTAACGGTTCCCCCTGACAGTGCTCATACAGTATCGAGGACTCACCTGTGTCTAAATCCACTCGCTCGATCCTGCCACCCGTGTAGTCTGCGGGCTGATTTCCGGGGAAAAGCAGTCCCTCGCCGCTTTGGTGCCACTCAAATCCGCCGTTGTTACAGACATAACAGGCTCCATCAGGACCCATGGCGGCGCCATTCGGACCACCGCCCAATGTTGAGATCACTTCGATCGCGTCGCCTTCCGGCGAGACGCGAGAGAGTGTGCCGCGCGCAATTTCCACCACGATAACGCTGCCATCGGGCATCGCGATGGGGCCTTCCGGGAATTTGAGACCTGCGGTGATTTCTTTGAGTTCCATGTAACAGGGGTCCTCCTGGAGGGTTGTCCGCTGGATTTGATCGCATTTTACTTTTTTCGACCCGTGTGCGAAATGGAAAGTCAGGCTTGAGGTTCATGCAACATCTGTAAAACGCGCGTGGCCAGTCGTCGCAACAGAGTATTAACAATCCGATAAGTTCCATTATTGTGTATAATTCGCGTCTTGGAAATCTGTCAAACCGATCAGAATCGTTGGCAGTTACACCGGCTGACTCGCCCGGTTCAACCCCCCAGAATTGGCAGACCACTCTATGAAAGTGACCGACACACCCGCATTTCTGGCATCACGCCAGTATGCCAAGGCCTCGTACATCAGCGCATTGATCCAGTTTGGTCATACCTTATTTTTGTACATTGCTGTCATCTCGCTCATGTTTGCATCGTTGTCCGTCCACTATGGGTTGACCCTGAGCTTGTCCGTGATTGCCGCGGCTGCATACCTGCGCCTTTTTATGATTGGTCATGACTGTGGACATGGTTCCTACCTGCCAAAAAAATGGCAGAACAGCTTACTGGGTGAATTTATTGGCGTGCTCACCAATACTCCCCTGCGCTACTGGGCAAGACAGCATGCCAGGCATCACCAGACCACCGGTAACCTGGACAAGCGAGGCGATGGCGACGTGATTACCAAAACTGTTGATGAATACCGCAGTGCAAGCACCTGGGAACGCTTCTGTTACCGCACTTACCGCAATCCCTGGTTTTTGTTTATCATCTGTTCTCCGTTACATTTCGTCATCCTGCAGCGGTTACCGCTTGGCCAGCAGATCAAAAGCAGGGACGGCTGGATCAGCGTGATGGGTACGAACATGGGCATTGCGATCTACTACGGTACGCTGATCGCGATTTTCGGACTCGTGCCCTTTCTTTTGGTTTTCGCACCCGTCGTGTTGTTGTCTTCCATCGGCGCTGTCTGGCTGTTTTATGTACAACATCAGTTCGACGATGCCTACTGGCAGCGCGAAGGTGAATGGAATTATCACGACGCTACGCTGCAGGGCAGTTCCTTCTATGACTTGCCGCGCTGGTTACACTGGGCCAGCGGCAATATTGGCTACCATCACATTCATCACTTGAATCCGAAGGTACCAAATTACAATCTCGAAGCGTGCTACAACGCCAGCCCTGCTCTGCAACAGGCCCGGAACCTGGGACTGGCTGAGAGTCTCGGTACTGCCTGGCTGGCACTCTGGGATGAACAATCCGGTCGGCTGATTTCATTTGCCGACTATAATCCTGATGGCCAGAAAGTCTCTGGCTGACCTGGCTCGAGCACTACCGGAATAAACCACTTGCCCGCATCACTCAAAAACTTGTGAGCTATGAACAGCATAAACCGCAGTCTATAAATAATGACGGACGCATCGACAGGAAACGATAGCGGCCCGCTCCAGGGTATCCGCGTGCTGGACCTGTCGGCCGTCGTGTCAGGTCCAATGGCTGCGGTGGTGCTGGCCGATCAGGGCGCGGATGTCATTAAGGTCGAGCCTCCCGGCTGGGGCGATGGAATTCGAGGCCTGGGGGCATCACGCAATGGCCTGAGCGCCATATATTCGATGATAAATCGAAACAAACGCTCGGTAGCGATCAACCTGAAACACCCCCGCGGTATTGAACTCGTCATGGCGCTCATTGAATCCAGTGATGTACTACTGCAAAACTATCGCCCCGGCAAGATTGAGAAACTGGGTCTCGGCTATGATCGGGTTGCGGCCGTGAATCCACGCATTATTTACGCTTCAATCAACGGCATGGGTGAGCATGGCCCCTACGCCGGGCAAAAGGTGTATGACTACGTGATTCAGGGAGTAAGCGGTGCCCTCGATGCCCAGGGTGTCGATAACGAGCCACGTATGGTGCGCAGCATTATTTACGATAAGGTGACCGCGCTCACCGCTGCCCAGGGTATCACTGCGGCACTGTTGGCCCGGGAACGCGGTGCAGGTGGCCAGCACATCCGCTTATCCATGCTTGATGCCGGCGTATACTTTAACTGGCCGGATCTGATGTGGAACTATAGCTTTGAAGGCGAAGGTGTTCAGTACTCTGGCGACCTGGCAGATATGTATGAAATTAACTACGCCCGAGATGGCGCCATTGTCTCGCATCGTCTTGGCGCAGACTGCGGAGCCTATACAACTGACGAATTAATCGAGGTGCTCAGTGAGAATGATATTCCGGCCGGGAAGGTGAACTCTCGTGCCCAGGTCTCCAACGATCCCCAGGTTGTTGCCATGAACACGTTGATCAAATCCGAACACCCCCGGGGTGGTAAAATGGTTCAACCCAGAACCCCGGTCAGATTTGAGGGAACCCCTTCCGGACACCCACTGCCGTCGGCAGAACTGGGCCAGCACACAGTCGAGATTCTATCAACACTGGGTCTATCGCTCGAAGACATGCAGAGCCTTGCAAGTGAAGGTGTCATTGGATAATTCGAACAAGCAGGATTTTTCCGGACTCAATCTGGCCGTGGGTTTACTGACAAACCTCGCGACCCTCGATTATCACCGAATGACGCCCATCCAGGCGCAGAGCCTGCCGGACATCCTTGCCGGGCGGGACGTGATCGGGCAGGCTAAAACCGGTTCTGGTAAAACAGTGGCATTTGGTCTCGGCCTGCTACAGCAACTGAAGTCGGCTGAGTTCACCATACAGGCACTGGTTTTGTGTCCAACCCGCGAACTGGCTGATCAGGTGAGCCGGGAAATTCGCAGACTCGCACGCGGTGTTGGCAACGTTAAAGTGCTGACCCTGTGTGGTGGTAGTCCGCTTAAACGACAAGTCGATTCACTCGCACATGGCGCACACATCATTGTCGGCACGCCGGGGAGAATTGACGACCATCTGCGCAAGGCAAGCCTTTCCCTCTCATCGCTTCGTGTGCTGGTACTGGACGAAGCCGACCGAATGCTCGATATGGGCTTCGAAGAAACCGTGGATGCCATCCTCAAACAAACGCCGGATGAAAAACAAACCCTGCTGTTCAGCGCTACCTATCCTCCGGGCATCAGCAAAATGGCTGAACGCGTCCTGTCAAACCCGATTATGGTAACGGCAATTGACGACGCACCCGCCAGCATTGATGAGATACTCTACAAAGTGCCTGATGGTGATGATCGCACCACCTCGCTGATAACTTTACTTAAACACTATAGCCCCGGATCAACCCTGGTATTCTGTAATACCCGACGCGAGTGCCAGCAGGTTGCCAATAAGCTGTCACAAACTGGGTTCAGTGCTCTGCCACTGCACGGCGACCTGGAACAGCGGGTCCGCGATGAAACGCTGAACCGGTTTGCCAACGGCAGTATTTCCATTCTCATCGCCACCGATGTTGCCGCACGTGGACTCGACATCGATGCACTGGACGCCGTGATTAATTACCAGATAGCCAATGATCTGGAAGTACATACTCACCGCATCGGCCGGACCGGTCGCGCCGGAAACTCAGGTCTCGCTTTTACGCTGTTCAGTGATCAGGATAGCTATAAAGCTGATCTGCTGGAACGTTATTTGCAACGTAAAATTCAGCGTCGCAGCCTGCCGGCCGCCTCGACCGCTCCACCGTATAAACCAGCAATGGAAACCTTACAAATCGGCGCTGGCCGCAAGCAAAAAATTCGCCCGGGAGACATTCTCGGCGCACTGACAAATTCCGGGGCCATCCAGGGTACAGCGATCGGAAAAATTCATATCGCTGATCAGTTCTCACTGGTTGCGGTGCGCAGAAATGAAGCCGAAGCAGCACTCAATATTCTGAGCGAAGGCAAACTGAAAGGCAGAATAGTTCGCGCCCGGCGGCTTCGCTGACGTCATTAGGATTGATCCGGGTCAAGCGGAACAACGTTTTACTGCAAAATCACGACAAAGTAACGAAATCTGTCCGTATAATCGCGGTCTATTAAGGTATGAATATAGAGACAGGCCTGCAAAAATTATTGTGTATTACGCGCTTTTCACAGCGTAAGCTTTGCGCGCGCAGCATGCGCGTGATTCGGGCGCTTTCATTGGCCCACGGGGGAGGTTCAGGCTTACTAACAAGCGTGAACCAAAACAATTAGTCGAGGAATAAATCAATGACTAGATTAAAGAAGAAGCTGCTTTTGGCAGGTTTTGCAATGGCCGGGACTATGGCCATGCAGTCAACACTGCCGGCTTTTGCCGAGGAAGGCATGGAGGAAGTTGTCGTCACGGGTTCCTATATCAAAGGGACACCGAAGGATGCAGCACTACCGGTTGAGGTTCTCAGCCGTCAGGACCTGGAGGATTTTGGGGATCCGAGCATCATCGAAATGGTACGGAATCTCGGTGTGACTTCTGGTAACGCCGGTGAGACCAACCAGTTCGCCTCTGTTGGTCAGGCTGCCGGTTCCGGTGTTGCACTGGTTAACCTGCGTGGCCTCGGAGCGGAACGCACACTGGTGCTTATCAACGGTCGACGCCAGGTGGGTACCACCACATTAGGTGTGGATATTAATTCAATACCCAGCTCGTCAATTGGCCGGGTTGAAGTACTGAAGGACGGGGCTGCTGCCCTGTATGGCTCAGACGCCATTGGCGGCGTTGTAAACTTTATCACGCGAGACGATTTCGAAGGATTCGAGGTTCGAATCGCTAACCAGTTCATTCAGGACTCGGGCGACCAGGAAGCCAGCGTCATGTACGGCTATGCTGGTGATGGCTGGAACTTTACCGTCGCCGGTGAGTATGACCATCGTGATGAACTTCGGGTAAAAGATCGCAGCTGGGCACTGTTGCCCTTCAGTGCGAACACGCAAGGCGGCTGGTCAAGTATCGGTAATCCCGGTACCTTCCTGCCAGCAATCGGCAACGGTACCATTATCGCTGGATTCAATCCGGATCCAAATTGCGATGCCCTTGGCAACACCAATGCCGCGGGATTTTGTCGGTTCCAGTACACCAACTTTGACAACCTGATTGAAGATACGGACACCTACAAGGTGTTTACCACCCTCAACTATGATATTAACGATGCAACC
>JAJFKA010000012.1 GCA_021773555.1 Gammaproteobacteria bacterium
CCAACATCGGAATCACTGTCCTTCGTGCCTGTGGAGCCGGCATGTTGACGATCGACCAGGGGACCGCGGTTCTGTATGCAAAGGTAAAATGGAGCCTATTTCTGTCTGGGTAAAAAATAGCGCCGAATGGGCACTGGTACATCGCTGCACCAACTGTGCCGCCCTGAAGAGTAATCGAATTGCAGGTGATGACAATGCCTTCGCCTTGATGTCGCTGGCGTCAAAGCCGGTTGCCCTGCCGCCTTTTCCATTGGATAGAATGCCATGACCCTACTCGCCTCACTCTCAATAGAGGGTGTCGACGGGACTCTGCAGACAGGGCGCAGAAAGCGTAATATCAATCACGTTCTCGGAGCAAAATGCAAATGAGTGAACTTTTCACCTGGGGTGACAAATACCTTGAGATCGGCTCACCACTGGAATTGAAGTTGGGTAATCTCACCGTCGGTCTCGAGCGAACAGCGGTAGAGTGGTCGGCGCACTACTCCTACGCACAGGATCGTTACGTCAGCGAGTCTGCAAAGGAAGTAACGCGCCAGCGTACCGCATTCAACACCACCACAGGGGGAATCACTCTGGAACCTGCCATGGCTGACCGAAATGTAGTCGTCAGGCCAATGCAGCCCATCAGAATCCCGGATGGTCAGGAAATAACGCTCTACTTAAGCACACCGCTCTGGTTGCGATGCCTGTGCTCAGAAACCAACACACAACTGTTAGACATCCCGACTGAAATCCTCTCTGACACATGGTTCGGCCCCAACACACGGGAAGGTGAGATTTGTTATGCCAATGCGTCGCACGCTCGCATGTCCCTCGCGAATGTACCGGTTCGGCCGGAACGATTGATTAGTCCGGTCGGGATACATAACAAAGGGGGCGATGATCTGATTATCGAAAGACTCAATGTACCCATTCCTTCGTTATCAATTTATGACACCGGCGCATCGTTATGGACCCAGGATATTCACATCACTCGCGTCCACAAACTCGAAGTGGCCGAAATAGAATTCACCAATACCGCGCCATCGGAATACAGCGATGCAAAGCTGATCAGCCCGGCAAGGCAGACCAAGGATGAAAATCTTATGGTCCGCGCACTCGGATTACTTTTCTAAAAGGAAAGGACATGTTTGAAGACCTTAACTACGTCATTTTAATTCGAGCTCTCTCGCTGCTGATTGTCGGCTGGCTCATCGCCCGATTTGCCGTGCACGCAATTAATGGAATGTCGGAGGAACGTCTGAAAGCCCATGACAAATCCATCATCCGACAGATTACCCGATACTCAATCCTCGCCATCTTCACAGTGATGGCCGTCCATCAACTTGGCTTCGATCTCTCGGTGTTACTGGGAGCTGCGGGCGTGCTTTCGGTCGCTGTCGGTTTCGCCTCCCAGACCTCGGTCTCCAATATGATCAGTGGAATATTTCTGCTTGGCGAACGCAGCTTTTCCGTGGGCGATGTTATTAAGGTAGGTGACCTGACTGGAGAGGTACTGTCGGTCGACCTGCTTTCGGTCAAGCTACGCACCTTTGACAATTTGTACGTCAGGTTTCCAAACGAGAACCTGATGAAATCAACCGTTACCACGCTGTCACGCTTCCCTATCAGGCGATATGACCTGCAGGTTGGCATTGCCTACGGCCAGGACATCCGTCGTGCAAGAGACGTACTACTGGAGGTCGCCCGGGATTTCCACCTTTGTCTGGATGAGCCGGCACCCTTGATTATCATGCAGGGGTTTGGCGAGTCGTCCATTGACATTCAATTTTCTGTGTGGGCGATGCGCACCCGTTACCTCGATATGCGTAACGGTCTGCAGGAGCGTGTTAAAGAAGCGTTTGATCGCGAAGGCATCGAAATACCCTTCCCGCACCGAACCCTTTACGCCGGTACCGATAGCAAACCGTTTCCGGTGAAGATGATTGCCGAAGAACCAAAATAAAGAAACACGAGGCAGACACGAAGTGGCTGTGCGGGATGTGATGACTGCAGTGAGCCATCCGTTTTAATCAGAATATTTCAGGTGTTTAAGAGCCGCGAAATGACCATCAGGACCGAGAGGAGCCCGACAAATTGTCCGGGCTCCCTTCAAGCATCTAGCGTTTCTTTAGTTTCTTTGCAGGCTTTGCTGAAACAGCGGGGCTTGCAGATTTTCCTGAAGATTTGGACGCAGATTTCTTTTTAGTAGCCATCTACATTCACTCCTGATAAGTCCTCACCCAATGTGAGGCGAGAGCATATTATTCTTAATTTTCACAAAAACAAGAATTATTTTATGCTCCCCGGTGCACCTGAATGAGAGTCTCTGGACGGAGGAAGATTCAGGGCAACCGCTTCTGGAAAACAGGCGCTGCGAGCCCCCGCGAAAGTCAGGAACCGGACAGCTTTCGATAAGTAGCTCGCGCCTCAGTCACAAGGTTGGCAATCTCCCGTGGCATCAAAACGCCAGCCTGAACAGCATTGTTTGCAGCGACTTCAAACCGGGTAATGAAAGCCTCCTCATCCAGATAGAGTTCGTCCAGTTTAGCCTTGCTAAAAGTATGGCTGGAGCCGCCGAGAACCGCGAAGATATCCTCACTCAGCGGAATCGCGCTGTTTTTCGCGAGTGGCACCTCCGCCTGGGGTAAACGAATCCCGCCTCTGGCAATTCCATGTTCATCGCGAACGACCGCTGTCGGATCACTCGAAAATTCCACCCTGGGCGCAATGGGTGGCTTGATTCCAGAGGTGAGCCACTGGTGCATATGGTGGTAGACCGCATCGTAGAGCGGATTCATCGGTATGGCATTTATCCCGGTTTCCGTCGGTCGCGAGATCACATGATCGCGATCAAGCAATGCCTGACGAACCGCCCTGCCCTGCTGGGATACATGGCAGGTCCCCGCCGATTCCCAATACCTGAAGGTATCAGTATCCGGCTGACGTACGTCGACACACGCGATGGCTTCCAGTTCTGAATTCACAACGAATATCGGCACTCCCTGATCGTCGCGCAGCAGATTGTGGCCTTTGAGTCTTTGCTGGGTTGATTGTCCGGCTTGCGGCGCATTGATGTTAACCACCACGTCACCCACTTCCAGCGGCGTACCTCTGCCGAAGTAGATGCTCAGAATGAATCCGTCAAACACCTTCTCGAGCGGCTGAATCGCATTGATATAGGTTGCAAGTCTACCGGCAGATTGTGATGCCCCCTGGGCCACCAGCCGCTGAACATCGAGACCACCCATGGGATCGTTACGCCGGTCCCTCGTCGGTCCAGTTGCCTCGGCAGCCTGGGAGAATATGTCGAAAGAATAGTCATCGCTCTTAATGGCAAGGCTGCCATAACGATCCGGGTCCCAGCCCGCCAGACCCTGATTGATTGGCGGCAGGCCTTCAACACCGACTTTCTGGGTAGTCACGCAAACGAGCGCAAATCCGCCTTCGAATAGTTCCAGACTGTCCGCACCAAAGAGATCGTGCCCCGCGGTAACATTGTTCCAGGTAACGATCACGGTGCCGTTAAAGCGCGCCGGGTCACTGGGGCGATACACCAGCATGCGCGTTTTAAACGCAGCATGGTCTGCAACTTCCGCCGCCCATTTCCCCGACCTGTCCTGATCACTTCCTGACACAGATCGGTAGCGTTTGGCGTTACCCTCGATGAAGTATTCTGACTCCTCATAACCGTAGCTGCTGATATCCAGCATGGAAGCGGCAAACGGCCAGCCATATTTTCCACCGGTAACCGGGCCGCTCACTTTTGCCCTGACAATATCATCCACGCTACAGTCTCCTATCCAGATCGCTTGTATGACTCCCTCAAGTATCGGGTTGGTCAAATCACCCACATCACTCGAGATCGAGGCGTTAGTATTGCATGGCAGAAGGTCTGAAAAAACCCGGCCCCGGATTCTGCAACCCGGCGCTAATGGTGCAATTTGATTGTGTTAATCTTGGCCGTGGTGTTAGCTCCTGAATGACGAATACTTAATATGAGGTCCCCATGTATCTTATCCTGACTATCCTGCTCGGCATCATTTTCCTGCTGGCAATACTGGCTTACCGTTACCGTGCACCGGATCACAGTGATTTTGATGAACCGAAAACCAACCCGATCATTCCGGACAGTGAGGTAAGCCGCGCACACGATGACGCGGTGAACACGCTGCAGCAGTTCACTAAAAATGCATCAACGGATATCAAAGTTGCGCGCCAGCAACTGGAGGACCTGTTTTATCGCGAGGTCGACGCACGCATCGTTGATGTTGACGTCAATGGTATACCCGGCGAATGGGTTTTAGCGGCAGGCGCGGACCCCAGCCGCCGCTTGTTATATCTTCATGGGGGTGGCTTTCGTGTCGGTAGTCCTCGCAGCCATCGCCACATAACTTATGAACTCTCGAGACGCGCTGGTGTTTCGGTACTGGCGATTGACTATCGCATGCAACCTGAATTCAAAACCATTCATTGTCATGAGGATGCACAAACGGCCTACCGATGGATACTCGAAAATGGTCCGGATAATACCAATCGGCTCACATCCCTGTTTGTTGCGGGTGACTCTGCAGGCGGGAACCTGACGCTATCAGTCATCGCCTGGGCGAGGAATCAAAACCACAGACCGGTAGACGGCGCCATTGCCTTCGCACCGCTAACCGATGCGACCTTTTCGAGCCCCACATGGATTTCCAATCTCAAGACAGATCCGTTTCTCGGACCGGGCATTGGTGCATTGATCAAGATGCCTCGTTTTCTCCTGGCGCTGATGATGCGCCGTGCTTCCGGCAGACCGGTCAACGACCCGATGCTATCACCCCTGTTGGGAAATCTTGATGGCTTGCCAATCACCCTGATTCAGGTCAGTCGTGACGAGATGCTTTATGGCGATGCCCAGCGTTATGCGAACAAGGCTAACCGCGCCGGGAGCAGCGTGTCGCTCCAGGTGTGGCCGAAGATGGTCCATGTGTTTCAGGGATTTTCAGAACTGCCCGAGACAGAAGTCGCACTGGCGAATGCCGCGGACTTTATCAAATCACAAATTGGCAGGAACGAACCGGTAGTCGCAGCCTGATGGCCCTTCAGGTATCTGTATCCTGAAATGCACTGGCATATCTTGCCGTGCCGGCAAGGCCGCTCAGGCATCCCGGTGACAATTCAAGATGCATAAATGCGTCGGTTGCTCCGTATTCATTGCCGATGTGCGATGAGCCAAATCCAAAGCGGCTGTAATACGCGGGATTACCCAGTAGAAATAACGCATCGAGGCCAAGGTCACGGCTTCGCGCAATTACTGTCGACATGAGTAGGCTGCCAATGCCGACACTTTGCATTGATGGCGTGACCGAGAGTGGTGCAAGACCGCCGAATCTTAACCGGGCGGCCGTCTCCAGTTCGATCATTGAGATCATCACGTGCCCAACGAGATCGCTTCCCTCAATCGCTACCAGTGAAATCAGGACCTCACGCCTTTCCCGCAGGAGACGCACGAGTTCAGGTTCACCGTCCCTGTCTCCAAATGCTGCACGTACCACCCGGCTGATCGACTCAGTATCCCCGGATTCCTCATCACGGATGAGCCTATTCATCATCTGCCATTGAAATACCTGTTACTCCCGGACCACAGGAAATATTTTTACCGGATTGCTCTCTGACTGGAATGTCGCGTCAATCAAAAGCAAGGCCAACATAACAGAGTGCAAATATCATCGCAAAAATCTTATGCTTGGCACAGCTGTCACAGAAACACGCTGTACCACAGCTTATTCTCGATGAGTGGATGGTGCAGCTCTTCAGTCCGGACCGTCCGGATGAAAACTTCATGTCCTGGTATCTGGAACGAAAAGACCGTTGTATCGAACAAATATGGCGCATGACCTGCGCGCTGATGGCCGGATACACACTCAGAAGCTGAGCGCTACATGCTGATGGATCGTCTTGCTTCATCCAGAGCTAAGATATCAGGCCTTCCCTAAATGCTGGTAATTTATACAGTAAATGCTATTATTTTTGCCTGCTGTCGTGAGGCCACAGATGAACACTGCCCTGAAAAAACTTGTTGCCCGTCAGGAATGGCAATTTTTTACGGTATTGCCACGCGCCGACCGACCACTCGCCCTGCTGTGGTGGATGATCCTCGTTTTACGGGGGTTGTTGCCGGCCTTCTTTGTCATTGCCATGGGACATCTGATTGGTGTCGTGCAACGAGGCTCTGAACTGACCGCCGCTCTCGGATATGTGGGTATTCTGTTCTTTTTGTTACAAATTTTGACACCTGTACACCAGGCGCTCAGCGCTAACCTGGGTAGCAAGACCGCCGCCTGGCTCTACGACGAATTGACGTCCGCTTGTGTTGCGCCTGCTGGCATGATCCATCTGGAGAATCCACAACATACAAACGATCTGACTATGGCGCGAGACTTTGATCTCGGAATCAGCGGTCCACCGCTTAGCATATCCATGGATTTTATTGCTTCCGGGCTTGTCGAATTTATCGGAGGAGTTGCATCTGCCTGTGTACTGTTCGCCTACAGCTGGTGGGCACCGTTGCTGCTCGCAGGCGCATGGCTCGGCACCCACTGGTTGTTACGCGAAAGCGGTGTCTGGAAAGATCGGAATACCGACGAGGTTCAAAACGCACAGCGTCATGCGGATTATTCCTATCGCATCGCGGTCGATCCACCTGCGGCAAAAGAACTGCGCATGTTTGGTCTGTCGGGCTGGACCATCGATCGATTTCGCGACCAACGGCGTTATCTGCATGAACTTCGCTGGGCTGCCACCCGCCTGCGCGAAAGGTCAGTGTTCTGGAGTGTACTGCTGGTGGTGGCCGCTAATGTCATTCTGTTCTGGTCGATGGCCCAGGCTGCAACGGGGGGCTATCTGCCACTGGATCGTATCGTGACATTTTCCTTTGCGGCAATTGGCACCAGTATGATTGCATTCGGGGGCCTGTCATGGGCACTGGACGGCGCCGCGGCTCCCGCATCGGCGGTCCTGCGTTTACAGGCCGCTATGTCAGAAACAGGAAAACTTAATGATGGTGAACTGTCGGTGGTTGGAATGCCGCAGCAGGATATCGAATTTAATAACCTCACCTTCCAATACCCCACTTCGTCTTCGCCAGTGTTGAAAGGATTCAGCCTTACCATCCCAGCAGGATCATCGCTCGCCATCGTAGGGCAAAACGGCGCTGGTAAAACAACACTCGCCAAACTGTTGTGCCGACTCTACGATCCATCTTCCGGTAACATCCTGATCGACGGTATCGACATCAGGAAGCTCGAACTTAGCAGCTGGAGAAAAAATGTCACCGCAGTGTTTCAGGATTTCATCCGGTTCGAGCTGACCTTACGCGAAAATGTTGCCCCAAAAGGTGCAGCCGATGAAGTGATCCTGGCCGCGCTGGCGGAAGCCGGTGCCGAACACCTGGCAGAACTCGACACCATATTGTCCAAATCTTACGCCGGTGGTACCGACCTTTCCGGAGGACAGTGGCAGCGCGTCGCACTTGCGAGAACCTTGTGCGCCGTGAAACTCGGTGCAAGTCTGGTCTTGCTTGACGAGCCGACCGCGCAGCTTGATATACGCGGCGAGGCCGAAATCTTCGACCGGGTGCTCGCATCAACCCGCAATGCGACCACAATTCTTATCTCTCACCGTTTTTCCACGGTGCGCAAGGCAGACAAAATCTGTGTACTGGAACACGGCGAGGTCATCGAACTGGGTAGTCATAAGGAACTGATGGAATTCAATGGACGTTATCGAACAATGTTTGATTTGCAGGCGTCCAGATTTGACAGTGAAGAGACAGGAGTCGAATTCGATGTCCTCGACTGAAGATCTCCCAGCCGCGTTGCCGTCCATGTGGCGAGCCCTCAAACGTGGCTACGATGCCGAACCACGATTGCTGACCATCGCATTCCTGCTGAGTCTGGTTGCGGCACTACCGGACGCACTCCTGGCGCTTTGGCTTAAGTTCCTCGCCGATGGCGTTATGGACAACGACAACGACCTGATAATGACCGCATCGATCGGGCTTGGTGTAACCGCTGCCGCCACCTGGTTTTTAAGGGTGATCAGTGATCGAACTCAACGGCGGTTTCGAGATCGGGTGACCATAGCGCTGGAATCCCATGTGGCGAATCTACAGGCTTCTGTCGGCACAGTGGAACATCATGAGCGCCCGGAGTACCTGGACCGGCTTTCAATCCTGCGCGATCAGGTTTTTGTCCTGGACCACATGTACATGTCACTGTTTACCACCTGCGGCTGGATCTTACGGCTTTTGATCACTGTCGGCCTGCTTGTATCAGTGCATCCGGGTCTTGCACTGCTGGTGCTGTTTGCCCTGCCGACAGTACTCACCTCAACATGGCGACCCGCGGTCGAGCGAGGTGCCGAAGAAAGAGGCGCACCGTCTCGCCGACTGGCAAGCCATCTCTTTGACCTTGCCACCACCGCACCTCCGGGTAAAGAAGTGCGGGTATTGGGGCTCGGAGAACAGCTGGTCAGTCGTCGCCGCGAAGCATGGAATCAGTGGTTTAATCCCGTCGCCTCAGCCAGATGGGGCAGCGCCTTCTGGCATACCCTGGGTTGGGCAGTGTTTGCCGCCGGTTATATTGGCGCAATCATTCTGGTCGCGTCCGGAGTACTCGCTCCCGAACAGGGAGCCAGCCCTGGTGAGGTTCTGCTGGTGCTCGCTGCAGGATCAAGACTCTCGGCTTATATCGGGGCAACGGTCGGCGAACTGGGCTTTTTACGTGGCGTCTGGATGGATGGCTCAATTCGAATGGCATGGCTCGAAGACTACGCTGAAAGCCAGACAAGATACGTCGATACCCTGGTCCCCGACAAAATAAAAGAAGGAATTCGATTCGATCACGTCTCATTTACATACCCCGGCACAAGTAATGTGGTGCTGGACGATGTAAGTCTTAATTTCGCTCCGAATACAGTAATTGCCATCGTTGGCGAGAATGGCGCAGGCAAAAGCACGCTGGTAAAACTGTTATGTCAGTTGTATCTGCCCAGTGCCGGCAAGATTCTGGTGGACGGTCTCGAACTTCGTCGCATGCCCGCGGAAATCTGGCGGACCAGACTCGCAGGTGCGTTTCAGGACTTTTTTCGCTTTGAGTTCAGTGCCTGTAAGACCGTCGGTATTGGTGACGTTGAACGTATCAATGAAGAACCCGCGGTGATGACCGCGGTTAATCGCGCCGGTGCCGAGGACGTTGTCACACATCTGACCGACGGCCTGCAGACCCAGCTAGGTGCTACGTGGCCAGAAGGTGTCGAACTCAGCTTCGGTCAATGGCAAAAGCTGGCATTAGCCCGCGGATTTATGCGTGACACACCGCTCCTGCTGATTCTGGATGAACCGACCGCCGCACTGGACGCCGAAACCGAACACGCGCTGTTTGAACGTTATGCCGCGGAGTCACGACGCCACGATGTAAACGGTCGCGTCACCATTCTGGTGTCGCATCGATTCAGCACGGTACGGATGGCAGACCAGATTGTTGTGCTCGACGGTGCGCGTGTAGCTGAGGTCGGGACGCACGTGGAATTACTGAAGCGAGACGGCCAATACGCGCAATTGTATCGAATTCAGGCGCAGGCTTATTCGGCCTGAGGGTTTTGTCCATCCTCGCGATGAGTCTGAGAAATATTGGTTCCTCAGAGTATCCGACTTTTATGGTCTGCCCAGTATTTATCTCGAAGCAGGCGTTTGTAGAGTTTTCCAGTAGGCAGCCTGGGCAATTCCGCTTCAAAATCGATTGACCTCGGGCACTTCTGCCGCGACAGGTTATCCGCACAAAACGCCATAAGTTCCTGGACAAGGTCATCGTTCGCCGTCACCCCATCCATAACCTGAACAACTGCTTTTACTTCCTCACCCAGATCCTCATTAGGTACCCCAAAAACCGCTGCGTCTGCAATCTTCGGATGGGTGATCAACAAATTTTCAGTTTCCTGAGGATAAATATTTACCCCTCCGGAGATGATCATAAACGTCGCCCGATCCGTGAGGTAGAGATAACCATCCTTAACAAAACCGACATCACCTACAGTGCTCATTGTGCCATCCGCAGATTTCGCTTCGCGGGTTTTCTGTTCATCATTGTAATAAGTGAATTCCGTCGCTGACTTGAACCATATTTCACCGGGCACTTCGGGTGGGGACGGCTGGCTCTCGTCATCAAGTATGTGCAGATCACCAAGGATTACCCGGCCAACGCTACCCGGATGTGCTAACCATTCCTCACTGTTGCAGGCGGTAAAACCCAGACCTTCGGTCGCTCCGTAGTATTCATGAATAATCGGTCCCCACCAATCGATCATTGCTACCTTGACCTGAGGCGGGCAAGGTGCTGCCGCATGAATTGCGACTTCAAGCGATGCCAGTGATTTACTGTCGCGCACGGATTGCGGGAGTTTGAGCATGCGGGAAAACATGGTGGGGACAAGCTGACTGTGAGTCACCTTGTACTGATCAATCAGGTCCAGATAAATCTCCGGATCAAACCTCTCCAAAATGATCGCTGTGCCACCCCGACGAATCGTCAGTCCCACCGCTGCCTGTGGCGCAGAATGGTAAAGCGGCGCCGGAGACAGGTAAATCATATCCTCACGATACTGCCAGAGCTCATCAAGAAAATTATAAAGAGGCAGGGGTTCATCAGGTCGTGAGACCGGCAATGGACGGAGTATCCCCTTGGGTCGGCCGGTTGTACCGGACGAATACAACATCGACGTGCCAAGACATTCATCCGGGAGCGGGGTTCCCGGCTGCTGGCTGATCGCCGTTTCATAACTCAGTAAGGAATCGCTTTCGTTCTCGCCGCCAACTACCAGACAACAGGATATCCCGGGACTGTCCACCATTGCCTGTTTTGCAACAGCCAGCTTTGCAACGGAAGTTATGAGCACGGAGGAATCACTGTTAGTCAGAATGTAGGCGAGCTCTTCAGCTTTCAGGTAGGAGTTTACGCAGGTGTAATAAAGTCCGGAGCGTTCTCCCGCGGCACAGCACTCCAGATAAGTTCGGTTGTTCTCCATAAAGATGGCGTAATGATCACCCCTTGTCAGCCCGTATTCTCGCAGCAGTCGCGCCAGTTGGTTCGCACGGATCTCATATTCAGCATAGGTTACAACCTCGCCGGTTGCTGCCATCACAAATGCGGGCCGTTCTGGATGCCGGTTCGCGTGGTCACCTGGGTACATCGGTGTTCTCCTGAATTAAACCAGCTACCCCCCCTGAATCCGCGGTAACAGAAACACCTCGGCTCCCTCAGGGATAATCTTTGCCCAATTGTCACGATAAATTTCGCCGTCGATGGAGACGGCAATACCTTCGTCAAGATGTTTGCGCATTAAAGGGTATCGATCGACGAGTCGGTTCAGCAGCTCTCGAATCGACTGCGCTTCGATATCAATATTTTCGGCGCCACCCGCAGCAGAACGCAGCGATCCTGAGAGGCTAACGCGCAGCATCGCTCGACCTTCAGGATTCAGCTGTTCGCCGCTTCCTCCAACGCCTTCAAAATTCTTGGTGGAGACATCGGAACGTGGTTCAGGCGCACACCCACGGCGTTGGAAACGGCGTTCCCGATTGCAGCCAATGGTGGCACGATAGACGTTTCACCCACTCCACGCACCCCATAAGGATGGTTAGGATTCGGGATTTCCAGAATCTGGGTGTCAATAAATGGCAGGTCAGAGCAAACCGGGATTCGATAGTCCAGGAACCCGGCGTTTTGCAGGCAACCGTCCTTGCCGTAAATGTATTCTTCGTTCAACGCCCAGCCTATACCCTGCGCAGCGCCGCCCTGAAACTGGCCTTCGACATAATCAGGGTGGATCGCCTTACCGGCATCCTGGACAACAGTGTAACGAATCACTCTGGTGGCCCCGGTTTCGGGATCCACCTCTACGTCACAGATATGACTGGCGAAAGAGACACCGGCATTATCGGCAACCACCTCGTTGTGCCCCGCGATGGGACCACCCGTGGTCGGTGACTTTGCAGCTATTTCCTTGAGCGTCAAGGGGGCGAGATTGCTGTGTTCCAGTCCGGTTGCCACTGCCTGACCCTCTTTCCACTCGATCGCCTCGACCGGCACATCCAGCATGACAGCAGCCCGCTGTCTGAGTACCTCGATAGTTTCACGCGCTGCGAAAATCGCTGCCATGCCGGACGAAAATGTACCGCGACTGCCCTCGGTCATATCGTTATGTCCCAGGGAGGCGGTATCGGCAACATTGGTTTTCACCATGTCATAGGGAATGCCAAGCTCTTCAGCGGCGATCAATCCAAGCGCCGCCCGTGAACCACCAACGTCAATCGTGCCAACAGTCAGCGTGACACTGCCGTCAATTCCCACGTTCAGGTCCGTGCAGGTCTGGCCGCCAAAGTTGAACCAGAATCCGCACGCCATACCGCGGCCCTGATTCTTCTTGAGCTTCGCTCTCATATGCGGATGATTTTTCACTGCCTCAAGCGTTGGGCCAATGCCGATGGGTCCGTAGGTGGGACCGTACGAAGCACGAGTACCTTCTTTTGCCGCATTCAGGATTCTGAAATCAACCGGGTCCATACCCAGTTCCGCCGCCACCAGATCGACCGTGCTCTCAACCGCAAATGCGGCCATGGGCGCAGATGGGGCACGATAGGCAGCCACTTTCGGTCGGTTAACCAGTACGTCATACCCCACTGTCTTGACATTTTTCAGGTCATAGCAGGCATACGATGTCATCGCCCCGAGCATTCCCCAGATAGCCGGGTAAGGACCATCCTGGTATCGAAGTTCTGCCGACGCCGCGGTGATTTTGCCGTCCCGGGTTGCGCCAATTTTCACATCAATAGAAGTCGAACAGGTGGGACCGGAAGCACGGAAAACCTCGTCCCTGCTCATGACGACTTTAACCGGCCGGTTCGCCTTGCGAGAGAGAACCAGTGCCACCGGTTCCATCCAGACGTGCGTTTTGCCGCCGAAGCCACCTCCAATCTCTGATGAAGTCACTTTAAGCCTGGATACTTCGAGTCCCAGCAATGCAGCACAGGTGTTTCGAAACACAAAATGTCCCTGGGTGGTTACCCACAGTTCACCCTGTCCATCCGGACCGAGACTGGCAAGACATGCATGTGGTTCGATATAGCCCTGGTGCGTCTGTTCTGTTTTGTAGCTTTTTTCGATGACAACATCAGCTTGCGCAAAACCGGCTTCCACATCGCCGTGACCAAACTCCGAGCGCATCGAAACATTGGACGGTTTCTTCGGTGTCGGTTCGACACCCACTGTAAACACCCAGTCCTGGATAATCGGTGCGTCAGGCTTCATTGCCTCATCGACATCAGTGACATGCGGCAATTTTTCATAACTGACCTTGATAAGTTTTAACGCCTGCTTCGCAGTGTTCATGTCCACCGCGGCAACGGCCGCCACCGCATGGCCATCATACAAAGCCCGGTCTCTCGCCATGCAGTTCTCCAGCACAGCAAACAGGTCGCGATTGCCTACATTCAAATCAGGCATATCAGCACTCGTCACAACAGCCTTAACGCCTTTGAGTTTCTCGGCTCGGGCAGTATCAATTTTTTTAATCCGCGCATGCGCGTGAGGGGAACGCAGAATCAATCCGACCAGCTGACCGGGTGCAGACGCATCAGCGCCATATCTTGCGCGTCCGGTCACTTTATCAACACCGTCTGGTCGTTTTACACGGGTACCCACTACATTGAATTTCTGATCGGTATAACTTGTATCGTGTGCCATGTCAGATTCCTCTCTGCCGGTCTTTTATTGCAAAATTACACAACCGTAATTTGCGTCTGGGTACCTACTTTTTACGCATTTCCTTCGCAGCGGCCTGGACCGCTCGAACAATTTTGTCGTAACCCGTACAACGACAAAGATTACCCGCGAGTCCATAACGGATTTCTTCTTCACTGGGGTTAGGATTGCGTTCAAGTAACGACTTCGCGGCGACCAGGAAACCTGGTGTACAGATCCCGCATTGCAGCGCGGCGTGTTCAATGAATTTTTCCTGTAACGGATGCAGTTTGTCGCCCTGCGCAATACCTTCGACCGTGCCGATTTCCCGACCATTAGCTTCAGCGCTCAAGACCAGACACGAACACACCAGACGGCCATCAAGTGTGATGGAGCAGGCACCGCAATCGCCAGTCCCACACCCTTCCTTGACACCCGTCAGGCCAACCCGGTCGCGCAACGAATTGAGCAGCGTTTCGTTCTGGGGACAGGCGAATTCTACTGCATCACCATTAATTGTTGTTGAAACGAGTACACCACTCATTTACCACCCCCTGCTCTTTTAAATGCAATTTCTGCTGCGCGTCTGGCCATGACCCCTGCCACCCTGGTTCGATATTCAATTGTGCCGCGTCGGTCATCAATGGGACTACAGGCCGCGGAACAAGCTGCAGCCAGTTTCGCCAAAGCCTCCTTATCCAGTTTGGTACCGACAATAGCCTTTGCGGCGGCAGGAACCAAAATTGCTGTTGGCGCGACCGCACCCAGCACCACCCTTGCGGTTTTCACCCTGCCCCGCTCCAGCGTCAGGTTAACGGCCGCACCGACGACGGCGATGTCCATCTCAGTTCTCGGAATGAATCTCAGGTAAGCGTCACTGGAATTTCGCGGCCGTTTGGGCAGTGTTATCGCCTCAATGACCTCTCCTTTCATAAGGGACGTCTGCCCCGGTCCGGTCACAATTTTCTCCACCTTAACGGTTCGTCGCTTGTCGGGACCAACTACAATGGCGCTGGCGCCGGCCGCTATCAGTGCCGGGACACTATCGGCAGCAGGTGACGCATTGCAGAGGTTTCCCACCATCGTGCAACGACCCTGTATCTGATCAGAGCCAATGAGATTGGTCGCCTCAACAACACCTGGCCAGAGTTTCTTCAGTGCCTTGTTTTCGCCGAGTTCGAACCCGGTTACGCCTGCCCCTATCTTCGTGCCTGCCGCGGCGACCTTGATCTGGCACATGGCCGGTATCCTTTTGATATCGACAATCAGGTCAGGTTCGCTCATGCCCATGCGCATACGCACCAGCAAATCGGTACCCCCGGCCAGGACATCAGCCTGTCCCTTTTCCCTGGCCAGCAGCGTGGCTGCAGCTTTGGTCGTAGTAGGTGATTCATATCTCATGAGTTTGCTTGGGCTCCCTTTGAATACTGTGAATGCTGTTTCGCGCTAAATCGGCATCAGATGTTAAACAACGGCTGATTGTAACCCAACGTGATCAGGTCTTTCACCAACGCTTTTTATTTATCAGCAGATGCGAATTGTAGTGCGACGTCTACTCTGTCTGGGCCAGTTCCTGGCCGTCGAATTCCACTCCCTTAAACTTCCCATCCTTCCGCCACGATGACAACAGATCCCAGAATTGAATCGACCCGCCACTATAAAATGCACTGTATTTTGCGACAGGATTCGGCTTTCCTTCATTGTTGTAATAGCCGGGTGTACACCCTTCACCACCGATCTGCATCATCGGTCCGGTCGCATTGATGATCGTATCAACCCAGTCGTCTTCCGCTTGCTGAGTTACTTCCACTGTGCCTATGGCGTTTTCCCTGGCATAACCGACGATATGCGCAATATGTACTGCTGCCTCGTTGAGCAGATGCGGATAATTCGCAGAAAAGCCACCCTGTTGAGCGCTCATGAGAAAACAGTTCGGAAATCCGCGACTTTGCATCCCGTGAACTGTGCGCATACCCGTCGCCCACTTATCAGATAATTTCACACCATCTCGGCCGATAATCTGATATCCAGCCCGGCGTGTATACTCGGTTCCGACCTCAAATCCAGTGCCAAAAATGATGCAGTCGACTTCATACTCCTGACCATTAACAACCAGCCCCTTCTCCGTGATCCTTTCCACGCCTCGACCATCCGTGTCAACCAACTCAACATTGGGCCGATTGAACGTGGGCAGATAGTCATCGTGAAAACAGGGTCGCTTACAAAACATCTGGTAATAGGGCTTTAGCGCCTCGGCGGCGTCAGGCTTGTCGACTAGTTCATCAACACGGGCTCGAATCTCGTTCATCTTTTCAAAGTTAGCCAGTTCCATAATTTCCGGCAAGGTCCGGCCATTGCCATCCTCGCTCGCACCATTTCGGAGCATCTCCAGCATTTTACCGATCAGGTCCGTCCAGCCATCATCAACCAGGTCAACCTCCTGGGGGACGCCTGACACCAGCGAGTTAAAGTTTTCCATACGAGCTTTTTGCCAGCCCGGTTCGAGGTTTGCTGCCCAGTCCGGATCCGTCGGCGAGTTGCCGCGCACATCCACACCTGAAGGAGTTCGCTGGAACACATACAGCTGTTGTGCGGTTTCACCCACATGAGGCACGCATTGGACGGCGGTTGCGCCAGTGCCAATAATGGCCACACGTTTGTCCTTCAATCCAGACAGCCCACCTTCACTTGAACCGCCCGTGTAGCCATAGTCCCAGCGACTCGTATGGAAGGTATGACCCTGAAAATTCGCGATTCCCGGAATCCCTGGCAGCTTCGGTCGATCCAGCGGTCCGTTCGCCATGGAAACAAACCTTGCGCGTATTTGATCACCACGGTCCGTTGCGATGATCCATCGTTCATCGCCTTCATCCCAGCGCATTTCGGTCACCTGGGTCTGAAACAGTGCGTTGTCGTATAAATTATAATGCCGCCCGATTGCCGCACTGTGCGCGAGAATTTCCGGGGCAAAGGAGTATTTCTCCTTCGGAATGTAGTTGAGCTCTTCCAGCAGCGGCAGATACACGTAGGCCTCGATATCACATTGCGCGCCGGGATAGCGGTTCCAGTACCAGGTCCCGCCAAAGTCGCCACCTTTCTCAATCACCCGGATATCCTCGACTCCCGCTTCGCGCAGTCTTGCCGCAGCTAACAGACCGCCGAAACCTCCGCCGATAATCACGACTTCAACTTCATCTGCCACCGGTTCACGATCTGTTCGTTCTACATAGGGGTCATCAACGTACCGGGAAAAATCGCCCTTAACCTCAATGTATTGCTCGTTACCATCCTCACGCAGTCGCTTCTCCCGTTCTTCTTTATACTTCTGGCGAAGCAATACCGGATCAAAATCCAGATCGTCGTAGTTCTCTGCACTGCTCATTGATTCAAAACTCCGATTTTTAGATACTCGCGCTAAAATATTTCAAACAGCGCCCAAACACAACCTGACGCCAGATCTTGTAATGCAAGATATTGTCGAGTTACCTGCCGTCATGCACGCCGCTCATTGCGCCGTTCGATGTGAGCACGCATACGTTGCTGCCGTTCGCGCGTGAGCGGGTACTTCCACAACAGCGGTAAAGCGACACAGGCCAACAGCGCGGGAATGATGCTGTACAGACAGGCGACAGCGAGTTTGGCAGTTTCGGTATTGGTATCACTTGCAGGATTAAAGCCGAACCAGGCGACACCGCTTGTGGCGATCAGCACACCGAGCGCAACCGCGCCTTTGTTAACCATGCCCCAGAGAGAGAAATATAGGCCGGTTCGCTGTTCACCCGTGCGCAGCGTATCAAGATCGACCACGTCCGCGGCCATGGAGGCTGGCAGGAATACGAGCGCTCCCACAGCCGAACCCTTTAACATCATAATCGCGAAGAACAGCCAGTAATGACCAGGTCCCAGCAGCGGAATGAAGGCGCTCCACAAAGATAGCCAGAGGATGCCCAACACCACTGTTCGATGCTTTCCGATCTTGTTGGAAATCGCAAACCAGAGCGGAATGGCCGCGCTGCTCGCGAGGTAATATGCCAGGATGAATATTGCATAACGCTCAAAGGTTTCTTCCATCACGCTGGCAACGAAGAAAAATGACAAAGATGCGGTCATGCTCACGGCCGCAACCAGAAAAACGAAGCTGATTACAAGCCTTCTGTAAGGTCCATTTGACCAGACAATTTTCAGGCCACGTTTCCAGTTGACCGCTGGCCGGATATTGACAACCGGCGGAAGTTCCCTTACCCAGATCAACGCAGGAACCATCAATACTGGCATCGAGACCACCACCAGCGTGGCCACGCCGAGCAGGGCGTTGGCGGCACCGGGTCTGTCAAACACAGTCGCCAGCACCAGAGGCACAACCAGCGCAGTCAAGGTACCGCCATAGCCGAAGGCCTCGCGCCAGCCGGTCACTTTGGAACGCTCGTCGTAATCGAGAGACATTTCTGCACCCCAGGAACGATAAGGCAGGTCAACCAGCGTAAACCCCAGGTAGAGCAGACTGATCCAGACGAACAGATACAGGTTGTTGATAGTTTCGCCCCCGAGCATCGCCCAGAGGGTCCCTGCAAACTGGCTGTCCGGGACAAACAGCATCCATAGCGACAACACCTTCAGCGGCATTCCGATCACCATCCAGGGTTTACGCCGCCCAAATCGGGTTCGCCATCGGTCCGAGACAATGCCGATCAGCGGGTCGGTTACGACATCCGTTATTCTTGACAACGCAATCAAAGCGCCAACGGCAGCAAGTGACAATCCAAGATTCTGGGAGTAGAAAGCGGGAATGTATAACGCGATGGGTAAGCCGACGATTGATGTCGGCAGATTAACCAATCCATAAAGCGCCATTTGAATGCGGCCAACAGGCGCTCGGCTTTCGCTTTGATCGTTCATTCAAACTTCCGCAAATGATCGGTCGCGCATCGTACTGGTATTACAAAAGATAACTGGATGAGAATCACCACCGAAGCGTCACGAGGAGCGGATATCCAGCGTACCATTTAAATGTACATCCTGCTGTGGAAACGCGATCACGACATCGTTGTCACGGAAGACAGCGTCAATTTCGAAACGAATATCACTTCTGATAATACGCCCGCTTTTCTCCCCAACGGAGTGCACCCAGAAATAGACGTCAAAGATCAGTGCACTGTCACCGAAGTCCTCGAACACCACTGTCGGCGGAGGATCGTCCAGAACGTTTTGATGAAGTCGCACAACATCAGCGATCAGCGATTCAACAAGACGTACATCTGATCCATAGGCAACGCCAACACGAACAATACAACGTGTTAATTCATCAACCAGCGTCCAGTTAACCACGGTTTGTTCCAGCAGGTGTGAGTTCGGCACCAGCATATGTACACCATCCACACGCCTGATCTGTGTTGATCGCGTATTGATTTCCTCAACTGTCCCACTGGTATCTCCGACCTCGATATAGTCATTGATTCGGATCGGCCGCTCCCACATGAGAATCCAGCCGCTGATAAAATTGTTGATGATATTTTGCGCACCAAAGCCAACACCAATGGCGACGGCACCTGAAACAAACGCAAACGCCGTTAACGGAACATTGATGAAATCCAGGGTGGTGATGGCCAGCACGATGAGACCAACCACCATGATGGCGCGACTAACGATCTGAATGACATCAGGGCTGACACCACGCCGTTCAAGTGAGGCAGCCGCAATACGCACGGTCCAGCGAACCAGGAATATACCGACGATGAGTAGCGTGGGTACCGCAAGCAGGTGAGCCAGAGAGATATCAAAGCCTGCAACGCTTAAAAGCTTGTAGTTAATCAGGCTCTGCAGGTATTCCATCGACTACATCCAGTTTCATTGACCGGGATTATCAGGCCTCGACAAAGCCCGCGCACTACGCCTGACTGACCGAGGGGTAATGCAGCGCCGGGTTTGTTGATCGGGCAAATTTTTCCAAGTATCGCATATCAGGATTTGTAAAAGGATGAACAATCGCGGTCTGGTGGATCGAAACTGGATATTTTATACGACACAAATACCGAAACCTGAATGGCTCTGCTATGTTGTACTTACTCTTCGCAGTGAGCACCCTTACATGAGCACAACCTACCAACAAGCTACCCAAATTACGGTTTCGGGAAAGGCCTATCGCATCTTCCCGATGACCCATCTGCCGAAAACAGATTCCCTGCCTTTTTGCTTAAAAATATTACTTGAAAACCTCCTGCGTCATGGCGACGAGGATTACGTCACGGACGATGATGTTGAAGCGCTGATGAACTGGGACGCCACGGCGGAACCCAGTCAGGAAATCGCCTTCGTACCGGCCCGGGTGCTCCTGCAGGATTTCACCGGTGTACCGGCCGTTGTGGATCTGGCCGCCATGCGCGACGCCATGGTGAACCTCGGAGGTGACCCAGGCAAGATCAATCCACTATCCCCGGTTGAACTGGTAATCGATCATTCTGTGATGGTCGACTTTTTCGGTACCCAGGCAGCGCTTGAACAAAACACTTCCGTTGAGATCGAGCGAAATCTCGAGCGTTACAAATTTCTTCGCTGGGGTCAGCAGGCATTCGAAAATTTCCAGGTAGTGCCACCCGGCACTGGCATCGTGCATCAGGTTAATCTCGAGTATCTTGCCCGCGGGGTATTTGTCGCTGAGAAAGATGGCGAGCAACTTGCCTACCCTGACACTCTGGTCGGCACCGATTCACACACCACCATGATCAATGGACTGGGCGTACTCGGGTGGGGAGTCGGTGGTATCGAGGCGGAAGCTGCGATGCTCGGGCAACCCATCACTATGCTGATCCCCCAGGTCGTCGGATTTCGAGTGGCGGGGCAACTGCGTGAAGGCGCCACCGCCACCGATCTCGTACTAACGGTTACCGAGCAGCTTCGCCAGCACGGTGTGGTTGGCAAGTTCGTTGAATTTTTTGGACCCGGTCTTAAGAATTTATCACTGGCAGACCGGGCAACGATTGCCAATATGGCACCCGAATATGGGGCCACCTGCGGCATCTTTCCCATCGATCTGGAAACCGTGAGATATCTCAAGCTCACCGGACGAACCAGCGAAACCCTCGAACTGGTTGAATCCTATGCCAGGGCGATGGGTATGTGGCATGACGATACCAGCCCTGATGCAAACTATAGCGCTTTGCTTAACCTGGACCTGGCCACGGTGGTTCCATCCATCGCCGGGCCGAAACGACCACAGGACAGAATTTCTCTGACAGCATCAAAGCCGGCATTCGAGGGAGTGTTAAAGGAGTTTAAGGCGCTTTCTCTGGCGCCTCTCGCAGCAACTGAGATGGAAGCAGAGGGTGGTTCCACCGACGGCGACCCGGATATTGATGGGGTCAAGGTGCATCACGACGGACGCGAATTCAACCTTGAACATGGCGCAGTCGTTATCGCGGCAATTACCAGTTGTACCAATACTTCTAATCCCGCGGTACTGGTAGCGGCCGGCCTGTTGGCAAGAAACGCCAGGGCGCGAGGTCTGCAAACTAAACCCTGGGTCAAAACCAGTCTCGCTCCCGGGTCAAAGGTTGTCACCGACTATCTGGAGAAAACCGGGTTGATGACCGATCTCGAAGCGCTCGGTTTCTACCTGGTGGGTTACGGCTGCACAACATGCATCGGTAACTCCGGGCCATTGCCCGATGAAATCAGCGCAGCCATTCACCAGGGCAACCTCCTGGTCACATCAGTACTGTCCGGGAACAGGAATTTTGAAGGCCGAATCCATCAGGAAGTACGCGCAAACTACCTGGCATCTCCGCCGCTGGTCGTCGCTTACGCGCTGGCGGGAAACATGAATGTAGACCTTTACAAGGATCCGATTGGCCTGGATCAAAACGGTCAGCCGGTCACCCTCGGAGATATCTGGCCGGGTAATGATCAAATCCGCGAACTGGTTGAAGCCACGCTCAATCCGGAAATGTTCGTCTCAAAATATGCAGATGTGTACACCGGCAACCAGATCTGGAATGATTTACCGATCAATGAAAACCAGCGCTTCGAATGGCCGGAATCAAGCTATGTCCGACGGCCGCCATTTTTTGACAACATGCCCGCGGAAGTACCGGACGTCGTCGGGATCGATGCGGCCCGGTGTCTGATCAAGGTTGGCGATAGTGTAACCACTGACCACATTTCTCCAGCGGGTGCGATCGCGACTGACAGTCCCGCAGGTGCCTATCTGCAGGATCGACAAATCAGCCCCCAGGATTTCAATTCTTACGGGTCCCGACGCGGCAATCACGAGGTGATGATGCGCGGCACATTCGCAAACGTACGATTCCGGAACGAACTTGCCCCTGGTACGGAAGGAAGCTGGACACGGCATCACCCCAGTGATGCAGTTACTTCAATTTTTGATGCATCCAAACAGTACCTGGCCGCCGGTACACCATTGATTATTCTTGCCGGTAAGGAGTATGGAACCGGTTCGTCCCGGGATTGGGCCGCCAAGGGACCCGCGTTGTTGGGCGTCAAGGTGGTAATCGCGGAGACTTATGAACGCATTCATCGATCAAATCTCGTTGGTATGGGAATTTTGCCTTTGCAATATCCGCAAGGAACCACTGCCGAGTCCCTGGCGCTGGATGGGACAGAATCATTCTCAATCCCGGCAGTCGCACCAGGTGCATCCCTCGTCACAGTAGTGGTGACCCGGGACAACGGAGAAGCCTTCAGCTTCGATGCCACTGTGCGGATTGACACACCGAACGAATATACCTATTACCAGAACGGCGGGATCCTGCATTACGTTTTGCGCCGCCTGTCACAATGAGTCGGAGTTTGGCAACTCTTCTAACGACTCCAGTATCTGGTTTGGTCCGAGTAAATCAAAAATACCCAGGCGCTCAAATTGTGTGTTGACGATAGATTGTCGCACGCCAATCAGGAACACGACTCGATCGTTTCTCAACTCATCTTCAATAATATCCAGGATAGTGAGTGAACTGGTCACTCCCACAAACACCGCGTTGCTTAGATCAATGACCAGTCTTTGATGGCCCTTTAACTCTGCCAGTCTTCGATTGATTCCTCGGGCAACGCCAAAGCTCATCGGACCGTTGATTTCCAGCAACGCCGTTCGTTGTCCGTCATCAGTGTCAGCATCGCTATCGAGTAACGAAAGCCCGATATTATCAAGTTGGATGTCAGTCAATCGATCTACTGTGACCATGTTGGCAATGAAAACGCCGACAAAAACCGCGGTTATCAAGTCGACAAAGACCGTGAGTACCAGGACCGTCAGCATCAAACCGCTGCTGAATAGCGGAATTCTGTGTAACTTCCTGAGAAATCGCCGGTCCACAATGTCAACGCCGACTTTAATCAGAATCGCCGCCAGCACAGCCAGTGGAATTCGTTCAGCCGCTCCTGCAGCGATAAGCACGATAAACAGAAGGATCAGCGCATGGATTAACCCGGCGTAGGCTGAATGCCCCCCTGCTTTGACATTAACAACCGTCCTTACAGTGGCACCCGCACCCGGTAGCGCAAAAAAACAACCGGCGATGATATTTCCAATACCCTGCCCCACCAGTTCCTTGTCAGAATTGTGCTCAGACTGCGTAATGTTATCGGTCACGAGCGAGGTCAACAGGGAATCGATCGACCCGAGCGTCGCGAGAATAATCGCAAAACCCAGTTCATCGATTACCAGCGCGAAGTCAAGGCGCGGAAAATGGAATTCAGGAATACCATGCGGTATCAGTCCAATCACTGCGACAGCATCAAGCTCTGAGAGCAGGACGCAGGCTAACGTACCAACAACCAGCACGAGCACCGGCGAGGGTATGTACTCATTGAATCTGGATGGCCAGCCGAACAGTAATGCCAGCATCGCGACACTCAACACAGTCGTCGGCAGATGTATGGACTGCAGCATTGCAGGAATGTCCATCATTGCAGCGAGCGGTGTATCAACTGTCGTGCCGCCAAAGAACGGGCCGAGTTGCAGCAGGATGATGATAACGCCAATCCCGGACATGAACCCGGAGATCACCGGATAAGACACCTGCACGATATATTTTCCAAGCTTTAGCGCACCGAAAAGTATCTGCAGCAGTCCTGCCAGCACAACAATGGTAAAGGCACTGGCGAGCCCATTCTCCGGGTCCCTCGCCATATACTGGGTGAGAATACCGGTCATCACAACCGTCATCGGACCTGTTGGACCTGATATCTGCGCAGGCGTGCCGCCAAACAGGGAAGCGAAAAAACCGACTAGAATCGCACTATAAACTCCGCTGATCGCTCCCGCACCAGATGCAACGCCAAATGCTAATCCAAGCGGCAGCGCGACAACAGCCGCTGTCAGGCCGCCGTACAAATCCCCGCGCAGATTATGTCGATCAAAACGGTTGAAAATCGCTATGGCCATACTATTCCTTTTTGAATTAGTGTCCTGATGGGAAAACCCGGCAACGCATTGTATATTAGGTGCCACTATCCCATGCCGTTTATCTTAATGTTCACTCACAGCCGACTGCACAAAACAGCTTTTCGGTTAAGGGCAAGGCCCGCCTTCTGAACGACTTATCGCAAGTGGACATCTCATGATCAAACGGGATCTGCCGATCGAGACCGTACTTGAGGAGATTCGGCAACAATTGCTCCTCCGTGACGAAGTCGTTCTGGTCGCACCACCGGGAGCGGGTAAAACCACGCTTGCACCCCTGGCTCTAATGGCTGAGCCCTGGCTCGGAACAAATAAAATCCTCATGCTCGAACCTCGCAGACTCGCAACGCGCGGAGCGGCCTATCGAATGTCCAGCCTGATCGGCGAGTCACCGGGTGCGACAGTTGGTTATCGAATGCGCCTTGATACTAAAGTCAGCAGCAGCACGATTATAGAAGTGATCACTGAGGGCACCTTGACGAGAATGCTGCAGGAAGATCCGTCGCTTGCAAATACAGGTCTCGTGATATTTGATGAATTCCACGAACGCAACCTTGATTCTGATCTGGCATTGGCGCTTTGCCTGAAAAGCCGCAGCATCTTTCGCGACGAGGATAATCCGCTCAAGTTAATGATCATGTCGGCTACGCTCGACAGTGACGCCATCTGTGGACTACTGAACGATGCACCGATCATTCGTTCGGAGGGTCGCCAGTATCCCGTTGAACTCGTTTACGGAAAAGCGAGCCAGGCAGGAGAGCGTATCGCTGATCGAACCACAGTCGTGGTGAAACAGGCGATCACTGACAATCCGGATAGTAGTCTTCTGGTTTTCTTGCCTGGACAAGCCGAAATCGCTCGCGTTGCAACCGCGCTGTCCACGTGGCTGGCCCAGACTCGATCTACCGACATCCAGGTACATCCGCTATTCGGCAACCTGTCGTTCGAGGCGCAACAGCAGGCGATCAGTCCTGTACAGCGCGGCGAAAGGAAAATCGTGCTTGCAACCAATATCGCCGAAACGAGCTTAACCATCGAGGGGATAGATGTGGTTGTCGATTCGGGCCTGGCTCGTGCACCACTATTTGATACTGCGACGGGTATGACCCGTTTGCAGACTGTGCGGATCTCAGCATCGTCAAGCGTCCAGCGAATGGGACGAGCCGGCAGAACTCAGCCCGGTAAGTGCTATCGACTCTGGACCCGGGACCAGCAAGCACAACTGGCTGCACATAATACCCCGGAGATTTTGCAGGCGGATCTCGCATCACTGGCAGTACAACTATTGCAATGGGGAATCAGTGACCCCGATGAACTGCAATGGCTGGATCGCCCGCCGATAAGCCTCTGGCGCCAGGCTATTTCTCTGCTTGAATCGCTGGGAGCCCTGGATTTCCATGTTGAGGACCGTCGAGACGCCCGGCGTTCGTTAGCTATGTCCTTGTCAAAACACGGCGAACGTATGGCGAGCCTGCCTGTGCATCCACGCATCGCCCATATGCTTGTTTCCGCCGTGCAGATCCAGCGAGGGGCAGTCGCAGCCCACCTGGCCAGTCTTCTCTCTGACCGCAATCCACTCACTGAGGAAACACCTGATATCAGCGTACATCTGGAAATGCTGGAGAATCGTTCAGTCCCCCGAAAACACAACGCCTGGCTGCAACGGACCCTCAGACTTGCGCAACAATTCCAGCAGCAATTATCACAATTGGTTCCCGAAACAGAGACACAAAACCAGATAGACATGAGCGACGATGCAGTACCCGGATTTCTGCTGGCATGCGCATATCCCGACAGAATCGCCAGACGCCGACACTCGGAAGGCTACCAGTTGGCGAATGGCCGTGGTGCCTCGTTACAGAATGTTCACTCCCTCGGCAAGGCAAGCTGGTTGGCGATTGCAGAAGTAACCGGTGTCACCAGGAGCAAGGGCGACACCATCCGATGCGCCTGCAAGCTGGATCCTGAATTGTTCAACTCACAACTTGCTCATGTGGTGGATGAACAGGAAATCGCAGACTGGGACCCGAAGTTGAAACGATTTAACGCCTATCGCAGGAAATCAATCGGCGAACTGACCCTGGTGCAGTCCCGCCTGGAAAACGTATCCGAGGATGTGAAGGCGGCCGCGTTGATCCGGCACCTGCGTGATGGCGGCTTCCGACAGCTCAACTGGAGCGCACCGCTTCGGCAGTGGCAGGCGCGTGTTACGCTGGCGGGAAGCATGGTTCACCAGCAGAGTTTTCCGGACGTAACGGATGAAGCGCTAATCCGTGACCTTGAATCCTGGCTGGCGCCCTACCTCGGCCCGGTGAAATCGCTGGATGACCTGAAAAAACTGGAACTGCCTGACATTCTTATGAAGTCTCTCCCCTACAATGCCAATCAGCTACTGAATCAACTGGTACCGACTCACTTTCGTACCCCGGCCGGTGCCGAACGTCCCATTGATTATACGGTGACACCACCGGTTCTTGCCGTAAAATTGCAGGAAATGTTTGGCTGCGAACACACTCCGATGGTCATGAATGGCCAGGTAAAATTACTGGTGCATCTGTTGTCCCCGGCGGGAAGGCCCCTGCAAATCACCCAGGACCTTTCAGGATTCTGGCGCAGTGGCTATCACGACGTGGCAAAGGACATGCGCGGGCGATATCCCAAACATCCCTGGCCGATTGATCCACTCACTGCACAAGCCACCAGTCGAACCAGAAACCATCATGGCTAACGTTGAAAAATTTGCGCCCCTGCTGGTCGCACCATTTTCCCTGCGCCTCAACAATATTCTGGCAGTGATTTTTTTTGGATTGTTGTTCAGTTATTTTCTCGCCGTAGCCCGCACAGTCGGCGCCGGTGGCATCGTCTGGTTGAGCTTAAGTATCTACGTAAGCTTTATGTTTTTTTTCGGCTACCTGTTTGTCATCGTTGACTATACCGCCAGGGGCTTTCAACGCATTCCGTTGTTGTCCGCGAACATTCTCCTGGATGAGAAATCACGATTGTTCAAGGAGGTCGTGCTGATTGGATTTTTTGCATCCCTCATTTTTTTCATCGAGGCTGAATTCTGGAAAGTCAGCTTTGTCATCGCCTGCCTGATTCTTTTCCCCATCGCCACCGTCATTATCATTATGGAAGAAAGTCTGGTATCTGCGATCAATCCCTGGAAGTGGCTGCGAGTATTGATGGACCTTGAGTTCGACAAGCATCTGGGACAGTTTCTCCTTATGCAGCTCGTCACGTTGTTTTCTGGTTATATGGCGCTCGGCATCAACCTGGGTTTATTCAACCTGGTGACCATGATTGTGCTGCTGATGGCGATGCTGACGTTGTTTCGCAGTCTCGGAGTCGTCCTGCACAGTAACGCGGAATCGCTGGGATTCCCGGTCCAATTCGGAGAACGCATCGCCCGGTCGCAACAGGATGAGGCCCGGGAAAAACTGTTGTCTGAATTTTCGACCTCGCTTTACAAACTATGCAACCTCGGCAAAGCCAGGCAGGCTTTTGAAGAACTCGAAACTTATCTTCAGGCCGATAACTACGCCTGCGAGGGCGAATTATTCTCGCGTATGAGCAAGTGGGAATCACCGGTCCTGGCGATCAAAGCAGGTCAGAAATACATAGAACGGCTTTGTGACCAGGGGCAGTTTCACAATCTCTGGGCCGTCCTGGAATTTTGCTGCACCGCCAACAACGGCGATTACCGGCTGCTTTCCTCCAATACCATCTTAAAACTGATCGAGCGCGCTGAAACCCACCAGCAGAAAAAACTCGTGGCGGCGGTCCTGAATCATTTTGAATCCGACTTCCCTAACCACCCGCGAACCACAGAGATGCTGCTTACGCGCATCCGCTTTATCGCAGAAGATGGAGACAGCTTCGATCGCGCCAGGACCCTGCTGGCTGAACTGAAAGTGCAGAATCCGGATGTGCTTGCACACGAGCATTTTCAGCAACTGGCCAGAGCACTCGATGTTAAGCAGACAACCTGATGTCAGAGTTCTTCAGAATTCTGTACCTGGATGATGTAACCACCGGACCGCTCGTCCAGTTCCAGTTTAAACAGGCCACGGTTTTCTGCCTCTTCCAACAAGTCTCCAAAGGAACGAACTCCATAGACGCGTTCGTTAAAGCCAGGTCGACGTCGTTTCAGTGTTTGTTTAACCATGGAACCCCACAATTTTTGCCTGTCACCCTGATCTGCGCTCAGTCCCTCCGCGGTCTCCACAACGAGCCGTATGGCTTCATCAATACTTTCTTCTTCCGGCACCTGGGCTTTAGGTTTGGCCCGGGAAGTTGATTTTTTTGCGACCTCACCCTTCACCGCGGGTTTGGCTGCCACCTTCTTTTGATTGCGGGATTTTTTGCTCTGCTCATCACTGACCAGGTCGTCGTAATAAATAAATTCATCGCAATTGTTCATCAGCAAGTCAGAAGTCGAATTCTTTACGCCAACGCCAATGACCAGTTTTGCATTCTCACGTAACTTGCTGACCAGTGGTGAGAAGTCAGAATCTCCACTGATGATCACAAAGGCATCGATGTGCTCCTTCGTGTAACAAAGGTCAAGCGCATCAACGACCAGGCGAATGTCAGCGGAATTCTTGCCGCTCTGTCGGGTATGTGGAATTTCTATCAACTCGAACGAGGCATCATGCATGATCGGCATGAATTCTTTGTACCTTTGCCAATCACAGTATGCTTTTTTCACAAGAATACTGCCTTTAAGCAGTACCCGTTCGAGCACAAGCTGAATATCAAAGCGCGCGAGTTTGGCATCTCTAACGCCGAGCGCCACATTTTCGAAGTCACAAAACAGTGCAAGATTCAGATCGTCCTGATCGCTAATCATCGTTTAATTCCCGCTGGTTTCATCGGCCAATTCTACCAGCTCGCAGGATCAATCACCTGCAAGAGGGAATAATTAGCAGAGAAAAGAAGTTTCAGTGTGACAGAATCATATCCATCAACACACTCCGGCAATGATAAACTGCGCGCGGAAAAACCTGAAAATCGGCTGATGGAATAACACGGTGCACTGCTCAAATTGCAATGCGGCATGCTGCACGATGGAAGTGATGCTGATCACTGATACCGGCGTGCCTGACAGATTTATCCAGACAGACCAGTGGGGAAGTCAGACCATGGCACGCCTGGACGATGGATGGTGTATCGCGCTTGATCGTGCCACGATGCTTTGCACCATCTACGACCGTCGTCCCTTAATTTGCCGTGAGTTCAAAATGGGTGGCAGCGAATGCCTTGAAGTCGTCAAGGTGCTGGGGCTGCCCGACGAGAGCCTACCCTGACTCAATTTAAGATTGCAGTAGCCGGAAATATCCGGCTCAAGCTGCAATCACTTGTTCATGCGCAACGGCCCCATGAAATTCATCTTGCCCAGCGGCGCACCCTCCATACGCAGGATGTCATAAGTCGTCGCCGCATGAAAATAGACATTTGGATGAGAAAATGACAACACAAAGTTGGCAGCGGAAAATGGAAGACGCGTACTGCCCATGACAAACGCCACCGGATTTTCAGCCATCGCATCAATATCTTCAGGTTTGAATCCTGCCAGCTCAGTTTGCGTATCCTTGATCAGTCCCTGCAAACCCGCGTAATCATAATCCGGGTAGCCTGACGGAGGTCCAAAGGTGCCCGATTCCATTGCTTTAACTGTGCCGAGCGAATGGTGGGCAACGGAGATCACCTGAAATCGAAAGGGAAGCATATCTTCACGCAAACGGGTGTCTACAATTTCTGCTGTATCAATACCCTGGTCAGCACAATATTTTGCGCCGATGTCCAGGATACCGGCCACCGCACCGACTACCTGCAGGTAGGAACCGACTGAAATGTCATAAAGAGAGATTGTCATCGTTGTTGAACCCATTGGAAATTAGCCGGCATTATTAACGAGTCCGACCTGGAAGTAAATCGCCGGGGATCACGTACGGCGGCGCTCACTGTGCTACCAGATGAACCTTAAAAGAATCGCCCTGCGCGGTTTCGATACTGATATCAAATTGCTTGTCGTCAGGACGCTCATAGGTCAGCGTCTTGAGGCCACCTGCTCCAGTCGTTTCGAAGCTAACCAGATTTGAAGAAATTTTTCGCAACTTCATTTTTTGCGCAGTGGAAGTCCTCGCCTTACCCCGGATCCCATTGTTGGACATACAACATCAAGGTATCGCCCTGCTCTTCAATTACGATCAGTTCAACCATCGTATTCCTGCCATCAGCCGTCATCCGAACCAATGCGGCGATGGTACCGCCCTCTGGCTCAGCCCAATTCTCCTCCAGTATCGTGCCGTCACCTAACGGGCCGGCCCATGACCCTGACATCCATGCAAGCGCATCTACGTGTTTCGATTCATGGTGATCGACGGAGGCGAACACGGGAGTGATCAACAATATTACGAGGAGACGCATCATCTTCCCGGCTCCCCTAAATTGTCCATCAGGCACTGATGAAGCCCGCTTCATGAGAACTTGAAATTGTCGTTAAAGGCTTTGCGTACATCACCCATATGCTTGAAATACTGCTTGAATCCACCGTTATAGTTTCCATCCTGTCGACGCTGATGTTCACCCTCAAAATTGTAATACCCGGGTGTACAGTCCTGGTTCCGCGTCGTTTTGCCCCGGTGATTGATCACTTCCTGCACCCACCACTCTTCCGCCTCAGCGGTAACATCAATTGTCTTGTGACCAGACTCCCGCGTATGAGCAATGCAGTCAGCAATGTGATCTCCCTGGGTCTGTAACATATCTGTCAGGTTGAACTGGAATGAGGCCTGGTACCCGCCCATGATGAACAAGTTGGGATAACCTGCAGAATGGATGCCCAGCAGCGTGCGCATACCGGTACTGTATTTCTCATTCAGCTCCACACCACCCTCACCCACTATTTCGTTATATATTCCGGTTTTCTGGACCTCAAACCCGGTCGCATAGATCAGTAGGTCCAGTTCATACTGATGGCCGGAAAATCTCGGACCTTTCGCGGTAATTTCCGTAATCCCTTCCCCGTGCGTATCAACGAGATGTACATTCGGCCGATTAAATGTCGGCAGGTAGTCATTGTGAAAACATGGCCGTTTGCACATGAACATGTACCAGGGTTTCAGCGCCTCGGCGACCTCTTTGTCCTTGACGACCTCATCGATGCGACGATGGATCCGCATCATGTAATCGATATTGCCGTTTTCCTGACGCTGGATTTTTTCCTCACGAGTCATCGCCGCCATTTTGGCTTTTTGCGCTTCTGTTAATTGAGGGTCGGCCAGGGCCCGGGCACGACGTTTGGCCTGCCAGCCTGGTTCTAACTTCCTCGCCCAGTTTGGATCTGTCGGCCAGTCATCACGAATATCAATGGAGGATGGCGTCCTCTGGAATACATACAACGATTTCGCTGCTTCTCCAAGTCCGGGTACAGCCTGCACCGCAGTCGCTCCGGTACCAATTATGCCAACTACCTTGTCATGCAGGTTTGACAGATCATCGCCCGTGTAATCGTAGTCCCAGCGGGAGGTGTGGAAGGAATGTCCAGCGAATTCGTCGATGCCCTGGATCTTTGCGAGCTTGGGTTTCGATAGGGTACCGTTTGCACAAATGACAAATCGCGCCTTCATAAGATCACCGCGATCAGTGCGCAGATGCCACATCTGCTCGTCTTCATGCCAAACGGTCGATGTTACTGTGGTTTGAAATACCGCGAGGTCATAAAGCTCATACTTCTTCGCAATCGCCTGACAATGAGCGAAGATCTCCGGACCTTTCGAATAGTGATCTTTAGGGACATAGTCCATCTCATCCAGCAGCGGCAGGTAGTCATAGGAGACAACGTCGCAAGCCGCACCGGGATATCGATTCCAGTACCAGGTGCCGCCGACGTCACCACCTCGCTCAACAATCCTGATACTCTCGACGCCCCGTTCACGTAATCTGGCTGAGGTCAGTAGCGCCGAGAAACCACCCCCGATGAACAGGCATTCGACTGTGTCGTTAATGGGTTCGCGTGCTTGAATGTCACTGGCGTAGGGGTCCACCGCGTAACGGGAGAGCACACCGGAAAACTCGGAGGTAAACTGGGCAGTCCCTTCAGGCCGATACTTCAGCCTGAGATCTCGTTCCTGGGCAAATTTCTCTTTGATTTCATCGTAATACGCCTGCGACTTCGCCATTTCCACAACTCGATCCTGACCGGGGTCTAAAACTTATGAACTCCGGTGTCAAAATGCAACCCCCATTAAGTAGCGTTGTGCAGGGTTATCAGCAAAACACATTCTGGTGACCTATTCCTTGTCACCGGAGGGACACCTGCCAGCCCGCCTCGGATTCGCAGCCATAACGAATCCGGAAAGGACCATAACAACGATGATCAACGCCAGAACATCACTGAACAGGATGCCGGGGAGACCAAAAAACGCACCACTGTGAAGATCAAGCAGGAACTGCTCCCAGGTAATTGCATCATGCAGCAAACCGGGTAAATCAGCCTGACTTATGAGAACTTCTCCTGACGTTAGCCAGGATCCGGTAAAGCTCGATGGCTGCAGCGTTAAGGTATCAAGGGCCAGGTTGGCCGGTCGCCCGGCGCTTCGTATTACCAACGTATCCGCCGTGGACACTGCCAGCGCGTCAACGTCCGCGGCGAAGCCCTGGCCAAGACTGATACGCTCCTCAAGTTGTCCCGCTGAATCCAGCAAAATCAGATCTGAACCACAAAGTACAATGATCCGTTCATGAATACTGACCGCGCTTAAAAGTCCACCATCACAAAACGTGACGCCGGACCCGTCGAGCAGCAACCGGCCATCAAATTCAACAAGCTGGTGCTCCCCCAGCACAACACCGGTCAGGTGCAACTCTGGTGTGAAGTATTTTCCTGCAATCCATTCCGGCACGAAGGAGCCCGAAATGGCTAACCGCTCAGCATGATTCAGCAGGACGCCACTGATTGCCATAAACAACAGAAACAATCCTGCGATGACACCGGTGCGCCGGTGCAGGCTTCGAAGAAAATTAATCATCCCGTTGGCTTTCGGTTGAAGGCATGGTTTCGTCATGAAGATAAAGCGCGAAGCGGACAATATTCCTTACCGCGTGGAACGACAAGGTTGCGCCGGAAATACCATCTACCGGTCGATCCAAAAGGAGATCCGTTGTCAGTGCTGCGCCTGCGAACTGACTGGTAAAAAACGGGTGCCGCACCTCTCCGCCACGGGATTCCCGGTAGGTCAGTATCACCACGTCAGTCACCCTGGCATTTTCTATTGCTACGCCGATGGTAATCGGCATTTCCTTGCCAATTTCATCGAGCACCCAGACGGTGCGACCCCCGTGGTACCAATACCGAACCCGCAGAGCCTCGTAACGATGACCGAGCATTCGGCCGGTCTCAATCTGGCGCCGTTCATTCAGCCAGAGCACACCTCGCTCTGAATCCGCTCCAAGATTTTTTGCGACAAACTCATTCGTCGTCATGTACTCCGCCGCCTGGACCTGCCCTGATAGCTGAGCAGAAACCAGGCAAACCAGCGCACACAGTAAGCGCAATTTCCAGGTCAAAAGCTGTACCCGACGCCCAGATTGAAACCCTTGCGGTCGGCCGACTTTTCGTCACCCTGGGACTGGTAATCGAGTTTGACCACAACATTTTCATGCAGCCAGTAATTCAAGCCAATATCCCACTGGGATTTCTCATTACTGTTGGTCCGGGAGCCCGCATTCAGATCATAAACACCATAGCGAGCGAACAAACCGAGGTTGGGATTAATGCGCCAGGAAGGTTCCACATACCAGCCGAACTGTTCGTCAGAACCCGGGTCGAGCAAGTTAATTTCATTATCTATGTCCCAGCGGGCATACAACGCCCTTAATCCGAATCCACCCTTGTCCAGACTAATATGGGTTTCAAAGAGCGTGGCATCAATGCTATTGATCCCGATACCATCGGCGTCATCCTGGGTGAGATCGGACTGATACTGCAAGGACGCCTGCCACTGGAATCCAGGCATGCCGGTAAAACTCAGTCGACCCGTATAGGCGAGCGCGTCGCCATTTGCCTCTGATGCCTTTTGGCGAGCGGAACGCAGACTACTGCGCTTGGCCGCGGAGGCATTATCGGTATCCAGGTTCAGTCCTGAGCTTACTGCGAAATCGTATGACCAACCTGGTGCTATTTCACCTCCTAATGCCACACCGGCTTCCCACCAGGTGGCGGGGATAATGTTTCGCTCAATACTGTTGCGTTCGACGCCATAAAACGTATCCGGTTCGTGAGTTTCGTTCAGTATGCCCACGGGCATCAGAAAAACACCCATTTTTGCATGCTGTGCACCCCTGTAGTCCCACTGAACAAATGCCTGTTCCAGTTCAATCTCACCCTTCTTACCTTCCCCGGCAATCGAATGCTCAACTTCAAGCTCGGAGTAAAAACGTAAATCATCCCGAAATTGATAACCCGTGAAGAGCACAAAACGGTGTAAATCAAATTCTTCGTTTTCCTCTATGTTGTTGTAGTGAAGCTCACCATAGCCGCCAAAAACCGGCTTGTCCTGCTTCGACCCAAAGGCTTTCCCTTCGATCACATCGGCCGTTGCCTCAATCATGGACAATGCCTCAACCAGCTGACCTTGCTGGGATTGCAAAGCTTCGCGATTACTCTGTGTCGCCAGCAGCAGCGAATCGGCGGACTGCAGTTTCAAAACCGCCGCTTTCAGTCGCGCCTGGGTTTGCTCATTGGCACGTTCCAGCGCTTCAATCTGACGCTGCTGGGTCTGGATCATCTGCCACATGGACGCAAGATCAGGCTTTTCTGCCGCAGAGACTGGTTTCGTCAGAACCAGCAAAATCAATGGCAGCATCATTGGGAATACTATTTTCATCCGCGTTTTCACGTTCAACTTCACTCATTTTGTTAAAAGAGGCGCAAGTATAGACAATTCAATTCTAAATGCAAATCATTCCTATTTAGAATAAGACCATTCCTGACAACATCCTTTGTCCACTCAGTGCCGGGCAGTTGCATGCCTGCTGGGCAAGTTCGCCAGAGACCGTATACTTGCACTTTGCTGAATCTGGATGGAGCCAATATGTCGAAGCACAAAAAGCAGGGCGGGTCGCTACAGGATCAACTCCGCCAGGCCGGACTGGTGACTGAGAAGCAACTGAAAAAAGCCGAGAAAGGTATGCACCGTCAGGAAATGCGCGTCAAGCGGGGTATTGAGATTGACGAAATCAAAACGGAAGCGCTGCAGGCACGGCAGGCGAAGTTGAAAAAGGATCGTGAAACAAATGCCAGCAGGGATGAAACGGCAGCTGCAAAAGCGATTCTGGCACAGATTAAACAGCTCGTTGAAATGAATAGCCAGCGTGAACAAGGCAATATTGAATACAATTTCACCGATTCAAAGCGAGTCAAGAAGATCTATATTTCCGAATCAAACAAAGTGCAGTTAAACAAAGGCTTTCTCGCCATCGTGAAATCGGCGCAGGGTTACGATCTTGTCCCCGAAAAAGTAGCGCGCAAAATCATGGCCAGAAACCAGGACACGGTGCTCTACCTTTATGACCGTACCGCGATTGAGGAGGAGGATGACGATCCTTATAAGGAATTCAAAATTCCCGACGACCTCGACTGGTGATCACTTAACGACGAGTATGCCGGTATCTTGCTGCCCAATCAGACTAGAACCGCTTCGTCACCTGAAAGCCCCGGTGATTCAATCCGTAGGCCGTGTTACCCCGTTCAAAGACGAGACCCAGACCCCATTTGTCTGCAACCTTAGCCTGGCCGAAGTAGACCCGGTCCGATATTTGCCAGCCGCGAATACGAAAATCCTTACCGATTTTAACGCGCTGAATACCGGAATCGTCCTCGACTCGAAAATTCAGCTGGTGCGAAACAGTCGCAGCTTCAAGATCAAACAGGCCGTCCGCCGCGACTGGCTGCAATGAAAACGTCATTAACAGCGCACTGCTCAAATACATTATGGGTCGGGTTAGCTTTGTCATGTCATTCAGGCTAACACCCAATTCCCACGACAATGTGGAGCCTGCACCAGAACCAGTTGAGACTGGATGAGATAATATGGAGAGTGATATGGGAGGTTTCGCGATCAGTCCTGGCCGCGATCTACCACTACGCCGGCACAGGTACCGGCGTGAGCACGCGGCTCAGCAAATCGAAGTAGTCCCCGGGGAAATCCACACCCTGGTAATACCCCTTCGTCTTTAGTAACCGGTGCAGCTTTTTCAAATTGTAGTTGGGCACCGAAGCCATCATATGGTGCTCCAGGTGATAATTGACAAAATGTGGACAAAGCACCAACCGCCAAAAAGGATTGGCAGGAATCGTCCGGGTATTTTTTCGGGGGTCCAGATCGTATAGATCGGGAACCGCGCCATGCTCAGCGATCTGGCGAATTCGACTGATCAATGGGTTCGCAAACAGATACGCCGCCACCCACATAAGATAAAGCCAGCCATGACCAGCCAGAATTAACAGGGAAAGCAGCAGGCCATTGGCTGCAATCCCGCGCAACAGCGCCGCCCGATTTTCCACCGGCAGGTTTGACAGATTGGTTATTCCCCGACCGATGCCTTTTAGGGATCGCCAGCCGGTTTGTCCGGTAATGTCCCGTTTTATCTTGCGACGCAGTCGCTCCGCGCTGATAGGATAATCCTGATAGTTCTGCAGGTCGGGATCTTCCTTCGTCCCTGCCAGTCGATGATGCTGCAGGTGACCGCGCATGTAAGCGTCAACATTATTAAATGTCAGCGGACTCATTAACCAGCGTCCTACAAAAAGATTCAACCAGGTTGTGCGGAAGAATGTGCGGTGACCGCATTCGTGCACCAGCACACCAAATCCAAGTTGCCTGCCACCGAGCAGAATCGTGCCGATCAACAAGGTCAGTGGATTCGTCATTTGCGCGACAATCGCAAAAATCGCTGCGAAACCCGCAAACTGGCAGGCGACCAGCCACCAGGCGTTCAGATCGCTCCTGGCGAGCACAGATTGATACTCATCCGGGGTTAGAAAATCTTTCATCGTGGTGACAGGGATAGTCATAATTCAGGCTCTCGCGAGTTGCGTTACGGGCATGGTTGCATGGTGTAGACCGGCACTCGCCCAGATTCTCCGGCCTTGTTTGTCATAGGCAATTAACGTTTCGAAAAATACCTTCCTGCTGTCAACATCGATCAGCTGTTCGGGTAACAGTGGATCCTTTGCCAGCAGATTAATCGCCTCACCACCCAGCCTGAAGCTTTCCACCTGTGCCTCGGCAAGGCTCAACTGATCAAGCCTGGCGGCACTATCACGAAGCCGATGAGTGATATCAATATAATGGTGTACCAGCGAAACCGGATGCCACGCCTGCAGCCACTTTTCCGGTTGCCCAGCGCCTTGTGCGCGTCCGGCGATCAGCAACACGTCCTCACCGAGGCCAATGCCGGTTCCGAGGACACGGAGTTCGTCCAGATTCAGTGCAAGATTATCCGGACGGGCAAAAAGGTTACTGCGCACCTCGCGGAAGCCAAGCGCATTCAGTGCCCAGTTTGACGTCACTTGACTGACCTGCATTTGAGCGAACAACCAGCAATCCTGCTGCCATGGTCTGACACGTGACTCGCCCAGCCGCCACCGCTCCACAAATCCCTCCAACTGGTCTGTTTGCCTCGCCAGTCGATACCAGCCGCGCCGGGGGCATTCCAGCAATCCCCGATTCAGCAAGCGGGAAAGCGTAACCCGCAGGGTGTTTTCGGAGAAGCCGAACAATTTACCCGATTCGACCAGGTAGCTTGACGGTCGCCCTTTCGCAGTTACGCCTCTTAGCAGGTCAAGGATGACATCGGTTGGCCGGTTTCGCTCCCGGGACATTACGTTTTTCCATTAAAACTAGGATGGACTGTAATATTACAGATCTGCCGAAAGTTAGCAATAGACGAAATGTTGATTCGCTCAGATACTCGCGAATGCAGAGAGCGGTCGCAGCGGTTCAACGGTGGCATGATCGATGGTGAGACCAATGGCCTGATCACGTCCTGCTTCTTTGGCCCGATACAACGCAGTGTCAGCCAAATGGATAAGCGCTTCAGCACTTTCAATTTGGCTGCCCCGGCAGGTCACAATACCAATGGAAATCGATAGCCTTGCAACGCCGGAAAATTTCTGTTTGTTTAATATATGCCGCATTCTGTTGGCGACGCACAGACCGCCCGCGGTATTGGTATCCGGTAACACCGCGATAAATTCTTCTCCGCCGAAGCGACCAACAAGGTCAGGCGGACGGGTTACCGCCAGCGACAAGGCCTTGGCAACGGAGACCAGCGCGAGATCACCGGCAATGTGACCGTAAGTGTCGTTGTATTGTTTAAACAGATCGACATCCGCGATCATTAAGGTCAGCCAGGTATCGGACCGGTTCGCCCGGGAAATTTCTGACGCCAGCCTGGTCTCAAATGCACGCCGGTTGGCAATACCCGTGAGGTGATCAGTGTACGCCAGCCGTTCATTGTTAAATCCGAACCGCCAGGCAATCCACGTGGCAACAAGACCCGTGAACACCACCGCCAGAAACCTCCCAAATAGTAGTCCCAGCGCATTGTTGGGATCCTCCGGAAGCTTGCCGGTGGATCCCAGTACCAGGAATACCGATAGTATGATGATAACGAGCCCAAGGCAGATCCAGCCAGCACGCGTGCCAACCAGCAATATGGCCACGACAGGAATTAACGGTGCCACCAGGGCAACCGGTCCGCTCAGTCCACCCGAAAAATATCCGGAGGATGTCAATCCGAAGACCAGCGTTGCGATCAGCAGCCAGGCCGACTGTCGCGTTTCACCACCCTTCCAGAGAAAGGCGGCATTGGCCAGGCACACAAGTATCACCAGCAATCCAGGCCAGCGCGGCGATAGTGTCCCCAGTGCGAGCCATTTTAAGGTGACCGCGAATAACACCAGAATCAGAATAAACAGATTAGTGGCACCCACCAAAGCACGGGTTTCTTCTCTCATGGATACGTCATATGGCATGGAAGTTCCCTGTGGGCCGGGCATACTGAACTATTTGTAGCCGGGGCAACAATTCATTAGAAGCTCCCTAGTTAATCGACAGATTCCCGAAAACATTGAGTCAATTCAGAATAAAGGGCTCAGCGCCGCAGTATGAGCCTGACAAATGGCTCAGCCGGTTGTGAGTCTGAACCAAGGTAGTGACCCAGGCGGCGCGCACCTTCCGCCAGCCCGCCACCGGCACCCTGCTGGCTGTCATGGGCCTGTAATGCCGCAATCTTTTCGGAAAAGCCCTGACTCACATCCACCAGGTGGTCCGGTTTTTCACAATCAAACAACCACACCTCAGCGGGAGACCAGGGGTCCCCGCCACGGCCCGGTGAAAAATTTGGACTTCCCGCACGCGGATAAATTGCATCAAGCATGGCACTCCCCGCAGCCCGATGATCGCTGTGTCCCATATAAGCCATCCGTCCGTGACGCTTGTAAAAGGTCTGCGGATGATGGCCGAAAATCACATCCGGTGTGGTCTGCCGAATAATCTCGATCAGCCTGTCTCGAAAATCATCACTGGCTGTTAATTCGCCATCGGGATAGTCAAGACGAATAACTTTACGAATACCAAGCAACGCTGCGGCCGCTTCCTGCTCCTGATATCGAACCTCAGTAATATTGTCTACATCCCTGCCACCTTTTCCACCGTCCGTACAAACCACCAGGGTGACCTTTACTCCAGTCTTCGCCAGATGCGCAAGCGTTCCCCCGGCTGAGAATTCGCTGTCATCCGGGTGCGCAGAGATGCTCAGGGCGCGTTTAAAGTTGTCCGGGATCTGTTCAATATTCATTGCGTCTCCATCTTGTATGATTCAGGCGGGGGTTGATCACCATCGAATGCCCGACACTTGCGCCCTATGATACCCTCAGTCCCAATCGTTTGAGACAACCCTGATGAAAAATCCGAGCATCAATGAAATCAATCAGTTGGAGTGGCCAGAGAGCCTGGCTTTAAATACAACCGGCACACACCTTGTTGTCATCGTTACCTCGCCTGATGTTGCGCAGAATCGCTACGAGAAAAGTTGCAGAATTATTCATATCGAATCTGGCAAAAGCTTTGATCTCAATCGACCGGGTACGTCAATCGACAAGGTTGAGTGGGTGAACGAGGACACACTGCTGGTTAGAAAGACTATCCATTCAGATAACGAGGACGAGGGAGGCGGTGAGAAAGCACAAATCTGGTTGCACGAGGGCTTGATGGGCGAAGGTCGCCCGATCACTGCAGAGGAGAATGGCGTCAGCCTGTTCAAACCCTTCGCCGACGGCATGGTCTACGTGACCCAGGATAAAGAAGCGGAAATGGAGAAAAAGCGGACCGGGAAGGTAGTCCATTTCGAACAGGAAGCATCGACTCAGATACTGAAGTATCTGACGTTTGAGCAATTCAAGTCTCATGCGCAAGCGTTGCGCCTGGGCATCGATGAAAAGGAACTTGACCCTCCAGTTGTCAACGTCTCGGAAATACTGTCTCTCACTGATCACATCGACGACATTCACCGTACCGCGCAACAGCTATTCCTGAATTGTCGCAACCGGGCGGATCTTGTCCATCGAGTCAGAAACCACAGAATGCTCACCGTCAACGACGGATCCTGGCAGATGGAAACCTTGCGTCTGCCCGACCCCGCAAGGATCGTGCTCGTCGCAGAGGATCGCCTCGTCGTGCTGGCGGGCCAGCGCGACGACAAAATCTACACTCAGGGTGATCTGATGGAGATTTCGCTAACACAACTGCAAAGTGGCGCGGCCTATGCCGACATCGCGAAAAATTTGACAGCAGGAATTGACCGCGAAATCTATTTTCAATGTTGGTATCGGGACGGTGTGATCGTCAATACACCCAACGGCACGCGATCCAGCACCACTTATCTCTCCCGGACCGACGGCGCAGTAAAGTTGGATACCGGGACTGTTTCGCCCTCTTATCTGGACGCCCGAGCGGACGTCGTAGCTTATATCGGACTCAGCGCTTCCAGCCTGCCAGAGGTGTTCGTCATACAGGCGTCCACACCGGTGAAGCTGACAGACTTCCACGCGCAGGTTGAACACCTGCAACTCGGTGAGGTGGAAACCATAAGCTGGCAGAGTGTCGATGGCGAAACCATCGAAGGCGTGTTGCGTAAACCTGCTGATTTCGATCCGAAGAAGCAGTATCCGCTGGTTTTTATCGTGCATGGCGGACCCACGGCTTTTAGTCCTGAAACACTCATCGGTATGGATGACAAGCTCTACTACCCCGGTATTCAGTTCTCGCAGCAGGGTATCCTGACCTTGAAACCCAACTACCGCGGATCAACCGGGCGCGGCCAGGCATTCATGGAACTGAATGTCGACAATCTTGGAGTTGGCGACCTTTGGGATATCGAAAGTGCAATCGACCACCTTGACGCTCTCGGCATGATCGACACTGATCGCGTTGGCTGCATGGGTTGGAGTCAGGGTGGATATGTTTCGGCATTTGCAGGCAACCACTCACGCCGGTTCAAGGCAGTATCGGTCGGTGCAGGAATTTCCGATTGGTACACGTACCACATCACCAACGATGTGCCTTTTTTCACGACGGACTATCTTTCCGGATCTCCCTTTGATGACAGAACCGCTTATACGAAAACTGCTCCAATCAGCGGCCTGTCAGAACACAGCGCACCGCATCTGATTCAGCATGGGGAAATAGATCAGCGAGTTCCATTGGCAAACGCGCTCGAACTCTATCGCGGTCTGCAGTCAAAATCTGTGGACGTTGAATTGTTCATATTTCCTGGGATGGCTCATCCGGTAACCAAACCAAGGGAAAACAGATTGATCATGGCGCAGAATCTCTCCTGGTTTTGCCACTACCTGCTGGGGATGCCACTCGACCTGCGCGCTGCAGATGCGCACCAGAAGGAGAAGGAAAAAGATCAGTAAACTGTCAGCCTGATTCAATCGGTGTAATCCAGGTCATCGGCCTCCCATTCTTCCGACTCTGCTTCGTTTAACTGCTCGAGCAAGTTAGCCGCCAGGCCGACATAGTCACTATCAGTGATGATGCCCGCCAGAACTTTTCCATCCATGACAACCAGGGAGCCAATTTTGAATTTCTGCATGGTAAGCGCGGCTGCACGCAGGTCTGCTCGCTTGTCCACGGTGCGGACGTCTTTACGCATCACATCACTCGTCCAATAGCCCTGCCTGCCACCCGATGCGGCGGCGAGCAGGTCCCGGTGCGTAACAAGTCCAAGTAGTTCACCCTTGTCCCCCAGAATGGGAATGTGGCGAATGCGTTTGTCCTTCATTAACGCACCGGCCTCCTCAAGGGTTGCCTTTGGCCCGAGTGTGATCGGGTTAATGGTCATTATTTCGCTGATGCTGTACATAGTTGTCCCCGTGGTTTGTTCAAGTTTAGAAGGACCTCGGCATGCAGCATTGACAGAAATCAAATAATCAGTCTTTGGCCACGGAAACACCTTTGTCAGCCTGCAGTAAAGCACTGCGCCAAAATTTACCAATGCTGATCTTGAGATCATCCAGCAGAACATAAACCAGAGGTAGCAAGATCAGTGTAATTAACGTTGAAAAAGCCAGGCCGCCAATAATGGCACGGGCCATTGGAAAATAGGTAGGGCCAACACCACCAACGCGAACATCACCAACCGCCAGCGGCAATAATCCTGCAATGGTCGTACAAACGGTCATCAAAATAGGGCGAAGTCGATGACGGCCGCTCGCAACAATTGCGCTGGTTCGATCGATTCCCTCACGACGCAGCTGAATCACTCGGTTTAACAGAACGATACCGTTGTTCACCACCATGCCTGCTAACAGCAGCATACCGGTCAGCGCCATCGCGGTGAGCGTAGTCCCGGTCGCCCAGAGAAACCAGAACACGCCGACCGCCGAATAGCCGATCGCGATCAGTACGGTGCTGGGGAAAAGCACGGACTCAAACAGCGCCGCCATCAGCATGTAAACCAATATGATGGCCGCCACCGTATTGATGAGCATTTCCCTGAACATTTCCCGATCCCGCTCAAACTCATCGCCAATCTGCCACCGATAGCCCGCTGGCAATTGGTACTTCTCCAGCACGCTGGTAACGAGAGCCTGGGCCTCGTCAGGGGGGACCGAACTGCTGAAATTAAGATTGATTGAGGTTTCCCTGTTCTCACGACGGATAGTCCTTAAGGTTGATTCAAAGCTTATGTCCGCGACTGTCTGCAAAAGCGCCGTATCGCCATTGGAAAGAAAGATCGGCAGATTTTGCAGGGTGCTGATATCGGCATCGTCTTTGCCTTCAAGCTCCATGAATATTTCGATCTCACGACCATCCTCCTGATAACCACGGCGCAGTTGACGACCACCAATGGCGATTGCGATAGACTGGGCCACCTGGACTGCAGTCACGCCAAGCTGCCCTGCCTGTTCGGGCTTGAGTCTAACGCGCAACTCCTGCCGCACGGATTCCGCATCTGTGCGTACATTATTAAGCGTCGGGTAATGCTCAAGCTGGGTAACAAGTTCGTCCGCAATCCGTATGAGTTCGTCGGTAGACTCACCAATGAGCTTGATCCCGAGCCCACCTCCTCCTCTGCCGCCATGGCCCCTGGATTGTGACGAGAATCGCAACCGGACACCGGGGGTATCCGGGATATCTTCCATCACCATGGCCTCAACTCGCTGTGGTGAAAGCCTGCCATTCTCAATCAGATTGATTGTGGTTGAACCCCGGTCCGTGTCGTAGGAAGAAAAGATGTTTTCGATCTGAAACTTTTCCCGGTTGACTAACAGATAGGATTCGACCCGTTCGACGAATTCCTCGATAACTTCAATATCCATGGAACCGCGAACATAGTAATTCAGCTGAAGTCTTGGCGATTCCTCCTCAGGATTCATATTGACCTCGAGCATCCGGTAGGCACCCCAGCCACTCAGGGCAATCAGAATCGCGATAATAAAGCAGACCAGCCGGTGGCCGAGCGTCCATCTGACTATTTGCTCGTAGCCGGCCGCCATCCGGTCAATGATCGGGTGATGCTGAACGGTCCGGGACATCGGCAGGCGCGCCAGCAAGGTCGGTACAAGTGTCTGTGCCACTAACAGGGAGCCCAGTAACGACGCGCACAGGGGAATCGCGATATTCTGCTGCAGTACCGCCACCTGTTGAATATCCGTCATAAACGACGGCACGAAGACGATGACGGTGGTCAGGGTACCGGCAGTGATCGCAAGTGCGACCTCGGAAACGCCTTTTTGGGCAGCCGTGCGGGGATCAGTTCCTGAATCATCGCGGCGTAACGAGATGGCTTCACTCACCACCACAGAATTGTCGACCAGAAGGCCGATAGCGAGCATCAAACCCACCAGCGAGAGAATGTTCAGTGACATGCCGAGGAAGTACATCAGTCCCAGCGTCGCACAAAGCGCTAGTGGCACTGTCGCCGCGATCAGCAACGATGTCATGGCATTGCGCAGGAACAGGAACAACACCAAAATCGAGAGTAAGCCTCCCAGGAGACCACTGTCCCGCAGGTCGGTCAATGATCTCAGCACGGTTTTTGCCTGGCTGTCGAGAAACGTAAAAACCATTGCCGAAAACGGCTGACGTTCACGGATCCGATCCAGCGTCAGGTTGATTTCACGCGAGAGACGAACGAGATTCGCCTCCGGGCGCTTGAATACAGAAACACCAAGCGAGCGATTGCCGTTTACTGTTCGCCGTCTGCTGTCCTCTGAAAGCGCCATTGATATCTCAGCCACATCGTTAAGTTTAAGGCCCTGTTGATTGATCGGCAGATTACCGATGGCTTCAAGGCTCTCAAACTGCCCCACGGGACGTACCTGATACTCCACCCGCGACGACTCGATTTTCCCGCAAGAGACATAAAAATTCTCAGCCATCAACCGCCGTTGGATGTCCAGATAATCGAGACCGTATGCCTCTATCCTGCCCGGGTCCAGAGCGATGCGTACGTACTCCTTGTCGATTCCGAACAGTGAAACGGAATTCACCCCGGGAATTCGCTCCAGTTCACTCCTGACTCCCGCATCAAGCACAGCGTAGGCTTCATCTGCACGGAGCGCCGGTGCGGTAATGAGCATATTGAGCACAGGTGTCGCATTGGGATCCTCCTGTCGTAACTGAATGTGGCGGACTTCCTCCGGCAACCGGTGGCGGATTCCCTCGATCAGCTCTTTAGCTTCAATACCCTTGCCGGTAACATCCTTGTCAAAGTCCAGCATCAAAGAGATGTGTACGTATCCCGGTCTCGAGAAAGTATGCAGCGTGTCTATGCCACTCATGATTGATAACACTTCTTCAACCGGGCGAGTGATATTCCGTTCGACCTCCTGCGCGGTCGAATTCGGATAGGGAATTCCAATTCCCACAAAGGGAATCTCAATCTCCGGAAACTGCTCAATGGGTAATTTAAAGGCGGCGAACACTCCCATCATGGCCAGGCCAATAAATACCATGGCAACAGTGACCGGTCGATCTATCGAGGCGCGGGCGAGGTTCATGGTTTTGTATCCACCAGATCATAAACAACCGGGATTACCACCAGTGTCAACAAGGTTGAAATCAGCAGACCTCCGATGACAGTGATTGCCATGGGCGTGCGAAGTTCTGACGCCTCACCAAGGCCAATGGCCATCGGCAGCAAACCTAATACAGTCGTTAGCGTCGTCATGAGAATCGGCCGCAGCCGCTCCGCAGCGCCGTCAAGCAACGCTTTCTGCCGAGCCATTCCCGATTGCCTCAGCTGATTTACGCGATCAATTAATACAATCGCATTGTTGACCACAATGCCGACCAACAAAATCAATCCGATAAAGACAACAACCGAAACACTGGTTCCGGTTATGGCCAGAGCCAGAACAGCACCCACACCAGCCAGCGGAATCGTAAACATAATGATGAACGGATGAAGTAACGACTCAAACAGGGACGCCATAACCAGATAGACCATAATTAATGCCAGTATCAGCGCGAACTCCAGAGACCGGAATGACGCCTGCATTTCTTCGTTCTGCCCGCCAACCCGACTGTTAACTCCCGCCGGATGCGCTATGTCATCGAGCAGCGTTTGAACAAACAAGGCAGCTTTACCAAGGTCACCATCCGGCACTGAAGCACTCACAATAGCGACTCTTTGTTGTCCGATGCGTTGAATATCAGCGGGACCCATGCGTTCAATTACCTGTGCAATGCTGGAAAGGCGGATCTGGTGTTCCGATGAAGGATTCACCACGAGATTCTCAATATCTGCCCTGGAATCCCGCTCTGCTTCGACCACCCTGACCCGAATGTCTATTTTTTTATCCAGCAGCGTAAATTCAGTTGGCACATCCCCTTTCACTTTTTGCACCACCCGGTTCGCAACATCTGGCACTGTCAGACCGAGTGCCGCAGTCCGTTCCTGGTCGAACAAAATCTGCAGTTCGGGATAACCCGGACGCAGGGAGGACTCGACGTCACTGAACTGATTTGAACCAGACATTCTCAATAACAGCGCCTCTGCCACATAGCGAATCTCATTCAGATCGGTTCCGCTGATCTCGATTTCGAGCGGTGTCGCAAATGTGAACAACTGGGGTCGAAGAATCGTATATTGGGTATCTGGAATTTCATCAAGACTGGTTCTGACGAAATCCATCGCATCCGCTTCATCGCCCGGGTTGCTGCCGGGGGACATAACCACGTTCAGTTCTCCCACATTTTCGCCACCTGAAATCGCTGACGCATCCAATTTACCACCGGTACCTGCTACAGAATAGGTTCGATGCACTTGCTCATTTTCCGTCAACGCCAGCTGCACCTGGCGCATAATCCCGTCTGTCAGTTCCAGCCTGACACCAGGCGATAATTCAAGGTCCACCTTGAACTCACCCTGAGAAAGTGGCGGAATCAGTTCCACCGCCATAAATGGCAATAAACTTAAGGCGAGCACAAACGAGGTTAAGCTGATCGTCGCCGTTACTGCTCGTTGTCGAAGCGCTATTCTCAACAGACTCGCATAGCCACGGGCGACCGAACCGTAGATGCTGTCAAAGCCGTCAAGTATGGGTCGGACACTCCACTTTAATAACGCAATGCCACTCGAACCTGTTTTCAGGACAGCAACCAACAGGAGACGCAGGAATTTCTGAATTCGTCGAGCCGGAACGGCATCGACTTGTGAGGTTTCGGCAGTGGTTCCCCCTCCAGATTCGCCCGCCGCCGACAGCATCGGGATCAGCGTGAATGCCAGTACAAGAGAAGCCAGCAACGCAAATGTAACGGTCAGCGCCTGGTCACGAAATAACTGTCCGGCGATTCCCTCAACAAACGCCAGTGGAAGGAAAACAGCGATTGTGGTCAGTGTGGATGCGAATACTGCACCACCAACCTCGGTGGCGCCGCGCTCGGAGGCCTGCGCTTTCGTTTGACCCGCAGCCCGGTGACGGGCAATGTTTTCAAGCACCACGATGGCGTTGTCCATCAACATGCCCACTGCAAGTGCAATACCGCCGAGGCTCATGACATTTAAAGTAATGTCTTCAATTCGCATGAGCGCGAACGTTGCCATGACGGAAGTGGGGATAGTCGCTGTCACAATCAACGTGCTGCGAAAATCCCGAAGAAACAGGAACAACACCAGAATCGCCAGAATGGACCCTTGTACGGCGGCTACCTGGACTTCTCGAATAGCCGCTGAGATAAACGCTGACTGGTCATAGATCGTGATCAGTTCAAAATTCGGTGGCAGGTTCCTGTCGATGTCAGCCAGGGTGCGACGAATATCCGTCGCTACTTCCACCGTATTGGCGTCCCCTTCCTTGTAAAGTGAAATTTCGATCGCTTCCCGGCCATTGACACGCATGACGGAGTCTCGCTCCTTCTGGCCTTCGATGACGACGGCCACGTCCTTCAGGCGCAGGATCCTGCCCTCGTTCTGAAAAATGATCGTCTCTGAAATATCGGAAACCTTCCGGTATTGGTTGAGCGTGCGCACCAGATACTCCTGGCCACCATCTTTCAGCCGACCCGCAGACAAATTGACGTTGGTGCCGCGTAGCTTTGCGCCAATATCTGCCACTGTGATACCGAGCCTGGCGAGTTTTTCCTGGTCCACGGAAACCGCTATTTCGTCTTCGTAGCCGCCAGCAACGATTACAGCCGCCACACCCGGCACGGGATCAAGCCGTCTTTTCAGGTAGTCGTCAGCAAAACGCCGCAACGTTTGCAGGTCGTACACCGGATCCTGCAGCATTTCTTTTCTGGTCATGGCCAGGCGAAACACCGGGTCCAGGTTGGGGTTCAGGCGTAGCAGCGAGGGTCGTTCAATTTCGAGCGGTAACTGGACAAGGTCAAGTTTCTCGCGAACCTCAATCGCGGCAAGGTCCATGTCCGTACCCCAGAGGAACTCGAGGACCACATCTGAACGGCCGGCGGCTGAAATTGAATGCATCTTGCGAACGCCACCTACCACGCCGACGCGTTGCTCAATCTTGCGCGTCACCTGCTCTTCAATTTCAGCGGGTGCAGCACCGGCAAAATCGGTACGCACCGTGAGTGTGGGATAGGTGAGTTCCGGCAGGAGGTTTAAGCCAAGCCGATCGAGCGAAATGCCACCGAAGAGGATAATGGCGAGTGTCGCCATCATGACCGAGACCGGGCGCTTGATCGAGACCGAGACGAGACTCAAGTCGAAAGCCAGTTAGAGGGAAACAACACGAACAGCGGTGCCATCGCGCAACCCACCCTGACCGGTCACGACAACCTCATCGCCTTCACCGAGACCATCCAGAATTTCCACGTCGCTGCCCATAACATAACCCGTTACAACTGACTGGCGCATCGCCACGCCATTTTTAACCAGGAAAACAGCGCTCTCGTCCTTCTGCGTAACCACAGCCTCACGTGATACCAGCAACGTGTTTTCGCGACTGTCATAACGAATATTGACACGCGCGAACATCCCGGGCCGGAGCAGGTTATTGGTATTATCAACGCGCACCGTAACCCGAAACGTCCCGGAGGTCGCATCCACTTCAGGCGCGATTCGTTGTACGGTGCCTTGAATTTCCCTGCCATCCAGCGCATCTATTCGAATCATCGCCAACTGGCCAACCTGCAACTTGGCCAGCTCTCTTTCCGGCACGTTGAGTATCGCCTCCAGTTGCTCCGAGCGTTTCAATTCGAAAGCCGGACTGTTAGGTGCAAGCGTGTTCCCCAGTTTGATGTGACGCTGTGTTACAACCCCGGATATCGGTGCACGGATAGTTGCCTCTTCCAGTTCATGGTCCTGCAAAGCCAGTGTCGCTTGCTCTCGCTCCAGGTCGAACTGAGCCTTGTCGTAGGCATCTGGCGATATCATTTTGGTTTCGAATAGCTGTTTCGATCGGACGAACGCCCGGTCAAGGCTCCGTACGTTGGTACGCGTTCGCGCGACCTCCAGTTGCAGTCTTCTGGTATCCAACTGCGCGAGTGGCTGACCGCTCTTGACCAGGTCACCTTCCTCGACAAACAACTTCTCAACCACACCCTGGGTTCTGGCAACAACCTGAGCTTCCTCCTCTGCTGTCAGCGCAGTAGTGCTCGCGTAAAATGCATCTACCCTGCCTCGCAGTACCGCGGCCACTGCAACTGGCACCGGCCGGGTATCGAATCGTTCGCGCAGTTGCTTCCTGTCTTCAACGCTCCCGGACTGCCTGGATTCGGCGCTCCCGGATTTGTCACCGTCCACATCAGACCGCCCACAACTGAATATCAACAGGGCTATTAGCAGATATATCGAATGATGTTTTTTCATGTAAACGACAGCAACAGAACAAATCAACCACAAAGCAACTATCCAGTATACGCGTGAGTGGTCCGTTCCTGTTCAATCTCCGGCAATTAAGTTCAAAGTTGACTGTTTAATCAGGAATCTCCTCGATAATCCACCCAAACGGACATTCGCTGATTTTACTGCGCGATATCGCGCTGCGGCCTGCACGCCAGGGATCATGACTGTATACTGCGGCTGATGGACAAAGCGCTCACCTTTTTAAAAAATACCTTCGGTTTCGATGGATTCAGACCGCCCCAGGCTGAGGTGATCAATACCCTGGTCAATGGGGGGGACGCGCTGGTACTCATGCCGACGGGTGGAGGCAAATCCCTGTGTTACCAGATCCCGGCACTGGTCAGGCCAGGTTGTGGCATTGTTATCTCTCCGCTGATCGCCCTGATGAAAGATCAGGTGGATGCCCTGCTACTGCTCGGCGTCAATGCGAGTTTTCTCAATTCGACTCTGGACCACCAACAGGTATTTGAAGTTGAGCAAGCGTTGCGAGATGGGAACCTGGACCTGCTCTATATCTCGCCGGAAAGGCTCACTCAGGAACGCACGCTGGCGCTATTGCAAGAGGTTTCGATCAGCCTGTTTGCTATCGACGAGGCCCACTGTGTTTCGCAATGGGGACATGACTTCCGGGCTGACTACCTGCAACTCAGCTTACTGCATCGGGAATTTCCATCAATACCGAGAATCGCACTAACCGCTACAGCCGATGCGAGAACCCGCGAGGAAATTATTTCCCGACTGGATCTGATCGACGCCGACCATTACCTGGCTGGATTTGACCGACCGAATATTCGCTACACTATCGGGTTAAAACAAAATCCAAAACCACAACTATTACGCTTTCTGAAGGACGCCCATCCGCGAGACGCGGGCATCGTTTATTGCCTGTCCAGAAAAAAAACGGAAGAGACTGCCACATGGCTGAAGGGTGAGGGCTTTAACGCACTACCCTATCACGCGGGATTGAACGCCGAAGTGCGTGCCGATCATCAGTCCCGGTTTCTACGTGACGATGCAGTGATTATCGTGGCCACAATCGCCTTCGGCATGGGCATCGACAAACCCGACGTACGCTTTGTGGCCCACCTTGATCTTCCGAAGACCATAGAGTCGTACTATCAGGAAACCGGTCGCGCAGGTCGCGATGGCGCACCGGCTGATGCATGGATGATTTACGGACTGCAGGACGTATCAAAATTGCGCCAGATGCTCGATCAATCTGAAGGAAGCGAGGAACACAAACGGATAGAACAACACCGTTTGAATGCTATGTTAGGACTATGCGAGATAACTTCCTGTCGTCGCCACGCACTGCTTGCCTATTTTGATGAAGCATCCCCGGAACAATGCGGTAACTGCGACACCTGTTTGTACCCGGTCGACACCTGGGATGGCACCGAGGCTGCGCAAAAAGCGCTCAGTGTCATCTTCCGAACGGGACAGAGATTCGGCGTCAATCACTTGATTGACGTACTGCGCGGTAGCGAAAACGACAAGGTATTTCAGTTCGATCATCACAAGCTACCCATTCACGGTGTTGGCAAAGAACTCGATGCCAACCAGTGGAAATCCGTGTTCAGGCAATTAATGGCCCGAGACTACATCCGTGTGGATGTAGACAGTTTTGGCGCACTCAGGCTGGAGGAAAAATGCAGACCTTTGCTGCGCGGCGATGAGTCCATTTTTCTGAGAAAAGACGTCAAAACCAGAACTGTAGCAAAACAAACCAAAACGATGCTGCCGGAAGACATCGATATTGGTCTGTGGGAGGCATTACGAGAATGCCGCCGCCGACTTGCAGAAGCACAGGGTGTGCCTCCCTACATCATCTTTCATGACAGCACCCTTCAGGCTATGGCGGAATATATGCCTGCTACCCTTGATGAGTTCAGCGCACTCTCAGGCGTAGGTGAGCGCAAACTTCAGAAATACGGACCTGAATTTCTTGAGGTGATTCAAGGCAGTTCCCATTCGCTTGACCAGGCTACACCATAGCCCTGATTCCTGTGCCGCGATTGAATTGATGGGCTTAACCCGAATGGCACTTACTTAAGCCCAAATCGCACCCTGTCACAGAGTGTGTGCGACAAGGGGAGGCCTGTCTTTCCGCAGCGAATAGCGCCAGGGATGGACGCGGGATGGGCCAGGGATGGCCCACCGAGCTGAGGAAAGACAGGCCTCCCCTTGTCGCTGGTCATCCACTCTCGCGGCTACAAACTTGTTTCAACCTGTGGTCAGGTTCGTAAACGCCAGCCTAGGAGGCCTTAAGTAAGTGCCACTCAGCTTAACGCTAAAGCAATAATTCATCTTCGATGGGATAAAAGTTGTCCGCCGAGTCGATGAGAGAATCGGCAGTCAGCGCGGCCACACCATAGACATGCGTCTTGACGTTCCCATCGCGCCCGATTCGGGACAGCAGCATATCAAAATCACCATCGCCGGATAACAGTACAACCGTATCAACCATGTTCGCGTGTTCAAGTACATCAATGGTGATGCCAACATCCCAGTCGCCCTTCGCGCTGCCATCCTGACGCTGAATAAATGGCTTCAATTTCACCGTGAAGCCAATAGCTCTTAGCGCATTCTGGAAGCGGCGCTGCTGTTCATCTCCACGGTCGATTGCATATGCCAGGGCGACAACGATGTCGCCCTGGGCGGAGAGTCGATTCCACAATGCCGTATAGTTGAATTGTCGTCCCCAGGCTTGCCTGGTCGTGTAGTAAATGTTCTGGACATCCACGAAGACAGCAATTTTTCCAGCCTTGATCAAATGGGTTACCGGTTTCCGGAACGCCGTGTCGCATACGGATTCGAAGACCCGACCAACTCAGGCTTGCCAGTCCGACTATTGCCTGAACGCGTACCCGCGGTACCAGAACTCGTTGTGGTACCGCTACTTGTACTGGTTCTGGTGTTGCCATTCCGCTCAACCTGTGACTGATCGCTGCCGTTCGCACCCTGGCGAGATGCAGTTCCCGGGCTTCGATTTGTGCTTCTTCCACGCTCATTTCTGCTTCTGGCCTGCACCTGATTACCTTCCTCGGATTTCAGGTTTCCATCCCGGTCTGGCCCTACAGGACCCCCGGGTATCGCTATGCCACGTCTCGCTACACCCGGCATGGTCTGGCCTCGATACCCGGTCGAGGCATTCCTTGATCGAGATGAACCGTTGCGAGTTGACCGTGAATCGCTGCGAGTTCGGGAAGCGCTTTGCGAGGAGCCTTTGTCGAATCTTTGTGAGGAACTGTTTCCTGATCTTTGTGACGAACCGCTTGCGGATCTTCTCGACGAACCGCTGACGGCTCTTTGTGACGAACCGCTGACGGCTCTTGACGCTGGTACGTCGTGTTGGGGTTCGAAACCTTCGGCTTCTTCGCGTTCGATGTGTTTACCTATCAGCCGTTCAATATCCTGAAGCTGTTTGATTTCATCAGCGCACACCAGGGAAACCGCTTGCCCGGTGAGGCCCGCTCGCCCTGTCCTGCCAATCCGGTGGATATAATCCTCAGGGACATGAGGCAGGTCAAAATTAACGACCTGGGGTAACTGCAATATATCGATTCCCCTTGCCGCAATATCTGTGGCGACCAGGATAGAGACTTTTCCGTTCTTGAAATCCGCCAAAGCCTTCGTTCGATTTGACTGGCTTTTATTACCATGAATCGCGACCGCCGGGATTCCGTCCTTGAACAGTTCCTTAACCAACTTGTTGGCACCATGTTTTGTGCGAGTAAATACCAGCACTTGCGCCCAGCTTTTCGAGGTAATCAGATAACTGAGGAGTTTTGGTTTTTGTTTTTTATCAACCGTGAATACTTGTTGGGAGACATTTTCTGCTGTTGAATTCTTTGGCGCGACATCTATTTCGATCGGATTTATCAGCATTTCTTTAGCCAGTTTGCGAATGTCATTCGAAAAAGTAGCGGAGAACAGCAGTGTTTGTTTATCCCGTCGCAAGTAAGACTGTATCCGTTTGATATCATGAATGAAGCCCATGTCGAGCATCCTGTCTGCCTCATCGAGCACCAGGGTGGTGACTTCCGAGAGGTTTACAGCTTTCTGATTGTGTAAATCAAGTAACCGCCCAGGCGTGGCGACAAGAATGTCCACTCCCTGTCGTAGTTTTTTCATCTGTGGATTGATGTTTACGCCACCAAAGACAACCGTCGATGTGACATCAAGATACCGGCCATAGGTTTCCACACTAGCGAGTATCTGTGCGGCAAGTTCACGAGTAGGTGTTATGACCAGTACCCGTGGGTGGCGTGAATCGCTGGGTTGTTCAGCTATCATTTGCAGAAGCGGCAAGGTAAACGCAGCAGTCTTGCCGGTTCCTGTTTGCGCCGATGCCATTAAGTCTTTTCCTTCGAGAACCGCCGGGATAGCCGCACTCTGAATGGGGGTGGTCTCGCTGTAGCCGCTTTCTTTAACGGCACGAATCAGCGGCTCTATCAGACCGAGTTTATTAAAAGTCATAGTTGTCCTGTGGCGAACATTTCGCCTGATTAATTTCGAACCTGCACGGCATACGCTCGAGGAAGGTTCTATTATTTTCGGCGAATGCTAAAAGTGCCTTTGCCGTGTTTTCGCGCAGGGGTTCTGCACAATGCGGCATTCAACAATTGACACTCTGGGGAGGGATCGTACCTGGTCCGAAGGCCGGTACGTACAACTAAGGATGACGCCAGCTGGACAATGCCAGCGCGCGGACTATAGTTGCTTGCCGAGGAAATGGCAAGGCATTTAACTTTTAATGGGTCTGGTAAGGTCGTTTTTCTGATGCTTAAAACAGCCGGATCGAGCCATTTTTAGACCTATTAAAGGTATTTCTCGCCTATAATCTGCCTATGACCATGCCTCAAGAATGGACAAGGACGCAAGATGTCAAAGCTATTTCTGATATGTAACCTGATTATCGCCTTATTGTTGCTGATCGCCTGCGAGAAGCAAGCACCTCTGTCAACGAACTCACCTCAATACGGTAGTTGGGGCGTCGATATGAGTGCCAGCGACCCAGGCGTGAAGCCCGGAGACGATTTTTTCCGATATGTGAATGGCACCTGGCTCGATACACACGAGATTCCACCGGAACGTTCGAGCTACGGGGTGGGCCTGCTGGTACACGAGACCGCTGAAAAACGCGTCAGGTCGATCATCGAGGAGTTCGCGGCCAAAAGCGGCGCCCAGGGTACGCCGGAACAGAAAGTCGGAGACTACTACGCAAGCTGGATGGACACTGCGCTAATCAACTCACTCGGCATCAAGCCGCTTCAGCATGATCTCGACCGAATAGGTGCTATCGAGGATCTGAGCGGCCTGGCCGAAGAATTTGGCCGACAATATTACGTTGCGGGTGTCAGCCCCTTCAGTGGTTCTCTGGGTATCAACCCGGATAATCCTGATGAGTACAACATAAACATCGGCTTGTCAGGGCTCGGTTTACCGGATCGTGATTATTATCTGGACGATGCCGAGCGCTTCGTGTTGATTCGCGAACAGTATCGAGCCCATATCGCCGAAATTCTTGGCTTTACCGGTATGGAGATGACCAGCGCGCAGGAAAAAGCAGCAATGATCCTTGGCCTGGAAACGACTATCGCCAGCTATCAATGGATTCGTTCAGATCGACGTGATCGCGATAAAACCCATAATCCGACGCCCGTTGCCACCCTGATTGCGGACCATCCTCAATTCGACTGGCAACATTTCCTTCAGGCTGCCGGACTTGGGTCGCTGGCGCAGGTCAATCTTGTGCATCCGAACACTGTAGAACCCCTGATCAACCTGCTCCAGGAAGTCCCCCTCGACGACTGGAAAACTTACCTGACCTACCACATGATTTCTAATAATGCCGCTCTGTTGTCAGAACCAATTGATACTGCAAATTTCAACTTTTGGGGAAAAGTAGTCAGCGGGCGCGAACAACAACTGGAGCGCTGGAAAAGAGGTGTTGCCCGGGTCGGCTCCAAGACCGGTCTCGGCGAGGCTCTGGGACAAATCTATGTTAGGCGGCATTTCAAGGAGTCATCGAAAAAGCAGATGGAGACCCTGGTTGAAAACCTGCGGCTCGCCTACGCGGAACGAATCGAGGCGCTGGACTGGATGGGTGCCGCCACTAAAAACGAAGCCCGAAAAAAACTCGCGGCCTTCAGGGCAAAAATCGGTTATCCGGACCACTGGCTCCCGTTGGACAAAATCACCATCAACCGGGCAGATTTTTTTGGTAACGCAAGGCGAATCGCAAAATTTTTCGAGGACTATGACGTCAACAGACTTGGCAAACCCACAGACCGAAACGAGTGGTTTATGATGCCGCAAACGGTGAATGCCTACTACGTCGCATCCTTTAATGAAATCGTTTTTCCCGCGGCAATACTCTCTCCGCCCTTTTTCGATCCGAACGCAGACGCGGCCGTCAACTACGGCGCCATTGGCGCTATCATTGGCCACGAGATGGGTCATGGTTTTGACGATCAGGGATCGAAATCTGATGCGAGTGGCATCAAAAGGAACTGGTGGACAGACGATGATCGAATCGCTTTTGAACTGCGCACGGCGAAACTGGCAGAACAATACGACCAATACGAAGCAGTCCCTGGCGGCTTTGTTGACGGAAATTTTACCATGGGGGAAAATATTGGTGACCTGGGTGGAATCAGTGTCGCCTATCGCGCCTATCAGCTATCGTTAGGCGGTAAGCAGCCGCCAGTGATTGGCGGCCTGACAGGAACCCAGAGGTTTTTCCTCGCCTATGCTCAGGCCTGGCGCAGCAAGGTTAGAGAAGAAACGGCAATGCAATATTTGAAGGCCGATCCTCATTCACCACCAAGATTTCGCGTCAACGGCGTCGTACGTAATATTGACGCATGGTATGACGCTTTCGATGTAACCGCGAAGGATTCGCTTTACCTGCCCCCGGAAGATCGCGTTACCATTTGGTAAGGATTGATCCAACAGGCGCTGGCGATAAACAGATCATGTGAAAAGAAAACGCTCGCTACTTTGATCTCACCTTTTCTACTACACTTCTCCGCGACCATCAGGTCTTAAGCGGCGACAAACGCTCGTCAGTAATTCGGAGGTAGACCCATGATCAGTAATGCTGATTCAACACTAATGGATGAACGGCGACTGCAGCAACTTGCCATTGCCGTTAGTCGTCGCGCTCCGCTTGATGCCGCCACCTTGCTGATTCGCGAACCAGAGACTGTTATCACCAATGTACTGGAACGGCTGGACGTGGCACTGGCCCTACGTGTTCTTGCCTGCCTGCCTGAGGATCAACAAAGTGCTCTGGCAACCCTGATACATTCCGGGCTTGGGGAACAGTGGTCGAGAAATCATGATTTTCATGAAGGCGAAGTTGGCCGTCTGATGGAACCTGTAACCTCTATCTTCCTGCCCGAAACACCCGTCTCAGAGGTTATCGAGACGTTACGACCCTATGCGCAGCAACAACAACTGGTTTATGCCTATGTCGTAGACCACGAGGACACATTGATTGGTGCTGTCGCCATGCGAGAACTGCTCTTTGCCGAAGAAGGCGTAACAGTGGAAAGTGTGATGGTGGCTGAACCATTCTACTTTACTGCAAAATCTTTATCCGAGGACGCGATGAAGGCCGTTCTGCGCCGACATTATCCCATGTATCCCGTGTGCGATGAGCGAAAAAAACTCCTGGGTGTTGTCAGGGGATATGCGCTCTTTGAACAACAGACTTATGAGTTAACTGCCCAGGCAGGTCGGATGGTGGGTGTAGAAAAAGAGGAGCACCTGAACACCCCATGGCTCAAGTGTCTGCGATTACGTCATCCGTGGTTGCAACTCAATCTCCTAACCGCATTCGTTGCCGGAGCGGTTGTCGGCCTGTTCGAAGAAACCATTCAACAGGTCGTTGCGCTTGCAGCATTCCTGCCAGTGCTGGCGGGTCAATCTGGAAACACCGGTTGCCAGGCACTGGCGGTAACGCTACGCGCAATGATCCTGAATGAGTTGAAACCCGGAATGGAATCCAGACTGGTTCGCAAGGAGGCGTTACTCGGTGTGTTCAACGGTATTCTGGTAGGTTTGACCGCTGCTGGCGCAATGTTGGGTTATGCGCTGATGAACGATAGCGCCAATCCGCTGGTCCTGGCAGCAATCGTGATGGTCGCCATGCTGGGGTCCTGTACGGCCGCGGGGGTTTCCGGCGTACTGATCCCATTGGTGTTGAGACGATTCGGTGCCGACCCGGCGACAGCGTCGACAATTTTCCTCACCACTTCAACCGATGTGGTCTCCATGGGCGCATTGCTCGGTCTCGCCACCCTGTTCCTGCTTTGACCTCTGTTAACATGAACAATCAAAACTATGGAGGAAGTCATGCTGGGTAATATTTCAGGTCAGGTAGCCTGGTTGACGGGTGCAGGTTCTGGGATCGGCGAGGCAGGCGCACTGGCGCTGGCCGGGGCTGGCGTAAAAACGGTCTTGAGCGGCCGGCGCGTAACGCGTCTGGAACAACTTGCGGAAAAGATCAATTCCCAGGGAGGTTTTGCTTCGGTCGAACCACTGGATGTGGCTTCCAAGGATGCAGTTGACAAAGCTGCCAAACGAATCGCTGCGAGCCTCGGGAGGATAGACATCCTGGTTCACAGTGCGGGTCTAAACATTCGCGAGCGAGGCTGGGATAAGTTAAGCCCCGCGGATTGGAATCAGGTAATTGACGTCGACCTGAACGGCGCATTCAACTGTTGTCACGCAGTCCTGCCCATCATGAAAGCACAAAACGGTGGGCTAATTATCAACATATCGTCCTGGGCTGGTCGCCAGGTCAGCCGCGTTTCAGGACCCGCCTATTCTGCAGCTAAACACGCCATGAACGCCATGAACGAAAGTATCAATATGGAACAGTGCCAGTACGGCATCAGAGCGTGTGCAATTTGTCCGGGAGAAGTCGCCACAGAAATCCTGGATAAACGTCCCGTGCCTGTATCCGATGAGGACAGGCAAAAAATGGTGCAATCAGAGGATGTGGGAGACCTGATTCTTTATGTTAGCCAGGTTCCCGCGCACGTCTGCCTAAACGAAATTGTTATCAGTCCCACCTGGAATCGCGGTTATATTCGATCCTAGCCCGCATTATTCATGAAGGGAATGGATAATGCGGGCTAGATCTGCCGATGCCAGGTTGTTAGGAAGACTGAGCGGCTGACTCGGCTTTGGTCTGGGTTTCAACGTTATCCAGATGCATCAAACGGTTCAAAAAAGGCGACACCAACAACATAACCATACCAAGGCCAATCGCAACTATTGCCAGGTTCTCAAATATACCGGTATAAACAGCCAGGGACGCCAGGCCCGATTGCGCCGCCTCATCATCAATCGCAGTCAATCCGGCGATTAATCCACCCGCGTACGCAGCAAACGCACTGGACAGGAACCACACACCCATCATCATCCCTGCCACCCGTTGAACAGAAAGTTTTGTGACCATGGATAACCCCACGGGTGATAAGCAAAGTTCACCCGTTGTATGCAACAGATACATCAAAGCGAGCCAGATAATCGAAACCTTGCCATCAGGCCCAGCGAGACTGGCGCCATAGATCAACACCGCAAATCCCAGACCAACTTGCAGGATTCCAAGCCCGAATTTCGCGGCCGTTGAAGGCTCAAACCCCTTTCGCGCCATTAGTACCCACAGCATCGCAAATACTGGCGCCAGTACAATAATGAACAACGGATTCAGCGATTGAAACATCCCTGCCGTGAATGTCGTGCCCATGTTGATATTGCGATCAGTAAACAGGGTTAGCGACGAGCCTGCCTGTTCAAACAGCGCCCAGAACAAAACAGAAACCGCGATCAACGTCAGCATCACCAGCATTCGGTCCCGATCACGCGGCTCGCACTTAGCCAGTGAAAACCAGATCACCCATCCAACGACAATTCCGCCGAAGACCAGCAGCAACAAACCCAATTCGGAAGTACGCTGGATGACCTGCCAGACAATGAACACACTAACAAATCCAACGAGATAAATAAGGCGCTCTTTGGTGATACCGGGAACAATTTTTTTGGCCAGATCAGATGGATTCGGTGGCTCTCCAAATCCGAGCAGGTGCGGTTTGCCCAGCTGAAAAGTGAGTAAGCCAATGAGCATCCCAATACCTGCAAGCCCGAAACCATAGCGCCATCCATAGGTTTCTCCCAGGTACGCACACAATAACGTCGCCACGAATGCGCCGACGTTAATGCCCATATAAAAAATCGTAAAACCGGCATCTCGCCGCGGATCTGCCTCAGAGTACAACTGCCCAACAATGGTCGAAATACTGGCTTTCAAAAAACCCACACCAATGATGATAAATGCCAGTGACAAGTAGAAAGCCTGTGTATAGAAGTCATCACGCACGACCACCAGCCCGCCATCGACCAGCATGGTTTGCGAGGCCGGCCCTTCAAAAGCCATTCCGAAATGACCACAGACCAGAAGGATCGCACCAAACAGAATCGCTTTACGGTAGCCCAGATATCGGTCAGCAATCAATCCGCCCAGAACCGGCATTGCATAGACCAGGGAGGCATAACTTCCGTAAATCAAACCTGCCGTTTTGTCACCAAACATAAAGTGCTTGGTCAGGTAGAGAATCAGCAACGCACGCATGCCGTAATAACTGAACCGTTCCCACATTTCTGTAAAAAACAGGACATACAGTCCTTTCGGATGCCCGAGAATCGTATCAGGCGAAGTTTCGCTCATTTATTTTTGACCCAAAGTTATTGTTGAAGCGGATGGTGACATGCGATCAGCTTTTTACCAGATTTGCTGTTTTCAGGGCATTGTTGCCACCGCGCGGGAAAAAGGCCTCGGCGTCATCGATTTCGCGCATGCCACGAATACTCTCGATGATCGCCTCCGGCGCACCATTTGGAAATCCAGACAAGCGCTCTGCCAGTTCACGACAGCGAGCTACAACACGCGCATCCGGAACGCATTCGGTAGCAAGCCCTAATCTGACAAGGTCAGGTCCGGTCACCCTGTCACCGTACAATGCCAGCCGCGCGAGCACCAATTCGGTTGACTTGATCTTCATCCACGCGGCATTCATCGGAATGTTCGCACCTTGCTGAATTTCACCAATCTGCAAAAAAGCGGATTCCCCTGAAATCAGGATGTCGCAGGCAAACGCGAGTGCCGCACCGGCGTTGATACCGAATTTCTCGAATGCCCCGATGATCGGTTTTTTGCATGCGAACAGTGCCAGATGCATGGATCGCACATCCCCCACTTCTTTTCCAGCCCACGCAGGAGGCGGATCCTGTTGCAGCGCCTTCAGATCGATACCTGAACAAAAATAACCGCCTTCGCCGCGGAGAATTATGCAGGCCACATCGTTATTCTCCTGAAGCAGTGCAATTGCGTCTGTGATCTCACCTGCCAGCGGTGGAATCAGCGAATTGCGTCGCTCCGGGCGATTGATCACCAGTTCTGCCCAGCCCTCATGAAACTCAATATAGGAATATTCTGCCATCAGCTTTCCTTAAGTGTTTGCGGCTTTCATCGATTAACTTGATCCCGGACAACAGGTCACTGCTTCGAACTCAGCCAACCTTAAGTTGAACCCATATCTTCTGGATCGTCCCCGTGCTCTTTGCCTAAACGCCAGTGACACTGCTGACAATCTGGCGTGGTACCGCAATCACCGTATTCAGCAACTCCAGCGGTATCTTGACGATTTCTATGACCTCGGAAGGACGGTTAGCATTCCAGTTCGTCAGATTACCATCAACGAAGGACCCCTTATAACTATCGCGCGAAAACGGCGTGCTTGAGAAAGGTAATACGGCAACGGTGCCGTGGTTGGACAGCATTGCCTGGGCGGCTTGTCTTACGGCACAGCTACCATTGCTGCATTGTTCCAGTGTAAAAAGGTATGGCAACGAGCGTCGATAAACCAGACCGGCGACTCGATTCGGCATCTCGTAATCTCGTATTTCGGATTCAAGTACCTGCGGGGATGCAAATACGTTAAGACGATAGTCAAGGTAGGGAGCGGGTAGCTTGATTGTTGTGTTTACTGTGGGGTCGTATATATGCGCGAAAGTTTCTGCTGCGCAGTTCACAGCGTCAACATTTATCCGCGCACTAAGGATAGGGACCCTTCTGCCCATTGGCAGGCCGGCATCGTTCGGCCTGCTATCCAGCAGTCCCCGTTGATTAACACCAATCAGGAGTTTGTCACTACTTACCAGGGAGTGCCTGAGTTGCGCCGTGAACTGATAGCGAAGATCCGGTTCAGCTGGTTCCAGATTTAACTGAATCAAGTCTACACAATGAAAAGGAAGATCATCGCTGATTCGATCGAGTGTTCGTTTGATGGTCAGGGATGTCTTGTTCATCGGGAGGTAGTAGACAACGCCAACACAGGAAGGATCACCCTGGCCGCAATTTTTCGTCCGTACAGATCCGATGTTGTTGCAGCCTGCCACTATCACAAAGGCGGTGGCACATATCACAAAGCGCATAGAGCATTCCAGCCGAGGGGTGGCGAAACTTTAAGAGTTTTACAACGCCCGGTCAATCAACGGTCCCCGCTCAACAATCCCGCAGCAAAATTACAGCGGTTCACAACGCGCAAATGACAGGTCGGACAGGCATTACCATCCGTCATGATCCAGCGCTTTCAATTTTAGCCTGCAATCGACGCATGCCGGTTAACCAGCGTTCCAGATCATAAGTCTTTCGCTCCATCCAGGTTTGTGCAATCTCATCGGTCAGAATCAGAAATTGTTCTGCGCGCACCGCTTCGATAACCTGCTCCGCGACCTCCTCCGGCTCCTTGATCGGTCCGGCAGCGGAGCTGGACCAGGCAGAGTTCGGATCCCCTAACATAGGAGTCCGGACGCCAAGCGGTGCCAGCAATGAGAAGCGGATGCCTTTGTCGTGATAGGTTACGGACATCCATTCCGCGATACCCACCACTGCGTGTTTGGTTGTCGCATAAGTCAGGTTACCGTGGGTCGTGAGTATGCCGGCCATCGATGCCGTGTGCACAAAGTAGCCTGAACCTCGTTCCAGCATGCCTGGTAAGACTGCCCGTATCGCATAGATATGCGACATAGTATTTACCTGCCATTGACTCTCCCACACCGAAATCGGTGTCGTTAACGGATCACCACCTGTCAGTACCCCGGCGTTGGCAAAAAACAGGTCGATCGCACCTACATCCGCGTTTACCTGGGCGACCATGTCATTCACCGATGCCTCATTGCCCACATCGCAGGTCAGCGCTATTACGCCGCAATGCGATGCGACATCCCGGACACCCGCCTCGTTGATATCAACGGCCACGACGGTTGCACCGCGTGCTGTAAATGCCTTAACACTGGCGGCGCCAATGCCGCTGGCGGCACCTGTAATCACGCAAATTTTGCCTTTGATGTCCACCGCTATGCTCCTGTTCAATCACGATTTGAATACCTGCAAGTGCCAGTATCATCACACGATCAAGGTCGCTGTAACAAACCCAGGTTCAGTTTGTCTAATCTTTTGTCAATCATCCAAAAAGCTTTGTAATCATGAATCAATTGAAATTTGTCATCGCGGTGTTGCTATCTCTCCCACTGAACAACGTCACCGCCGACAAAGCTGTTTTTGCGGGCGGTTGTTTCTGGTGTGTTGAAGCTGCATATCAGGATGTTCCGGGTGTCACCGATGCGGTTTCCGGGTTCACCGGTGGTGAACTCCAGAATCCCACTTATAACGGTAACCATCGTGGGCATTTCGAGGCGGTTGAGGTAAGTTTTGATCCTGCCATTATCAGCTATCAACAACTGTTGGACATTTTTTGGGTGAACATTGATCCCTTCGACAACCGGGGACAGTTTTGTGACAAGGGTCCGAGCTATCGAAGCGCTGTCTTCGCCTCGGACGAGCAGAAATTCGAAGCACTGGCTTCAAGGCAACAAGTCAGTGACCAGTTCCCCGAAAAAACTATTTACACGGAAGTCCACCCGGTGTCTCGCTTCTGGCCGGTTGAGAACTACCATCAGGACTACTACAAGAAGAATCCGATTCGCTACAAGTTGTATCGCACCGGTTGCCGGCGCGATTCGCGTTTAAGGGCGATCTGGGGTTCCACCGCAGCCCACTAGCCTCAGCGGCAATGCCAGTGGTCAGGCACTAACCGACCGGCTGCTCATACCTGTCAATCAACGCCCGAACCAGTCCACTGCGCACAATGTCCTCTCGTTCGAATTGATGCACAAATACACCTTGCAGGTTGCGCACGCGATTAACCGCGTCCGATAAACCATTCGGACCCCTGATATCACTCTGGTTAATATCTCCGTTCACCACAACCTTAGCGCCTTCACCGATCCGAGTAAGGAACATCTTCATTTGTTGTACTGATGTGTTTTGCGCTTCATCGAGGATGACGAAGGAATCTCCAGCAAACGTTTTACCACGCATGAACGCCAACGGTGCTGCGACAATTCGACCATGGCGCAAGTGATAATCAACCGCGCCTGACCCAAGCCGCTCATTGAGGATATCCCTGAATGTATCAATATAGACTGCGAATTTTTCATCCACAGCACCAGGAAGAAATCCAAGCTGCTCTCCGGCTTCAACGGCCGGCCGGGTAAGAACGATACGTTCAACGTGACCTGACTCCAACGCTTCGGCCGCCATTCCAGCGGCACAATAGCTTTTCCCGGTACCCGCAGGACCGATACCAAAAGTCAGGCAGTGATTTTTGATGGCGGAAATGTATTGTTTTTGTGCGAAGTTTTTTGCTTCCAGCGGCGCCTTGCTCTTTCTGGGCGAATAAGCTGTATCCAGGCTAGCTCTGGTGGAATGCAGCGTATAGATATCCGCGGATTCCAGAGGATGTATATTTTCGGTATTGTTGTTGTGCTTGCGCCTCCCTGCTGATCTCTTTTTGTGATTAGTTGAACTATTCAGTGAACATTGTGCTCGTGACTTTTTCGCCATAAATAACCCGTTTGCTGCGTATGAATGATTTGATCGGCCGTCATACCTTTAACCTCCTTTATGTTCGTGTATTTGTTCGTATGTTTAAGTACCAAATTTATGCACTCTGTCCTGGCGTGTACAACTTTAAGACAGTTCGAACTGCATACAATTCGATGACTACAGGAACCGATGTTAATCAAAATTGACAACTGTTCAATCATTATAAGGGTCAGATCTTGAAATATGACAGACGGTGGAATTAGGGCTGTAACCTTCGAGACGCTATTGCTAAAGTATGAGGTTGGCAATCCCTGGAACGACCATGCACTTGATTTTTCTCCACGGTGTCCCCGGTGTCGGTAAGCGCACAATCGCTACTGAGCTGGCAAACGAGCTGGACTTCCCGTTTCTGAATTTTCAACACGTTGCAGAATTACTTGGACCGGTATTTGGATATTCCTCACCAAGCTTCAATGCACTTCGCGATCAGATAACCTCCCAACTTATGAACGAAGCAATGTCTCTGCCGGAAGACGGCGTAATCTGCTCGTTTACTTATGAGCCAACCGTACCACTGGAAAACTATCGAGACTTCATTGACAGCGCAAAAGCATCCGGGGGCATTGGATTGTTCGTCGGCCTGACTTGTGACGAGACCGAACTAAGACAGCGAGCAGATGCACCGGAACGAAAAGGCGCGGGTAAAATTGACGAATTTCAACTGCTGGAAGAATCCATGGCAAGGGAAGTCTTCGAGGTTCCCGAACTGCCTGGGCCATCGATTACCATCAACACCAGCGGAGAATCTGCGGAACAATCCGTCCAGAACATCCTTGCTGTCCTGCCAGATGATATGAAGCACGGCATATCGTTTTAGGAAGCTTTAGAACAGTGAATTTTTCGTGTACCTCGAACAGGTGCTCACTGGGATACCGGGGGTCTTCGGCTCGCCAGTGCCAGGGTATTACCTGCCGGATCTTTGAAAAACGCCATGACTTCCTCATCGCCTGACGTTCCAAACACACCCTCCCTGTCAAGGAAGATCCGCTCCGGCAGGTGATCAAACGAAACCCCTCGACGCTGCAGTTCAGCGACGGCCGCGTCGATATCTTCCACCAGGAAATATACTATTCCAGTCATGGCACCTTTTTCCAGCAGCAAGCGAACACCGTTAAAATCGAAAAACACCAGTCCTGGAGGATGGAACTCAGCCACCAGTCGGGCACCGAGGGTGTTCAGGTAAAAATCCCTGGATACTTCGAGATCATTCGCTGAAACAGCGATCTGGTGAATCCTATCCAGCTTCAGGTCCATGAAATTTCTCTTTTTAGTTAGCATGCCTAAGCATATTGTTAGCATACCTAACCAATGTCAATCATATTTGGTACCATGCTGCGATGGATTATATCCTCGGGAACAGATTAACTCCCGGTAACTGGCTCAGGGATACGCATGACAATTGATTACGATAATCTGGCCTCTGGCCTGAACTCCACAGCGATCCATTTGCTGCGTCGGTTGCGTCTGCAGGATGCCAGACTCGGGATCGGGCCTGCGCGCCTCTCCGCACTGTCAGTACTGGTATTCCGAGCGCCCTGCTCTCTGGGTCAGCTCGCCGAAGCAGAGCAAGTGACTTCGGCGACCATGTCCAAAATCGTGTCCGGACTGGTGCAATCCGGTCTCGTAAAACGCCAACAGTCCGCGGAAGACGCGCGCGCCGTCAGGATCAGTGCAACCAGGAAGGGGCGGACGCTGATGAAAAGGGGGCAACGCGCACGAATCCTGGATCTGAGTGCCCGGTTAGAAAATCTGGACCCAACAGAAATCTCCTGTCTGCAAGGTGCGGTTGCCATCCTTCGGTCCATGGAGACCACCTAACCCGGTTGCATCAGCATTGTTTCGGGGCCATCATCAATGCTCAACTCGATTGAACGGAGAATCCATTCACATGAGTGAAGCAGTCGCGGACTATGGTTCTGAGCAGGCAGCCATGCAGGCTTACCTCACGGACGGGGAAGCCCGGGCGCAGGAAATACCCAACCGGGGTGCAATTCTCATCGATGCCGACGGTAATCTGGCGAAGCCGATCCTGGACGCCTACTGGCGGTATGGATTTTATATATTTGAAGGTGTTCTCGATACCGAAGAGCTCGCTGACATCGAACAGGATGTGGACGAAATGTTAAGCCGGGCACCAGTCGAAAAAGGTGCAGCCCTCGATGCCTCTGGCAGGCCGGCGCTTGGGATTGGACACAAAGCACCCAACATTATCTGGGTGAAACCCCTGAGTGACCCCAGCGGCGGAACATCACAGAGCGCCGGTCGCCATCCGGTAAGAATGTTTGAACCGGTTCCTCCCGCCAATGCACCACGTCACATCGTCCAGTTAATCCTGGGGTCCTTGCAGTTTTCCGATGCCTGTCTGCGTGTCTACGCCCACCCCAGGTTGCTAAAAGTAGCAGAGCAGATAAATGGATCAGATTTTACGCCGTTCAACGAAGCTGTGTGGATTAAGCATGCAGGCCTCGGTGGCTCCGTCGCGTGGCATCAGGACGGCACCACCCAGTGGACGCATCCAAATTTCGATCTGGGGACGCACGGGTTCAATTTCATGGCACAACTTCATGGCTGTACCGCGGCCAACGGGCTCTGGGTAGTGCCGGGATCGCACGCCGGACCCGCCGACATCGCCGCTATGTGCGCGGCAGCAGGGTCAGACCGGCTTCCGGACGCAGTACCAATGATTTGTGCACCCGGTGATGTCGCGATCTGCAACAGACAAGCAGTGCACGGTTCCTTCGCCAACACATCCTCCCAGCGACGGGTGACGATCAACTTTGGTTTTCATCGAAGATCGTCTGTCCTCGGTGCAACCGGCAATGGTATTCACAGTGAGCAAGCGGTTTATGATGAAGCGCGAATAGCCGCAAGATCACGCGTGCTTGGCCTCGCTATCGATGCGCGCAAGCAACGCTTTCCAGAAGAAGAGCCGTTTAATTACCAACCCCTGGCAGGTGAGCAACTGCGCTATGATGAGCAGGCGAGGTTGTCTCTTAGAGATTACAATCTGCTCGATCTGGGAATTTGATTAAGAATACCCAACAGGACTCTCCATGAACCAGACGTTTGATCCAGCATCAATCTACCATAGCAAATACACCGGGGTTGTCGACGCGGATGGGCACATTCTCGAACCACCGGATCTCTGGGAAAACTACCTCGAAGCCCGGTATATGGATCGAGCACTGCGAGTTGAAAAAGATGACAATGGGCTCGAACGCCTTTCCATCGGAGGCAAACCGTCGCTCATGTCCGCTAACGGTTTCCCTGCGACACTGGGTTTAATGGGCAGCCGCGAACGGGACGACTTTCTGCCAAGTCCGGAAAAAACCTACCTGTCCAATATGCCCTTTGGCGCCATGAACGCTGCAGAGCGCCTCCAATTACTGGACGCAGAAGGTCTGGACGCCGCAGTGCTTTATCCAACCATCGGCATTCTGTGGGAAGCAGAACTCGATGATGTCGAACTCTCCCAGGCTTACTGCCGGGCATACAATCGCTGGATTACTGATTTCTGTCAGCCTTCCGGTGGGCGGCTGATTCCTATTGCGCATCTGAGCCTGGGCGATCCCCACGCTGCCGCCGCCGAACTTGAGCGGGCAGTGAAGTCAGGTTGTCGTGGTGCGTTTGTTGTTCCCTTTACTATCAGCGGGAAAGCACACGGCCACCCGGATCACGATCCCGTCTATGAAGTTGCCCAGGCGCACGATGTGCCCATCGGCCTTCATCCGAGCTTCGAGCCTGCCAGGCTTCGCAGCTTGCGCTTCACCGAGCCGAGGAAACTTCGTTTACTCAGTTCGGTGACCGCGGCGGATGGCGTCCGGCATGCATTTACAACATTTTTTGACTACGCAACTTTCGATCGATTCCCAAAACTGAAAATCGTTGTTCTGGAGTCCGGCGGAGGTTGGATTGGGTACTGGTTTGACCGGCTCGATGCAGTTTTCGAAGACACGATTATTGGAACCGGGGCCAGGATTTCAAAGAAGCCCAGCGACTGGTTCAAATCGAATTGCTTTATCTCCTGTGATCCGGATGAACGCACCATTCACGCCATGGTTGACCTGCTGGGCGAGGATCGTTTTTTCTGGGCCAGTGACTACCCGCACGCGGATCACACGCCAGACTACGTCAGGGAAATCGATGGTCTCGCTGATACACTCAAACCACAGGACCGCGCTGCACTCTTAGGTGCTAATGTCCGCCAAGCCTACGGTTTTTGAAATTCGAATTTTCTGTAAGGATAATCCATGAATGAAATAGCCAGTCGGCTGGCTGCGGTTCGTGCCGCGATGACCAAAACCGGCCTTGATGCGCTGATCGTACCCCGGGCGGATGAGTATCTGGGTGAGTATGTCCCGGCCCACAACGAAAGACTGCGCTGGATAAGCGGCTTCACGGGTTCTGCAGGTGAAGCGATTATCTGCGCGGAAACGGCGGCAATTTTTGTCGATGGCCGATACACCATCCAGGTTCAACAACAAGTGCCGGGCGATCTTTTTGAATATCGGCATATACTCGAAGATCCACCACCCAACTTTCTGCGAGAGACACTAAATTCCGGGGCACGCGTGGGCATCGATACACGGTTGCACAGCCACGCCTTTTTCGACCGCGTCCATGCACAGCTTGAGGATGCCGGCATGCAGCTTGTGGAAATGGACGACAATCCCATTGACTCGAACTGGCAGAATCGACCGTTTCCTGAACCCGTATTGGCAACATTGATGGCAGAGGAGTTTACCGGCGAACACAGTCTCCACAAACGCACTCGGATAGGAAAGATAATCAGTGACGCAGGTGCCGATGCAGCACTCATCACCCAACTGGATTCAATCGCCTGGTTGCTGAACATTCGCGGTGCAGATGTTCCGCACTTGCCCGTGGTACTCGGAACCGCCCTGCTGGACAAAGCGGGCCAGATGACATTTTTCACAGATCCTCGAAAAATCCCAAACGACTTTTCAGCGCACGTCGGCGATGGCGTCATCATCCGCGAAGAATCAGAATTTACCGCCAGCCTGTCTGCACTCGGCGAGAAAAGTAAAAGAATCCTGGCTGACAGCGCTGCCGTCAATGCATTTTCTGTCTTAAGGTGTCAGGACGCAGGTTGCCATATGGTTTTCGACAAGGATCCCGTGCTCTTGCCAAAAGCCACCAAGAATCCGGTTGAGCTGAATGGTATGCGTGTCTGCCACGTTCGCGACGGTGCTTCGGTCAGCCGGTATCTTGCCTGGATCGAAAGGGAAGTCGCCGCCGGTCGCTTTCATGATGAGGCAGCGCTGGCGGACAAACTCGAGGCGCTGCGGCGTGAACACCATCTGCTTCACGACTTGTCCTTCGACACAATCAGCGCTGCCGGTGCAAACGGCGCCATGTGCCACTACAACCACGTCAACGGGACCCCGGCGACATTAAGTCGGGATTCACTTTATCTGGTTGATTCTGGCGGGCAATATTCGGACGGCACCACTGACATCACCAGAACCGTTGCGATCGGTACGCCAACCGATGAGCATCGAAAAATGTTCACCCTGGTACTCAAAGGTCACATCGCGCTGGCGACCGCCGTTTTCCCAAATGGCACAACCGGTGTACAACTGGACGTACTGGCACGCCAGTATTTATGGCAGGAAGGTCTGGACTATGACCACGGCACCGGCCACGGGGTCGGCAGCAATCTCAGCGTGCATGAAGGACCACAGCGGATTGGTAAAAAATTCATGCCCAACAACGAACTGCTGCCAGGGATGGTCCTGAGTAACGAGCCGGGCTACTACAAGGAAGGTGCCTACGGCATTCGCTGCGAAAATCTCATGATCGTAAGGAGCCGTGAAGATAATATGCTTAGCTTTGAAACTATTACATTCGCACCATTTGATCTAAACCTTGTCAACCCGACACTGATGACTCCAGCAGAAATTTCCTGGCTCAACCAATATCATGTGGAAGTCTGGAATAGATTATCGGACGATCTGAAGGGTCAGGATGCTGACTGGTTGAAATCAGCGACTTCTCCCATCCATTAAGTGCACGCTTCCAGTCAGCGCCATATGCCACAAATAGAAATCGCCCAGGGATTCAAACAATGACAGCTGTTACCTCGAGAAGCGAAGCGCTTGCCCAACTCACTGCGCCCGGTCAACCCTATGAATTGGAATTGGTCAACGTCAATGGGCACCCGCACCGCGTATTTAAGAATGGTCCACCCACTTTGCGCGAACTTTTTAGTGAAAACCGCAGCGATGAAACTTTTCTGATTTACGAGGAAGAACGTTATAGCTTCGATATGGCTTATCAAAAGTCCTGCCAGATTGCGACACTGCTCGTCCGTGACCACGGCATCAGCAAAGGGGACAGGGTTGCGATTTCAATGCGCAACTATCCAGAATGGATCATGGCATTCGCCGCTGTGACTTCCATCGGTGCCATCGCGGTTGCAATGAACGCACTCTGGTCGACCGAGGAAATGTTGTACGGCCTCGAACACAGCGGAGCGAAAATTCTGTTTGCTGACCCTGAACGCGTCCAGCGTGTGTTGCCGATTTATCAGCAACTCGCCATCAAAGTGATCGCTGTGCGCACGGATGAAAGTCTTGCCCGGGACATACCGGTACTCGATTCCCTGCTGGCCGCTATGCCTGCCTGTGAAATGCCGGAAGTCGCGATCGAGCCCGATGATGATGTCACCATCCTCTACACTTCCGGTTCCACCGGCCACCCGAAAGGTGCCATTTCAAGCCACCGAAACATTATTACTGCGCTGCTTTCCTGGGAACTGGATGGGCAGAGCGCGCTCGCACAACTTGTAGACCCGCCAGGCGATGCGCCCTACCCCCCGGCGACGTTGTTAGCTGTCCCACTGTTTCACGCCACCGGTTCGCACGCCGTGTACCTTTCATCGTATCGTTCCCAGCGAAAAATTGTATCTATGTATAAGTGGGACGCAAGGCTCGCTGCGGAGTTAATCGAGCGCGAGCGTATATCTTCATTCGTAGCACCAGCAGCGATGACCGGCGATCTGGTTCGAGTCGCGATTGATACAAATTGCGACCTCAGTTCGCTGGCAACGGTTGGTGGTGGTGGCGCACCCCGTGCGCCGGAGCAAGTCAAAGGAATCGCCAGTACGTTCGCCAGAGCAATGCCGAATACAGGTTGGGGTATGACAGAGACCAATGCGATTGGCACCGGCATTGGTGGTCCCGACTACCTTGATCACCCCGGTAGTTCAGGTCGGGCATCTGCCGTTGTTGACCTGGGAATTTTCGATGAAACCGGTGATGAACTGCCCAGCGGCGAGCGTGGTGAATTGCGCATCCGTGGTGCCTCCATCATCCGCGGTTATTGGGATCGGCCCGATGCAAATGTAGAATCATTTGTGGATGGCTGGCTTAAAACTGGGGACGTAGCCTACCTGGATGACGAGGGATATCTATACATCGTTGATCGAATCAAGGATCTGGTCATTCGCGGCGGCGAAAATATCGGTTGCGCCGAAGTTGAGGCCGCATTGCTTGAACATGATGACATAAACGAAGCGACGGTCTACGCGGTACCGGACGAGCGTCTCGGCGAAGAAGTAGGTGCGACCGTCTATTCGACCACACCTGTTGACATCGATGCGCTCAAAGCATTTCTGGGTGAACGTATCGCCCGCTTCAAGATTCCGCGCTACATCCAGGTTTCCTCGGAACCCCTGGAGCGCATCGCCTCAGGTAAAATTAACAAACGCGCCATTCGCGAAGCCGCAGTCAGCCAGTTTTCGTGAACATCGGTCAACCCGGTCTTTAATGATGTCTGCGTTGCGCCGAATCCAGGTGATCATACTAAATTTGGTTCTACCGGAAAGTCTTTTCCGTTAGCATGCGCGCATAAAACGCCAGGAATTAACCATGGGCTTTTCCCCGAAATACAGTTGCGCTTCAACTCGCCTGGAAGCGCAAGGCAGTGACCTCTGGGCAGTCCATACCGACGCCATGGCGCAATTGGAGGCAGGCGCAGACATCATCATGATGTCTGTTGGAGACCCTGATTTACCCACCATCGAGCGCATTATCGAACACGCCGTAACCAGTTTGTATCGCGGCCGGACGCACTATTCTCCTGGCATGGGGGAACTACACCTGCGTGAAACCATCGCTGAAATTGAAACCCAGGCAAGCGGCAAGCTGACAACGCCTGATCAGGTCATCGTTTTCCCGGGGGCAACCAACGCGGTCTTTTCCACTCTATCCTGTTTGCTGGATGCTGATGATGAACTGATTGTGGTAGAACCTGCCTATGTGGGCTACGAAGGTATTTTCAGTACCATCGGGTCTGCGGTAATCAGAATACCCGCACTGGCTGACCAGGGCTTCGCTGTCGACACTGAGGCTATCAGGGCTGCAATCACCGATCGAACCCGGGTCCTGCTGCTCAATACTCCCGGCAATCCAGCGGGCAACATTATTCCGGAGGATCAATTACGCTCCCTCTCAGAACTGTGTTACGACCGGGACATTTGGCTGGTCTGCGACGAGGTGTATTCCATGATCACCTTTGAACACAAGCATATTTCCGCACGCAAGGCAGCTAACACGCTGGAGAACATCATCGTCATTGACGGGCTCTCCAAATCGCACGCGATGACAGGCTGGCGCCTCGGGTGGGCGGTTGCGCCTGCCGCTGTCGCACAGCGATTGCTATCCTTCACTTCAGCAACCGTTTTTGGCTGTAGTCAGTTTATCCAGGACGCCGCCGCATTCGCCATGAAAAATGACGGTGAATACATTCAAGGAATAACCCAGGAGTATCGCGAAAGGCGGGACTACGCCTGCAAACGAATCAGGGAAATTGACGGATTGAATTGTCAGGTTCCGCAAGCCGGCATGTTCCTGATGATTGATGTCAGTGCGGTGTCGCCCGACGGCTTCCAGTTCGCCAGGGCACTCCTTGACGAGCAGGGCGTTTCGGTACTACCAGGCGAAGGATTTGGGGAAATCACCCGGCAGTTCGTTCGCCTGTCCCTCACCCATCCTGTTAAAGTGCTGGATCAGGCATTCGCGCGAATCGAGGCCTACGTCAGAAACCTTCCCTGACTGAACAGTATTTCGGCGCAACCATCGGGTCACGTCTGTTGTACAATCGTCAGATAAACATTAGCAGTTGATTCGACACTTATTCATCGAGGAACGGTCATGCAACTCAAATTTTTCTTATGCGTCACGGCGCTTCTGGGTTTATCTTTAACCACGATGGCACAACCCTTACCAGAAATGTTAGATACAAAAGGTTTTCGAGGTGGCATCGCTATCACGGGGAATCTGTATATCGCTGGTCAACCTACCAACGAGGAGGCATTAAAGCAGTTGAAAGAGCGGGGCCTGACCAGGGTTATCAATCTCCGCACAATTGAGGAAATGGAGGATAAGAAATCTACACCGATCAACGAGGAGCAGCTGCTTGAGGACCTGGGCGTCAGCTATGTCCAGATCGAATCCGGGGGTGAAGATCACCCTTTTAAACCAGTAACTCTGGATGCATTCGCCGATGCCTACCGCCAGGCCGACGGTGCGGTATTGCTGCACTGTAACAGCGCCAAACGTGCCTCACATCTGTGGGTGGCCTACCTCGTGAAATACCAGCACATGCCGCTCAGCGAAGCATTGGTTCACGGGCGCGCGATTAACTTTGGGAGCATGCCGCTCGAAGGTTACCTGGAAGGCGAAATCACCTTCGAATATCATAAAAAAGAACCCTGAAGGTTACTCAAGCTTGTTGATGCGTGCTTCCGTCAAGACTTTATCGTCGCGGATGAGCCCGACTGCCCGATCATGTTCAGTACCCGGAACTGTCACCACCGCAAATTCATCATCCCAGAAGATCGGCCTTCGAAAGTAAATCGACAGGTCAAACGAACGCGGTTGGCAGCGCTCCCACAGCGCGTGAATCATGTAATGAACCCCCATACCACCACCGATGATCGGTGCGCGGAATCCTGCTTTGATGGCCGCGTCCATTTCGTAGTGGATGCTGTTGCCTTCGGAACTGTAGCGTTTTACGGACCCAGGCGTCAGTGCGTAACTGGCACAGATATCACAACTCGATAAATCCTCAATCACCGCAGCGGGCCTGTCTCCCGCGCCTCGTTTACTCCCTCGAGTCGGATCCGGCTTCAGGGATCGCCTCGGTGCGGAAATGGCAGTCTTACCATCAGCCCCATCAAACCAGACCTCAGTATCAACTGTTAATCCCCGGGGGACCTGGGTTATTTTCGTAATAGCCCCGTGCACGGTCAGCACCTCACCCAGCAGCACCGGGCGATGTTGGATTAGTGTCTGCAACATATTCACATTACCCTCGGCGCTAATCCCATTCCTGATGCCTGCACGAATGCCGAGACCAATATAAAAAGCCGGATCTACACAACCGGCGTACAGGGAATGATCCAGTCCACACGCGGCAAGTTTTTCCTCCTGGTGTTCGGCGCTGACAGTGACCTCTGCCGCCGCGAACTGGAAGCCTTCTTCTGGTTGTCGCCATTCAATTTCCTGCTCTGCCATCACTGTCCTCCCGGGTACCCTGGCGCATCTGGTTGAGTCGGTATGATCAAGCAGGCAGATTACCGGATTACGCAGGGAATACGAACACCTGAAGCTAATGCTGACAGAGATTGAACCTACACTTACCGCCGAAAATGACCGGGTTTGTCGATATCAAAAGAGAATCAATAGCTGACCAACAGTGACTGGTTTAGCTGTTTTCTTGAGGCTGCTCGTGGAAAGCGCTATCATGCCCGCCATAAGAAATACACAGGTCCCGGCTTCCCGCTGATAATCGACCTGAGCGCAAAGCACATGCCAGGAAGGCGAACCTTAATAAAAGGGTATCCAACCTGATCCATGGCTAACAAATTCGAGAAGTTCCTCTACTCCGACCGAGTGTTCCTGATATTCAGGGTTGCTGGACATTACCTCCTCGCACTTGCATGTTTATTGCTGCCTGAAGTCGGGGAAAAGCGGTTCATGATAGCCGGATTAGTCGCCTTCGTATTTGCACCGATGGCGCTGATTATCAGCATCCGTTTTGACAAATCCATTTATAACTGGCGCGACCTGTTTTTCGACCTTTTCACTCTCATTGTCTTCGGATTCCTGACACCCGAGAACTGGGATCTGGTGTTATTGCTGGGTCTGGTTGTCTCCCTGGCCCCGAGTATCAGTATCCAGAACAGAAGCACGCTGTTATACAGTTCTTCCTTCGTTACGCTGATCGTCGGCATGTCCATTTCGGCCATGATTAATAGTGTTCCGGGATGGCACACCTCGATTATCATGCTCTGTGCAATCTGTCCTATCGTGATTTTTTACGCGCACTGGCAGATGCAAAAAGCGGATGAGCTTCGAAACAAAGCAAAGGCTCACGAGAGCCTGGTCCTGGTCGCGGGTGGCGTCGCTCACGATTTCAACAATATCCTCACTGCGATTAGTGGTTATTCCGATATTGCGTTGTCCTATCTTCGCCCCGGTGACAAGGCCTACCAACCTCTGCAGTCCGTGATCGAGGCCACCGGCAGGGCAGCTTTTCTGACCAGGCACCTGTTATCCTTTGCCGGCAGGCCGGTCATCGAGAAAACCCGGCTGGATCCACAAGACCTGCTTGAGTCCACCATCAAAATCGCCAAAACGCTGATTCTGCCTGGTATCGAAATACGCTTATCCTGCGGGGCCGGACTACCGCCGATCCTCGGAGATGCTGGGCAGCTTCAACAAGTATTCCTGAACATCATCCTGAATGCTGCGGAAGCCTCCAGCGCACCAGCGCTTATCGACGTACACCTCAGCCACGCAACAAAGACCGTGCGATTCGAAATCCTGGATCACGGCTGTGGCATCGCGCCTGTTGATCTTGGAAAAATATTTGATCCCTTTTACACCTCAAAACCGAAGGGTCATGGACTGGGCCTTGCCGCAGTCAAGAGAATTCTCGATTTCCACGAGGGAATCCTCGAAATCACCAGCGAACTCAATGAAGGTACAACCGTTATCGTATCACTTCCAAGCGCCAGAACACTGGCCAACATATCGATACCCGAGGAATCAACTGAACCGACAGTACAAAGAAAAACTATCCTGATCGCGGATGATGAAGAATCTATCCGAACACTGACCCGACACATGATTGAGCAATTCGGCTTTAAGGCACTGGAAGCCGTGGATGGCACGCAGTGCGTGACAATGTACGAACAACATAAGGATGAACTACGGGCTGTCATACTCGATCTGAAAATGCCTGGGCTCGATGGCTGGCAATGTCGCGAACACATCAGGAGTGAGGATAACGTCTTGCCGATCCTGATTGTCAGTGGTTACAATCCCGGTGAATCAACTATCATCGATGATGACCGGAACACCAGTTTTCTCGCCAAGCCTTTTCGAGTTCAACAACTAAAAGAGTCACTTTCGAGTCTGTTACTGGAAGATCTGTCATAAACACATCTGATAGCGGCCGCGGGATAAAAACATGGGAAAACTCAACACTAAAACAGCGATTGTCACGGGGGCAAGTCGAGGCATCGGGCAGGCAATAGCGGAGCTTTTCGCAGCGGAAGGCGCAAACGTCGTTTGTGCCGCGCGGACGGTCAATGAGGGTGATCATCTGCTGGAGGGCTCCCTCGCCAATACCGTCGCATTGATTAACGGCAATGGTGGCAGTGCCCTTGCGGTTGCTGCTGACGTCTCTCTTGAGCAAGACTGCCGAAACCTCGTCGATGCAGCAATCGACAAATATGGCAATGTTGATGTGCTGGTCAATAACGCCGCTTTAAACTATTACGTGCCTGTCGTTGATTACGACGTGCACAGATGGACGCGCGCCTTCGCAGTTAACGTGCATGGCCCATTCATGCTGTCAAAGTTTGTACTGCCGCTAATGATCAGGCAGCGTTCAGGTGCAATCGTCAACGTGTCCTCCGGTGCGGCCATTGGTCCGGGTCGCGGTCCCTATGACGCACCGGGCCGGGGCGGAACTATGTATGGCGCATCGAAGGCCGCGCTGGAAAGAATGACTCAGGGTCTGGCCCAGGAAGTTGCACAACATCATATTGCCGTTACCTGCTACTCGCCGTCCCAGGTAGTGCCAACTCCAGGAACGGTTTATCACAAACTGGTTGAGGGACTGGACGACCCGCGCGGTGAACCGCCGGAGATCATGGCCAGGGCGGCGCTGTTACTTGCCACCGAGGACCCGGAGACCGTGAATGGGAGGGTCACTTACAGCCAGGAGATCCTTAAAGAGTTCGGCTGGATCGATAATGCCAGAGGTCGCGGGATTGACTCCACGGGTTCCGGATACTCACAGATCTGATGCCTGCAGAATTTTAGGTCGAGCGTTGCGTCCGCTCAGCTCGTCGTCGTATCCACATAGTCCGGATAGAATTTCACCATACAGTCCGGACAAAAAGAATGTGTAAATTCGATGGCCGAGTGGCTGCTCACATAATCCTCGATCGGACTCCAGCTATCCTGTTCATCGCGGATACTCTTACATCCCGCACAGATCGGTAACAGGCCACTTAATGTCTCGATGTCCCGCAGTGCCTTTTCCAATCGCTCCTGGTAGATATCCTGTCGAATCTGATTTTCACACAACCGAACAGCCGATCGCCTGCGCATGTAGTAAAAAAAGGCGCAGGAGATAATCGAGCTGAGCATCATCAGCAATTCCTCACCCTGAAATTCCAGGGTTGTCAACGAGCGCAGCAGAAGCCAGCTGCCGCACAACATCGTCACGGAGACACAGATCCACCTGACATTCGTCAGGAAAATACCCGCACTGATAATCAACACGTAAACACCAAAACTGTTCATCATGTCATTTGTGAGCAGTAGAAACGCCAGGCCATCTGCCTGCAATATGACAATCTCCACAAAAGAGAGTGCATTGGCGCTCGCGTTGGCAATTGGTATCAAGCGGTAGCCGACCGTCAACCCGAGAAAAACCAGACTGACTGCCAGTGCGAGCAACACGCCTTCCATGCGCGATTCCGATGGCACAACTACCAGGTTGACAATCGCCAGCACCGCATAGGTTATCCCGATAAGTAATGTCCGCAGCGGCATCAGGTCTTTCAGCGTTGCATTCAGCGATGCAAAGACGCGTTGTTCAAGGTCAACGCCGTCAATCACGACTTCCAGGGGATCGTCAAAAACGTGTCCGGCCTGAGTTACCGAACCATCAAGGCGTTCCATGGCATATCCCGCTTTAGTTGTCCGATCTTCCATTTTCGGACCTGTTTCAATACTCGAGGGATATGGCCGATCATTTTCTCCAATCCCTCTCCATTGTCGGCCTGCCACGTGCATCAGACCGGGAGCGCTGAATAAATTCTTACAACAGTTTAACGTGTTTTATCAGTTTTGCCTGAGGTGTTTGTTATGATGGCGACTTTCGCAAAACGGACCAGATTATGACAGTACATTCCGTGAATTCCATACTCAAAGGTGAGATCAGTGTTGGTGAGACGGTGACCGTCCAGGGCTGGGTGCGCAGTAAAAGAGACTCGAAAGCTGGCATTTCCTTCGTGGCTGTTCATGACGGGTCCTGTTTTGACGCCATCCAGGCAGTCGTCGCAAATACCATCGAAAATTACGAATCCGAAGTGCTGCGCATCACCACCGGTTGTTCAGTCATCATCAGTGGCGAGCTGGTTGAGTCAACCGGAAAAGGACAAAGTCTTGAAATACAGGCATCAAACGTCACCCTGGTAGGAGAAGTTGACGATCCAGAGACCTATCCGATCGCAAAGAAAAGACACACTTTTGAATACTTACGTACAGTCGCCCACCTCCGCCCGAGGACCAATACTTTTGGTGCCATCACAAGGGTACGTACAACACTGGCTAATGCCATCCATAACTACTTTTTCGACAAGGGTTTCCACTGGATAAATACGCCAATTATTACTGCCAGCGATTGCGAAGGTGCCGGTGAACTTTTCCGTGTGAGTTCGCTGGATCTGGCGAACCTCCCCAGGGACGGACTGGACTTCAGTCAGGATTTTTTTGGTAAGGAAGCATTTCTCACGGTTTCCGGCCAGTTGAATGTGGAAGCCTATTGCCTGGCACTAAGTCGGGTCTACACCTTTGGGCCAACGTTCCGAGCTGAAAACTCCAATACGTCTCGGCATCTGGCCGAGTTCTGGATGGTTGAACCTGAGATTGCGTTTGCTGACCTGCACGATAACGCTGATCTCGCAGAGGACCTCCTGACCAATGTATTACAGCGAGTCATGGATGAGTGTGAAGACGACATGGCGTTTTTCGAGCAGCGCATCGACAAACAGGTATTGAATAGGATTCGCGGCGTGATTGATAACAAGTTTGAACGCATGGAGTACGGAGAGGCAATTGACATACTCAGCAACGCGAAGCAAAAGTTTGAGTTTCCCGTTAAGTGGGGTCTTGATCTGCAATCGGAACACGAGCGATTTCTGACGGAAAAACATGTGGGCAGACCGATTGTGCTGATGAACTATCCGGTGGAGATCAAGGCTTTCTACATGCGCCTTAACGATGACGAAAAAACTGTCGCCGCCATGGACGTTCTGGCGCCCGGAATCGGAGAAATAATTGGTGGTAGTCAACGTGAAGAACGCCTGTCGGTGCTCGATGCACGTATTCCTGATGACGAAATGAAGGAAGAACTCTGGTGGTACCGGGATTTACGTCGCTATGGCACAGTACCTCATGCGGGTTTTGGACTCGGTTTCGAGCGCCTGCTGAACTATGTTACCGGCATGGAGAACATTCGTGACGCGATTCCGTTCCCGCGAACGCCGGGTAACGCCGCAATCTGAGAGTTACCCTCCCATCATCATTTTCCAGGTCGCAAGGTCATTGATGCGCAAATAGGTATTAATCCGTTTGGTTTCCTCCATGGTCGCCTGGGGAACCTGGCTGTAATTGTGACCCGGCAGCAGCAGAGTGTCGTCAGGGAGTGCCGCCAGCTTTTGAATGCTGTGATACATATCCTCCGAGTTTGATCCGGGAAGATCGACCCTTCCGCAACCGTCGATAAACAATGTATCCCCTGACACGAGAGTATTCTTCACTTTGAAACACTGGGAACCCGGGGTATGACCCGGCGTATGTAGAAACTCAATCTCTATATCACCAATCTTCAGCTTATCACCTGATTCAACTTTTTTGAGGTCAGAATCCGAGACGCCGGTCACCTTTTTGACACCCTCGGCTTCAAGCTTGTGGGTGTATATTTTCACGGGATTGGTCGCCAGCAACTCCGCAACTCCGGTCACGCTATTGTTTCCAAACGACCCACCGCAATGATCAGGGTGATAATGTGTCACCAACGCTGCAGTCAACTGATAGTCGCGTTCATTGATAAAGTTCAGTAGTCCGTCAATATCCCAGGCTGGATCAACCACCGCGACTTCACGTGTTCGTTTGCACCCAACCAGGTATGCAAAATTCTGCATGGGTCCAATTTGTATCTGTTCTATGATCAACTCATCCTGAAGTGACATGCTTATCTCCGTTCCTTTAACTTCTAATCCAAAGCCGCTGTTACTGCGATTTCCACAGCGAACTGAGGTGCTGCCAATCGGGATTCAACACAGGCTCTGGTCGGTGTCTCACCTTCCACTACCCAGGCATCCCAGACGTCGTTCATGGCCTTAAAATCGGTCATATCCGCGAGCCAGATGCTCGCTGTCAATAGTCTGGATTTATCGGTTCCTGCCTCCGCCAACAACGCATCAATGGCGCCCAGGATATCCCTGGTCTGCGCGCCGGCATCTTCTCCGGCAGCGTTGTGAGCCACTTGTCCCGCGGTGGAAACAACGTTGCCATGGATCACCGCCTGGCTCATGCGTTTCCCGATCTTGATTCGTTTAATTCTCATAAGTCTCCTTTTGCGTTGCTTGTGGCAACAATAGTGCGAATATCGTTAATCACCGTATCCGGATGAAGAAATGATACCGAATAGATGTTGCGTATTTTCTGGTGCTGGTCAATCAGGTAGACCCGCAACAAGTGCGAAATACTGCCTGCCTCATTACCCTGCTCATCATAATCCCTGATCACAAACTGATCATAGTCCTGCAACACCCGTGTAAGTGCCTGATCATCCACCGCGGTGACAAATGTCCAGTCGAATCCTGGCTTTCTGAATTTTTCCGCATAACGAGCAAGCACTTGCGGGGAATCGTTGCGCGGATCAAAACTATAGCTGACAAGACGAACATAGTCCCGGAGCGCTGCATCCGCAAGGATGCGATCCTGGACTCTGGCCAGCACATAGGTAGCCAGTGAACAGCCATTAACGTCGGAGCAGTTGGTGTAGATGAAGCTCAGCAGGCTGAATTTCCCGGCGAGGATTTTGTGCAGTCCGAGTCGTCTGTTTTCACTGGTGACCACATCACTATCCCGGGCGACGCCGAATTCCGGGAGGGCGTAACTGCCTGGTTCGGGCAGCACAAATTCCAGATTACCCCAGCCCGGTGCTTTCCGTTCCGGCTCCGTGCCGTGGTGCTCAGCGTTAACCAGGGCAGATAGCATCAGCAGCGGCACGAAGACCGCACATCGAGTCACTTAGGGGACTTTGAAATAAATCGGACGATGATTGCGTTTTTTCGTCAGGCGCAAACGAAATCCGTATACCGAAGTATGATCGAATACGGATTTCAGTGTGGCCATCTCCGGGCAACAACTGGCATGACATCGGCGCAGCAATGGCGTTTTAATCGGACGCTCCCGCACGAGAAGTGATTCGGACCGGTGCTGACAATCCATACAACGAATAAGCACCAAAACGCATCTGGTGAGGATACCCAAGTTTCTGCGCGACAAAATCTATGGTGAGCTTGTGGGTCAATTTTTCACCATCGAAATCGTAGAGCTTGAAATATTGCAGGTCAGCGCCACTCGATTCAACCTTGTCCCAGTTAGCTAACAGCGATGAAGTGAAATAGACTCTTTTCCCGTCCCAGCTCTGGGAAACCATGTTGAGCTGCTCGCCAATTTTCTTTTCACTAATCTGTTCAGGCGCATGCGGGTTGGAAATATCAAACAGTCGCACAGTTCCGTCATTCCATGTATCTACCCAGAGCAGATTGTCATCCGCGCTAATGCTGATATCAACGGGCAGAGGGATCTTTGACGCATCGCCAATATCCGCTACCTTTTTTGCATGCCATTCGGTTTTGTCATCTTCATAGATGAGCCATATCTCCGAGGTCAACGCAGTGGTGGTAAAGCAATAGTTGTTTTTCGCTCCCCAGGCACAACGGATCTCCAGGGGTGCACCCGGAACATCCAGGATTTTCTTCGGTGTCCTGGCGTGCAGATCCCAGATCACCACAGTGTTGCCAAACTGCGCCATGGCTTCCGGGCTGGCCATCATCGCACCAAGATTCATCATGTAATTGTTCCAGCCGGTAAACGAAGAAGTCACCATAACGTTGCGCCTGGGAAACGCTCGAAGGTCGTAGCCATAACCATCTGCATATTTGCCTGATTTCACTGCGCCATTGAGCGCACCTTCAGACGGCATCCAGTGAGTCGCGATATAGTCACCCCCGTTGGTATATTCAACCAGCGCAGTCTTACCGCCGTGATCTTTGTTATTGGACAATCCTGTGAGCATCATTCTTCCGGGCAAAGCGTAGGAAGTATGAGGACCAACGACACCACCGGATTTCGAGACGAAGTTTTCAATGACCTTGTGAAGCCTGGGCTTCGCCGGGTCGGTGGCCACGTCAAAAATAAATATCCTGCTGGTATCAAGCCCCGACGCCCACAAATACCGCCGATCATCTGTGAATCCGGAGTGATGCGCTTCATTGCGCCCTCCTACCGACAGGCTATTGATTACTTCACCATAAGCCTCATGCATAGGATTAACATCAACCGTGACCAATTTATCCTGCTCATCACCAAGTCCTTCCACGCCCAGCGTCCAGACATAAACAAAATCTTCCTGTCCAACTATCTTGGCCATATACGGCGACATGCATGTCTCATCTGAATACCCGACCATGGGAACGCACAATGCGATCATGATTAGCACTTTCTTCATTAGTCTCTCCTATAGCTGAATCGGAAAAGCTGTGTTCGGCTTCGTTACAGCCTATCATAGCAGCACCTCGTGTTAATGATGATTGGTGGCATGCAACTTTTCCGACTCCTGCTAGCGGTGACTATTCTCTGGACGCCGGCTTCCCTGGCGGCCGTGCAGTCCGGTGTTCCCGAATACGACTTACCGTCACAGGAACTGATCTTTCTCGGCAGGAAGCTGTTCCTCGATCGACGATTGTCTGCCAATGGCACTCTATCCTGCGCGATGTGCCATGTTCCCGAGCAGGGATTTGCACAGAACCAGCTTGCAACCCCTGTGGGTATTAACGGGCGTGCCGTGAAGCGGAATTCACCCACTCTGCTTAACGTTCGGTTCAGGACCGTGCTGTTTCATGACGGCCGGGAATTCACACTTGAAGATCAGGTCTGGTCACCTCTCTTGAGTCGAAGGGAAATGGGTAACGTTTCGATTGGTGCCGTGCTTGCCCGGCTCAGGAGTCTCGATGACTACCAGCAGGTTTTTAGCCGAATCTTTGCAACCGGCATCACCGCCGCCAATATCGGCATTGCCCTTGCTGCATATGAGCGCACCCTGGTGGCGGCAAACTCACCCTTCGACCGCTGGTATTTCGATCACCAGGCGGACGCCATGACACAAAGCGCCCAAAAAGGATTCACGCTGTTTTTGCGCCACGGTTGTGCAAATTGCCACACCCTGGGGCAACGCGTGGCTCAGTTTACCGACGATAAATTTCACAATACCGGCATCGGTTTCGCAAGGTCCATGGAGGCACCCGTCCGCGGCACCCGGATTGTCGCGCTGAGCGAAACGGTCTCCATCGAGACCACTCAATCCTTCGAGTCGGAGTCCTTGAATGACCTGGGTCGCTATGAGTTCACGAACGTGCCTCAGGACCGCTGGAAGTACAGAACACCAACGCTGCGTAATGTGGCATTGACCGCGCCTTATATGCACGATGGTTCCTTATCGACCCTTGATCAGGTTATCCGTTTTTATATGCGGGCCGGTATTGCAAACAACGATCTGGATGAACGAATGCTGCCTTTCTCACTTAGCGAAAGCGAAATTTCATCTCTGCTGGATTTTCTAAACTCACTAACCTCCTCTCATATTGACTCACTGACCAGGGATGCGCGTTCAATAGCAGTGGGTGACACTGTCTCACCCGATAACGATCCTTCTACCCCGCATCAGGAAAAACGCACAAGCGGCCCCTTCTCTCGATAGAAGTCTCCATAAACGTCTCAATAAACGTCTGTCGTAACATCAGGCACACTCGTTTATTATGGTACCTGACCACGTAACGGAAGATGAATTTGGCCCCCAGGGAAAAACCACTGATACTTGTGGCTGATGATCAGGCTACTATTTTGCGCATCATGACCAGTATTCTTAAACCCGAATACGACGTCTGTATCGCGACCGACGGGCGCAAAGCCATCGAAGTTGCGCGCAGCCAGCTTCCTGACCTGATCCTGCTGGACAACATGATGCCCGGTATGACCGGAGTCGAGGCATGCCTGGGACTAAAGGCAGATCCGATAACGCAAAAAATCCCGGTCATTTTTGTGACCTCCATGGACGACAAACACAATGAGTCTGTGGGCTTAAAAGCGGGCGCCGTGGATTACATTCCGAAACCACCCTCCGCAGAAATCGTAAGGGCAAGAGTGAGCGTGCACTTGCGCAACAATCTTAGCCAGAAGTTCATCGAGCGCCTGGCAGCCGGTACCCTCTCCGACATTGAGGCCATCAGGCTTGAAGCCCGCGCTCTGCTGCTTTAGCGAGCGCATCGGTCAAAGTTGTGATATGCGCGACACAATCCAGCAGGTCATCATTTTTCCCATAATCTTTATTCCAACTCAGTACTTGTGACATCAGCCCGGGTTTCGGATACTGGCTCTTTCAGCTCAGGGAGAATTCCAAATGATTAAAGTCCATGGCGTGCCGCTTTCACCCTTCGTACGCAAAGTCCTGCTGGTGCTTGACTACAAGGGTGTCGACTACGATGTTGAACCCGTTTTCCCTGGTGCTGAGGACCCCGCCTTCCGGGCTATCAGTCCACTGGGGAAAATACCTGTACTGGAGCACGATGGCTTTTTTGTCCCGGATACCAGTGTGATCTGTCGATACCTGGATCGCGTGTTTCCAGACAATCCGATTTTCCCGACTGATCCGCAGGCCGAAGCAACGGCTACCTGGATTGAGGAATTCGCGGATTCAAAGCTGATTGAAGCCTGCGCAGGACTTTTTGTGCAGCGATTCCTGAATCCAAAGATGATGCAGACAGAACCGGACGAAGCGGTTATCCAGGACATTCTGGAAAACCGCATGCCCCAGGTTCTGGATTATCTGGAGTCCATCATCCCCGCTGAGGGGTTGTTGCTGGGTGAACTGAGTATCGCTGATTTTGCTGTGGTCACGTGTTTCATCCAGGCCGAGTATGGCGATTTCAAGCCCGACCCGGACCGTTACCCCGGCCTTGCCCGATACCTGACCTACACACTCGACAGCGATATCGTTAAGAACCGCATCGCCGCGGAGCGGGCTGCGCTACCCAATTTGTTTTGATCCGCACCGGCGTCATCGCCGGCAAGGTGAAAATGACAATCGATGAATCGGACTGGGACCATGTACTTTCAGTGCTGCAAGATGCGCTGCCGTGGGGTAACCCTTGTGTCTTGCAAGTCCATATAAAGGGTAGATTTTATCCAACGCTTCCATTTCCGCGTCCCGGGCAACCTTGGCAATAATCGACGCCGCCTTGATCGCATCAAATTTACCGTCACCCTTGATCAGCCATTCTGAATCACAATCGAATCCCGGTGATCGATTGCCGTCAACCACAACGAAATCAGCGCCTGGTCGAAGTCCACTGACCGCACGTTGCATGGCCAGCAGGCTGGCTTGCAGGATATTAATTTTATCGATTTCTGCGACTTCGGCACGACCGAGGCTAAAAGAAATCGCCTCAGCACGAATGACACGGTCCAGTTCCTCTCTGCGTTTTGCTGACAACACCTTAGAGTCACGAAGCCCTTCAATCATTTTAAAAGGATTCAGAATCACTGCAGCGGCAAACACCGCACCTGCCAGGGGTCCTCGACCCACTTCATCCACACCGGCACAGTATTCACGCAGATACATCGTTCACACCGCAAAGGTCAAGTATTGCGTCGGCTGCCTCGCTTTCCGAGTCAATCCTGAGTAGTCGATGGATGATGTCGAATTCTGCCCGCAGCTGCCTTTGCTTTGCCTCATCGAACATGGAGAGCACCGCTTCACTCAGGCTCGACGGGGTTGCGGAATCCTGGATAAATTCCGGCACCAGCAACCTGCCGGCAAGAATGTTGGGTAATGCGAAGAAGCGGGTTTTAACCATGCGCGACACGAGCGCATACGTCAATCCACCCAGCCGATAAGACATCACCATAGGTTTTTTGAGCAACATCGCTTCGAGCGTCGCAGTTCCACTATTAACGAGAACCACATCCGCGGCAGTCATCACTTCCCGGGAGTGACCCTCAATGACGCGGAGCGCAGGTCCAGGCAGTAATCTGCTGGCAAGCTTTTCAATTTGTATCCTGCGACGTTCGTTGGCCGCAGGGACCAGAAATTTGATGCCAGGTTTAATTTCTTGCATCAGGGAAGCTGCGCGAAGGAAGTCCGGACCGGAATATCCAACCTCACTTCCTCGACTGCCTGGCAGAATTGCAACGACTTCATCAGCCTCACCCAGGTCAAATCGTTGCCGAGCGCGGGGTTTATCTTCGATTCCCGACAACAGATCAATCTCATGTGCTTTCGGGTGCCCCACGAACCTGACACCAACCCCATTTTCTTCGTAGACCCTGGTCTCAAACGGGTACAGGGTTAACATCAGGTCAACATTGCGTGCAATATTCTTGATTCGTCCCGCTCGCCATGCCCAGATCGTTGGTGAAACATAGTGGACGGTTTTTAGCCCCCCCCTTTTTAACATGCCTTCAAGTAGCAGATTAAAAAAGTTGAAATCCACGCCCACAAAGCATGCCGGTTTCTCAGCCAGCATGCGCGTCCTTAGCATGAACAAGGTATGAATCAGTTCAGGAAGTCTCTTCAGCGGATCGACAAAGCCATTCACCGAGAGTCGATCAATGTCAATCCAGGATTCCATGCCCTCCGCGATCATAGCGGGGCCACCAACACCGACAAATCGGGCACCAGGAAAGCGACGTTTAATTTCCCGGATTAACGGTGCTCCGAGGTTATCACCGGAGGTTTCACCCGCTAACAATCCGATTATGAGAGGAGATGGTCGCGAATCTTCAGAGATATTCACGCCTTCCCCAGCCAGTCCCCTTCAGGAGACCTTTTGCTCAGCACAAGTCAATCGCGATGAACACACCAGTGTTTCCCCAACAAATGCTTTACCGGAAACCTTCATCCAGTGATTACGCAGGTTGATTATATCGACCTCCAGCCGCAATTGATCGCCAGGAATAACTGACCGCTTGAATTTGGTTTTATCGGTCCCGGCCAGATAGTAAATATAGCCGTCGTCGAGCGTCCGGTTTCGACTCTTGAAGGCCAGTATGCCGGACGCCTGGGCGAGCGCCTCAACGATATAGACTCCAGGAAATACAGGAGTGTCCGGAAAGTGGCCGGTAAACATCGGTTCATTAACAGAGACGTTCTTGATCGCTACAATTCTTTTGTTAGCCTCAAACTCGATGACTCGGTCAACCAGCAGAAATGGAAATCTGTGTGGCAGGTACTTAACTATCTCTGTTACTTCCATAACCATCTCTAGTCTCTATTACACGCTAATTTTTCAGGGTTTTTCTGGCCAGCTTTTCGTGGCCGACTTTTTTTAGATGACTGGGCCACTTCAGCCCTCATCAAGGCGTTTCTCGAGTAACCGGATCCGCTTAAGCATCTCATCCAACTTCCGAAAACCGACGATACTACGCTTCCATCTGTTTCCCGGCATCAGTCCAGTACCGGAGGAATATCGACCTTTCTTAAGTATCGACTGACTCACCAGGCTCATCGCCGTAATCTCTACCTGGTCCACGATTTCTATGTTGTCGATAATACCGACTGCCCCGCCGATCAGGCAGTAGCTGCCAATCCTGGTGCTTCCCGCAATCGCCGTGCAACCGGAAATCGCTGTGTGTGCACCGATGTTTGTGCCATGCCCCACCTGCACCTGATTATCCAGTTTAACCCCATCAGCGATGCATGTGTGATTTAGTGCACCCCGATCTATCGTCGTACCCGCGCCGATCTCAACGTCATTACCGATGTGTACGCTATAGAGCTGCGGTATTTTTTTCAGCTTGCCGTCAAACTCATAGCCAAACCCATCGGCACCAAGCACCGCACCGGAATGAACAATACAACGCTCACCAATTTGAACCTCGTGATAGATGCTCACATTGGCGTGCAGGCGCGAGTTCTCTCCAATTGAGACATCGTTGCCGATCACACAACCCGGACCGATACTGACCCCATCCGCCAGCACAACACCAGCAGACACCACTGCATGCGCACCCACCGAGACGTGCTTGCCTAAACGAGCTGAGCCATCAATGACTGCCGTTTTCTGAATTGATCTGTCAGGTTGTGGGGCCGTATCGAAGAGTGAAGCGATATTAGCCCAGGCGAGTCGCGGCTGATCTGACAGCAACACCGGCAACGGACAATCCACGCTGTCGGCCTCGTGTAATACCACAGCTGATGCCGCACTTTTTGCCAGGTGCTTTTTGTAGGAACTGTTAAACAGGAAAGTTAGATGGCCGGGCTGGGCATCTGTCAAATCAGCGAGTCCACTGATTTGAATAGATGCATCACCGATCAGTTGCAGGCCAAAGCGATCTGATATTTCTCCCAGGCTGATTTTCAAGGATTCAGGTTAGCTGCCTGCGGATTTTTTATCTAACTGGTTCAGCTTTTCTGTGACCTTGCGAGTGATGTCATACAAATCACCCGCATAGAGCGCTGCGTTGCGCGGCAGAATCACATCGTAATCATTTTCCAGGACCAGATCCTCAATCGCTTTTTGTACCTTGACTTCAGTCCCGGCAAACAGCTCCGTCTGGCGGGCATTGATTTCTTTTTGCAACTTCTGACGCAAGTAAACAAAGTCATTATTTTTCGATTCAATTTCCTGCTGAACCCGTCGCTTCTCGGTATCACTCATCACCTCAGCGTCTTTTTGTGCCCTCTCCAGCAGCGCCGCTGCCGCTGTCTGAATCTTTCGGATCTCATCTTCATCGGCTTTGAATTCTTCCTGAATCTGCGCCAGCAGGCGCTTCGCCTCTTCCGAACTTAAGATCGCGCGCTGCACATCGACGACAGCTAACTTGACTTCAGCAAATGCCAAAGGTGATGCGAGAGCGAACATACACACCGCCACAATAGCTACCATACGTTGTTTGATTTGCACAATTTTCTCCTCAGATGCTGGTTTGAATATTTATTCTTGATACTCGATTATCGTTTCCGGTGTCACTGTTTCTTAAAAAAACCAGAAAAAATCCTTCTGGAAGAAACTGGTCCTGATACCAGGTTAAATGCCTGTTCCTTACCCCTTTTTCAGCTACGGAGAGTTTTCCGGAGCGTCAATTATTCAACTTCAATGGTTGAGATTTCAGGGCAAATCTTCCTGCCGCACGATGGGCGCAGATATTTACACATCCGATGCGATCAATCAATGTAGTTTGATCAGCAAACCCCTAAAAAGTTCGACCCAATTCAAACTGGAACGCCTCGCCCTCATCACCTTTCTTCTCATTGATCGGCACAGAAAAAGCAAAGCTCAGAGGTGCAAACCCGGTTATCCAGGTAATCGATACCCCAGCGCTGTAGCGCAACTCACCATCTTGTGGGGAAAGACAAATCGTCGAAATTTTCGGACAATTCGTATTGAATACGTTCCCCGCATCAACGAACAAAGCAGACTTGATCTGACGCTGATCCTTGACGAAAGGTAGTGGGAACAAAATTTCTGCGCTGGTCTCGATTAAAAGGTTGCCTCCAATCGGGTCAGGTTCGCCGAAACGGTCAAGCGGGCTGGGAGTTGTGCGCGGTCCAAGGGAGTTATTTTCATAACCTCGAACTGACCCGGCGCCGCCAGCAAAGAAGTGTTTGTAGAATGGGAAATTTTCAGTTCCACCGTAAGCATCACCATAGCCAAGGTCCGTCCTCAGCCGTAGTGTAAACAGTCTCGTTAAGGGGAAGAATATCTGGCCGCTGTAGTTCAGGCGGAAAAACTCCAGTTCACTGCCTGGAATACTCATCTCAAACGAGAGATTTTGTGACCGCCCTGCCGTTGGCAACAATCCTCGGTTCAGTGCTGACATGCTATATGCAGCAGACATGGTCACGAGATTGAACTTCTTACCTTCCGCGTCCAGAAACTGTGAGATTTCCTGTGCCGGAAAAATACCTTCCTTAATCCTGGTATTCTCATACCCAACACTGAAATTGACTCTTGAAACCTCACTGATTGGATAGCCAAAATTGACGGAGCCGCCGAAAGAATCAGTGGAAAATCTTGCGATATTTCGTTCATCAAAATCACTGCTTCTAAAAAACACCGAATAGCCCCGACTCACGCCATCAACCGTGTAATAGGGATCAAAAAACGAAAAGTTGTAGGAGGTCTGAAAACTACTTCTGTTGACACCCAGATTCACGCTGTTTCCTGAGCCGAAGACGTTCGACTCCTGATAGGACAAGCCAAGAATCAATCCGATATCCTGAGAGAACCCCAGTGTTGCTGAAATGGATCCGGAGGGTTGTTCTTCAACGCTATAGTTCACGTCGATCTGATCGTCCGTTCCTGCTACCTCTGGTGTTTCTACATTGACCTCTTTGAAATACCCAAGACGTTCAAGACGCACCTTCGAACCTTCGATTGCTGAGTTCGATGCCCATCCTCCTTCCATCTGGCGCATTTCCCGGCGTAATACTTCATCCTGAGTCAAGGTGTTACCCCTGAAGCTGATGCGTCGAACATAGGCACGCCGGCCTGCGTCAACGAAGAATTTAATAGTAACGGTGTTGCCCTCGTCATCCACGACGGGCTGTCCCGTGGCACTGGCGAACGTGTACCCTGCATTTCCCAGCGCCCGCTCAATGCGTTCCTCAGAAGCTGTCATCAGTTCCCGGGAGAAGGTCTGGCCGGGCCGGGATAAAACCAGCGCGCGGATAGAGTTCTCGGGGACATCGTGCAATTCTCCCGCAACATCAACTTCGGATACCTTGAACAGCTCTCCTTCAATCACATTAATCGTGATGTAGACATCTTCCATATTCGGTGCGATCGCAACCTGAGTAGAATCAACTACAAAATTCAGGTATCCCCTGTCGAGATAGTGGGATTCCAGTTTTTCCAGGTCACCTTTGAGCTTTTCCCGGGAGTACTGATCGTCTTTTGTATAAAAGGAAAACAGGCTTGGTAGTTTTAACTCCAGCATTTCCTGAAGTGTCTCATCATCGAAAATCGTATTGCCGATGATATTGATATGCCGGATCCCGGACACATTCCCCTCGTTCACATCAACCTTGATTGCCACCCGGTTCCGCGGTAAATCTTCAACCTCGGTACTGATCTTTGCGTCGTAGCGGCCCTGGCTCACATATTGTCGCTCCAGATCAGAGGTCATGTGTTCCAGTGTGACCTTCTTGAATATCTGACCTTCAGCGAGTCCGGACTGGTTCAATCCCTCCAGCAGTGCTTCTGTTTTGATCGCCTTATTACCTTCAAACTCGATTGACTCGATGGAAGGACGCTCTTTGACAATGATAACGAGCACATTTCCGTCTCGTCCAACCTCGACATCGTCGAATGATTCTGTCTTGAACAGCGAACGAATAATGAGCCGAAGATCGAGATCGTTGACGTCGTCGCCCACATTAAATGGAATGGCGCCGAACACCGTACCCGCAGATATCCGCTGCAATCCTTCAACACGAACATCTGAGATCACAAAACCGAAAGACGGCAGGGAAACCGCGAGCAACAGGGCACCGACACACAAACGTTGTGATAGTTGAGACAAGAGTGGGATCATATTCAGCTTAAGTGAGACGTTATAACCTTGTTAGATCGTTGTAGATGGCGAGCAACATGATACCAAATATCATGAACATGCCTACCTGTAATCCCCATACCTGAATTCTCTCCGGAACGGGTTTGCCTCCGATCAGTTCAAGGAAGTAGTAGAGCAGATGACCGCCATCCAGGACCGGAATGGGTAGCAGGTTCAATACGCCAAGACTGATGCTGAGCAATGCGATAAATCCAATAAAACTCGCAATGCCCGATTGGGCTGTGGCATTGGCCACCTTTGCGATTGTGATCGGACCACTCAGGTTCTTTGGAGAAATCGCCCCGACGATCATTTTCTTGATCGAGGTCAGCGTGAACAAGGTCACATCCCAGGTTTTCGCGAGAGCCGGGATCCAGGCGGTATAGAACGGGTAGCTCACTTCACGCTGCATTTCCGGTGGTAACTCAATGGCTTCACGAGCGGCACCGATATAACCGATCATCTCCCCATCACGTTCAATACGTGCCGGTGTCAGCACCAGTGACAGGGGATTACCTTCCCGGATCAATTCGACGCTGAAACTCACCTCGGGTCGCTGCTTGATAAATCCAACCCAGTCGACCCAGTCAACAATTTTCTCCCCATCGGCGGCAATAACCTCGTCACCAGCTTTAAATCCTGCAGCCTGGGCTCGGCCATCGGCGAGCACGCTGCCGATGCGCGCGGGAATCTCGGGATACTTCAGAGCCAGCCCCAGTTCACCCACAGGGTAAGGCTCCTCTTCGCCTGACATCCAGTCCTCGACCGGAATCGCGACCTCGGTCCTGGCATCGTAGCTGCCCGGTTCTCGCAGCGTCAGCATGATGTTTCCGGTTTCACCAATTCGCTCGAACAGTCTGAGGTTCACTTCTGACCAGGTTTCCGTCGGCTCACCGTCAACAGCCACGATTTCCTGACCAGCCTTGATTCCCGCCTGTCCGGCACGAGAATCCGGATCTATCTCACCCAGCAGCGGTACCACTCCGGTGACCCCAACGGTGAACAGCACCCAGTAAGCGACAATGGCCAGCAAAAAATTTGCAATCGGACCTGCGGCGACAATGGCAATTCGCTGCCACACAGTTTTACGATTAAAAGCGAGATGCAACTGGTCGTCCGGGACAAAACCTTCACGCTCATCCAACATTTTCACGTACCCGCCCAGCGGGATCAACGCAATCACGAACTCCGTCCCCGTCATGGGTTCATTGCTGCGAGTTTGCACGTGGCTGCCTTCAGGGACAGGAACATGCTTCGGTACCGGGCCAATCTTGCTGTAAAGCGGTCGACCAAAACCGACGCTGAATCGCAATACATGGACATTGCACATTCGTGCTACCCAGTAATGCCCAAACTCGTGGATAGTCACCAGGATGGACAGGGTGACAATCAATGCGAGAATGCTTTGAATGACTTCAATCATGGTTAGTGGGTAATCCTGGCTATTACTTCAATTGCGCGGTTTCGGGCCTCTGCGTCCAGCGCGAGGATGGTCTCTATTGTATGTGCTTCTGTAGGGCTTGTCTGTTCAAGAACAGATTCAATAATAACTGGGATGTCAGTAAAGCGAATAAGTTCATCGAGAAATTGCGCCACAGCGACTTCATTAGCCGCATTCAGCGCGATGGCGTAATTCTGTGACTTCCCTGCCACCTGCTGGCAAAGCCTGAGGCAGGGATAGCGGTCTAAATCCGGAGCTTCGAACCGCAGATCACCCTGGCTGCTGAAATCAAGGCGTGTAACGCCCGACTCAATCCTTTCGGGCCACGCCAGACCGTGGGCAATCGGCGTTCTCATGTCCGGATGTCCCAGCTGGGCAATTATCGAGCCGTCAATATATTCGACCATTGAATGGACCACGCTCTGAGGATGGATGACCACCTCCACATCCTCCGGCGCCAGCGAAAACAGCCAGCAGGCCTCGATGAGCTCAAGTCCCTTATTCATCATACTGGCGGAATCAACAGAAATTTTACGGCCCATTTCCCAGTTTGGATGGGCGCAGGCCTGATCCGGGGTGATCGACGCGAGACTGGCAACCGATTCCCGCAGCAACGGCCCACCAGACCCTGTGAGCAGGATTTTTCGAACTCCTTGTGCATGTCCTTGCGCCCCGTTTGCCAGGCACTGGAAAATCGCATTGTGTTCACTGTCGATGGGCAGCAAAGTCACTGCTTCGCGTTGCACCCTGCTCATAAACAGATGCCCGGACATTACCAGCGATTCTTTATTGGCGAGTAATACCTTCCGGCCGTTACCAACCGCTGCGAGCGTGGGTTGTAAACCAGCGCCGCCAACGATGGCGGCCATCACAATATCAACTTCCGGGTCGGCAGCCACGCTGCACAAACCATCCATACCGCACAAAACTTCCGTCGCGCTACCCACTGCCGAGAGGTATCGCTGCAGGGCCTGCGCTGCCTCGGCCTGGCACAGGACCGCAAATTTAGGTTGGAATTCCTCACATTGAGCACCCAGCCGCTGCCAGTTTGTGTTCGCCGTCAGGGCGTGCACAGCAAATCGCTGCGGGTGCCGCCTGAGCACATCCAGTGTGCTTACGCCGACTGAACCCGTGGCCCCAAGGATTGTGACGGTTTGCATGTTTATACCCAGCCGTAAAGCAGGACGAACAGCGCGAACACCGGACCTGCCGATAAAAGGCTGTCGATACGATCAAGGAATCCGCCGTGACCGGGTAGCAACTGACTGGAGTCCTTTACATCGCGATTGCGCTTGAACATGCTGATAGTCAGGTCACCTACCACCGAAACCACGGCGACCAGCAGGCAGGCCAACATAAATACCACACCCCGGGTTGTTTCAAGATCCGGTTTACCCAGCCACAAAGACATAGCCATTGCGATGAACATCGCTGTCAGCATGCCTCCCCAGAATCCCGCCCAGGATTTCCCGGGGCTGACATTGGGCGCGAGTTTCTTTTTACCCAATGCGCGGCCACTGAAATAGGCCCCGATATCAGCGCCCCATATGAGGAAAAACAGCAGTAAAATCAGATAGTTGCTATCGACACTCTGCTTGAGTTGAAGCAGCGCGACAAAGCCGGGAAGCAATAGAACAATACCGAGGAGCGACAAGGTAACCTGGTGTTGCCAGAGGTTGCGAAGCGCCGGGTATTGAATCACCAGCAACGCGGCCACGGCCCACCAGATGAATGCAGGTGTCAGTATCCACAGTGGCGGGCTATACCAACCCGCAACCAGTATTACCGCCATCAGCGTCGCGTACACAAACTTGCTGTGACCCTCGAATCCGGCAAGGTTCGCCCATTCCCATGCAGAGACCGTCAGCACCAGGCCAACAAACAGCGCAAATCCCAACAGGGGGAGAAAAAACACGCAGGCGATTGAAATCGGGGCGATGATCAGGGCGGTGATAATACGAAGCTTAAGCACGGGACGTTAGAGACTCCGTTGGATGCGATCAAAGGTACCCGGATTCTGCGCCCGGTGGGACAAGATCACTGTTCAAATTTCCATCAAGTCAGCTTCTTTACCTTCCAAAGATTTATCGATCGACCTGATGGTTTCGTCGGTCAATTTTTGGATCACATCTTCGCCGCGGCGCAGGTCATCCTCAGTGATTTCCTTTTCTTTGAGAAAGTCCTTTAGTACTGAGTTCGCGTCACGACGAATATTACGTACCGCGACGCGCGCATTCTCCGCTTCCGATCTTGCAACCCGGGCGAGGTCGCGGCGGTTCTCCTCGGTCAGCGGCGGCATTGGTAAACGTATGTTGTCACCGCTGGTGGACGGATTGAGGCCGAGGTCGGACTTGAGAATCGCTCTCTCAATTTTAGGAATCAAGGGTTTTTCCCAGGGTGAGATCAGCAGTGAACGTCCGTCCTCGACGATGATATTGGCCACCTGCGTGATTGGCGTATCCGTGCCGTAATAGTCAACCATGACACCATCGAGCAAACTGGGGTGAGCTCGTCCGGTACGGATTTTTGCGAAAGCGCTGTCCAGCGTGGCCAATGTCTTGTGCATCCGCTCTGCCGCGTCGTCTTTGATGTCATCAATCACGTCATAATCCCCCGGTTTGAATTCTTTATGCGCTTACGATCAAGGTTCCTTCGTTACCGCCGACAACAGCATCGCGCAGGGCTCCGGATTTCTCCATGGCGAAGACTCGCAACGGCATTTGGTGATCACGCGCCAGGCAGATTGCGGTCAGGTCCATGACACCGAGTTGTTTTTCCAGCACTTCATCGTAGGTAAGTCGATCATAGCGCGTGGCAGTCGGGTCAATCTCAGGGTCCGCAGAATAAACACCATCGACTTTCGTGGCCTTCAGCACCACATCCGCATCGATTTCGATACCACGCAGACAAGCGGCCGAATCCGTTGTAAAAAACGGATTACCGGTACCCGCAGAAAATATTACGACATCCCCACCGACCAGATGTCGGATCGCTAACCTGCGATCGTAGTGCTCGACAACTCCACTCATGGGAATCGCCGACATGACCACTGTGTGAATGTTAGCTCGCTCAAGTGCGTCGCGCATGGCCAGGGCATTCATAACGGTTGCCAGCATCCCCATATGGTCGCCGGTGACCCGGTCCAGACCCGCCGCATTCAGTGCCGCGCCACGGAACAGATTACCCCCACCCACAACAAGACCCACTTCTATGCCAATGCCAACGAGCTGTCCAATTTCCAGCGCAGTCCGGTCGAGCACCATCGGGTCAATACCAACGCCTTTGACACCCAGCGCTTCACCACTCAGTTTGAGCAGAATTCGCTTGTACTTTGGCGTGCCCTTGTTTTGTGGCATAAGTATTCGATTCCGATAATGGCGACTTTAGCTCAGGAGAGTTGTTTGGCGACTTCTGTGGCGAAATCATCACCACCCTTGTCAATACCCTCGCCAACTTCGAAGCGAACAAACCGGGATACCGTTGCGCCCTGCTTTTTAAGCAGCGCGCCGACCCGGGTGTCACTATCCTTCACAAATGGCTGCTCGGTCAGACTGACTTCCTGAAGGTATTTGCGAACCCGGCCTTCAACCATCTTTTCCACTATTTCGGCTGGTTTACCACTGTCTGCGGCCTGGGCGGTGTAAATTTCCCGCTCTTTGGCAACCACATCAGCTGGCGCATCAGCGGGCGATACCACGATCGGACTGGTCGCTGCGATATGCATCGCGATATCCCGCCCCAGATCATCGCTGCCACCGTCTATCGCCACCAGCACGCCGATTCGGCCGTTGGTATGCAGGTAACTCGCGAGGTTGCCTTCAAACAGATCGGCTCTGCGAACTGAGCAGTTTTCACCGATGACCTGAACCAGATTTTCCCGCTCGGTCTCAAGTCCGGCGGCCAGCAATTTATCGATATCAGTCTCACCCGTTTCCAGGATTTTTTCAGTCACGGTAGTCACGAACTTCAAAAAGTTTTCGTCACGAGCAGCGAAATCCGTTTCACAGTTCACTTCAGCGATGGCAGCGCGACTTCCGTCGGCAGACATTTTCATTCCGATGAGACCATCGCTGGCAATGCGTCCGGCTTTTTTTGCTGCTTTCAATCCACTGGATTTGCGCAGGTTTTCAATGGCCAGTTCCATGTCACCCTCGGATTCCACCAACGCCTTCTTGCAATCCATCATGCCAAGTCCGGTACGCTCCCGGAGTTCTTTTACCATCGATGCTGATACTGCAGCCATCCTGATCCTCTCTCTTCTCTATTCTGGATTAATCGATAGCCGCCAGCCTTCCTGCTGGTTAGCTGGCGCTATCGAAGAATCAATTGTCTACTTTTTACAGTTAAGCGGCAGGCGTCTCTGAATCTTCGACCGCGGGCGCGGCTTGCGTTTCTACCGCCGCAACTTCCGGCGCAGCCTGAACTTCTTCCGCTGCAACTTCTGGTTCTGCCGCTGAAACTGGCTCTGCAACCACTGCCGTTTCAAGCGCAGCCTCGTCGCCAGTTACTTCAACAAAGTCGTCGACACTGACGCCGCCCTCGAATTCTGCCTTCCCGGATAACGCCGCGTCAGCAATTGCGCTGACAAACAATCGGATCGAGCGAATCGCATCGTCATTACCAGGAATTACGAAATCAACACCGTCGGGATTACTGTTGGTGTCCACAATACCGACCACGGGAATGCCCAGCTTCTGCGCTTCAGTGATGGCAATTCGTTCGTGATCTACGTCAACGACGAAAATCACATCAGGTAAGCCACCCATTTCCTTAATACCACCAAGGCTGCGCTCAAGTTTTTCCAGATCACGTCGTCTGGACAGTGCTTCTTTCTTGGTCAGTTTTTCGAAGGTACCATCGGCAGCCTGGCTCTCTAGTTCACGTAAGCGGCGAATTGACTGTCGGATAGTCTTGTAATTGGTGAGCATACCGCCGAGCCACCTCTTATCTACATAAGGCATACCGCTCCGGGTCGCTTCCTCTTTGACGACTTTCCCAGCGCTGCGCTTGGTGCCAACAAACAGGATTTTGTTGCGTTTCGACGCAACGCCACGAACGTACTCGCTCGCTTCGTTCAGCGCCGGTACGGTCTTTTCAAGATTGATGATGTGGATATTATTTCTGGCCCCAAAAATGTAATCGTCCATTTTGGGATTCCAGTATCTGGTCTGATGACCGAAGTGTGCACCTGCTTCCAGCAGATCACGCATGGATACGCTATTCATGTTGACTCCAATGTTTGGGTTCAGCCTCCACCTACCCCATGATCCAACCAGATAACTGGCACCCGAATCATGTGTCGGTAAGTGTGAGAATTTTTGGCCGGTGAATCAGCCCCATAAGGTTGACCACTGGCACGTCGTTTAATTTCTCCTGCCAACGTTGCTGACAGGCCGCGCTTTATACCATAAAAGCCCCGCCAATCCAACTTTAACGGCGCCTGAACACTGCTGAATCAGGCATCTATCCACCTGCCTGGTGGCGGGCAAACGCTAGCCGGAATAGATTCTGATATAGTTGGCATCCCTTGCCAGCCACGAATTTAACCATAGTGTTATGACCATAAACCTTAAAACACCTGAAGAAATCGAGAAAATGCGAACCGTTGGTGCGCTGGCAGGTGCGCAGCTCGAAATGATCGAAGCACATATCCAACCCGGGATCAGTACCGGAGAGCTCGATCGCATATGCCATGAGTTCACGGTGAACGAACAGGATGCCATCCCAGCGCCGCTAAATTACCGGGGCTTCCCAAAATCCATTTGTACTTCTGTCAATCACGTGGTTTGTCATGGCATTCCGTCCGATGACAAGATTCTCAAAAATGGCGATGTTATTAACATTGATGTCACCCTCTTGAAAGACGGGTACCACGGAGATACCAGTAAAACGTTTATCGTCGGAAAACCTAACGTGCTGGCTGAACGACTGGTCAGGATTTGCCAGGAGAGCCTGTATCTGGGTATTTCCGCCGTAAAACCAGGTGGTCATCTGGGTGATATCGGGCATGTTATCCAGAGCCATGCGGAGAAAAATCGTTTTTCCGTCGTTCGCGAGTATTGTGGTCATGGTATCGGTACGATTTTCCACGACGAGCCACAGGTGCTCCACTACGGCAGAGCTGGTACGGGTGTTGAGTTGAAACCCGGCATGACGTTCACCATTGAACCGATGATCAACGCCGGTCGAGCCGCAGTGAAATTACTACCGGACGACTGGACAGTGGTGACGAAGGATCACAAACTGACAGCACAATGGGAACACACGATTCTGGTAACCGAATCGGGTTACGAAATCCTGACCCATCGCAGCGACGACACTATTGCTCGCTGTGGTTAGAAACTCGTGATTAGAAATCATCGCGCTGCCGCAAAGGGCAAACTGACATGATCGTTGCGGCAATCGAGCATCTGGAAACTGAACTGGCTGTTACGAAACAGCCAATTCCGCTGTTTAAAGAGGCGCTCCTCGCGAACCAGGAAAGCCTCAAGGCACGATTCGACGCCGGGGAAGATGCGGACCGACTGGTTCACGACAAAGCTGCATTCATGGACGAAATTATGCGCCTTGCCTGGGCGCGATTCGCATGGGATGAAAATAGCAGGAGCTGGTTAAAGAATCGGATATCTTTACTCGCGGTCGGCGGCTACGGACGGCGTGAACTCCATCCTCATTCAGATATTGACCTGCTGATTCTCCTGCAACGCAGCAGCTATCAGCACCATGCAGCGAATATCCAGTCATTCCTGACGCTGCTCTGGGACATTGGACTTGAAGTCGGCCATAGCGTGCGCTCACTGAAAGAGTGCAGATCCCAGGCTAAAAACGATGTGACCGTGCTCACCGCGATGATGGAGTCCCGGACTATCTGTGGCGATGATGCACTTCGCAAAAAAATGAATGATGCGACCGGCGCTAACCGAATCTGGCCGCCGGATGCTTTCTATCATGCGAAGAAAGAAGAACAGGCAGAACGTCACCAGAAGTCGCAACATACAGAGTACAGCCTTGAGCCTAATGTAAAGACCTCTCCCGGAGGACTACGCGACATCCAGACAGTAATGTGGATTGCCCGGCGGAATTTCGGATCTGTCGATTTTGAGGATCTGGTTGATCGCGCTTTCCTCACCAGGGCGGAGAAAGAGGTGCTCACGGATGGCCGCAAGTTTCTCTGGAAGATTCGTTTCGGCCTGCATCTGATTGCGGGGAGAGAGGATGATCGACTGCTCTTTGAGCACCAGCGTCAGCTCGCCGCCATGTTCGGCTATACCGACGGAGACCAGCTCGCCGTAGAGCAGTTCATGCAGGACTACTATCGAACTGCGCACGAGGTCAGCGCCACCAACGAATTGCTACTGCAGCATTTTGATGAGGACATCGTCCGTTCGTCCGAACGCGCCAGACTTGCCCCCATCAATGATCGTTTCCGGACGCGAAATGATTATCTGGAAACGACTTCTGATGAGGTGTTCCTGAAGTACCCGCCCGCGTTACTGGAAATGTTTGTGATTCTCGGCGCAAGCGAGACGATCAAAGGTGTCCGGGCCGAAACTATTCGGCTGGTAAAACGCCATGTGGTTCTGATTGACGACGAGTTCCGTCACAACGCGGATGCGACCCGACTTTTCCTTGAACTCCTCAACTCAGCGAATCATTTGTTCACGCAACTACGCCGGATGGCGCGTTACGGAATCCTCGGAGCTTACCTGCCAGAGTTCGAGCGTGTCATTGGACAAATGCAGTTCGATCTATTTCATGCCTACACTGTCGATGCACACACCTTGCAGGTAGTGCGTAATATGCGACGGTTCCGCTATAAAAATCAGGAACAGCAGTTTCCTGTTGCAGCACATATACATCATCGATTACCCAAAGTGGAACTGCTGTATGTGGCGGGTCTGTACCATGACATCGCCAAGGGCCAGGGGGGCGATCATTCAGAACTGGGTATCGCTGTCGCAGAGGCGTTTTGCAAACGCCACAATCTTGGTACCTGGGATACCAATCTGGTTTGCTGGCTGGTCAAGCATCACCTGGTCATGTCCACAACGGCGCAGCGAAAAGATATACAGGACCCGGAGGTAATTCACGAATTTGCCTTGCTCGTGCAGGACCAGGTTCGTCTTGATTACCTCTACGCGCTTACCGTCGCTGACATCAACGCGACCAATCCCACGCTCTGGAATGGCTGGCGGGCATCACTGATGAGGCAGCTTTACCTTGAGACCAAGCGAACCTTGCGGCAGGGACTTGAGACCCATGTGGATCGCGAGCACTACATTACCGAAACCCAAAATCGGGCAATCGAACGGCTCACCGAAAAATCCATTGCAGAAGCAACCATCCGATCAATCTGGAAGGGGCTGGATGACGACTATTTCGTTCGGGATTCTGTCAATGATATTGTCTGGCACACGGAAGCCATACTGCAACACAGACAAACCGGGGAACAAGGCCCGCTCATTGCGATTCGCGACGATGTCAGCCGACGACGTGCAGACGCAGGTGCCACGTACATTTTTATTCACCGCGAGATCACGCGAACTCTTTTCGTATCGATCACTACTGCATTGGACCAGCTGGCGTTAAACATTGTTGACGCCAGAATTCCGGGATCAGCCAGCAATCTGTCTTTTTATACATTCGTTGTGCTCGAAGCCGACGGACAGCCAGTCGGGGAAAAGACCAGCCGCATCGATCGTATCCGCTCAACGCTGCTAAAGTACATGCAAAGCGAATCAAAGCAGCAGCCTTCACGACGGCGCGCGCCCCGCAGCCTGAGACAGTTCAAATTCAAAACAGAAGTTTCCCTGCGCACGGATCCGAGCAACGAATATTCAATTCTGGAGATAGCCGCCGCCGACCGACCCGGTTTGCTCTCGGTACTGGCTAACATATTTGCTGACCAGGATATCACCGTGCTCAATGCACGGATTACTACCCTTGGAGAACGGGTAGAAGATGTTTTCCACATTACCAATGGTGAAGGCAATCCCATCACTGACCCGGCAGCGCAGCAGGTCCTGCAATTGCGCATTAGCGATGAACTTGATGACCATTTAGATCAGGTGGAAAAGATAGCGGTGTAGGTATGAATCCCTGGCTCGACAAATTAAACCCTTATCCGTTCGAACGTCTCACTGCGCTGCTTGCGGATGTTGCTGTTCCCTCGGACAGGTCGCTGATTCCATTGTCTTTGGGCGAACCTAAAGGACGTGCGCCGAAGTTCATCCTGAATGCAGCTACCGACATTGATCTGGTTACCCGGGGACTCGCAACTTATCCCCCAACCCGCGGCCTTCCGGAACTGCGTAGTGCCATCGCCGGATTCGTCACTCGCAGGTTCAAGCTACAGTCCATTGATCCTGAAAGCCAGGTGCTCCCGGTTAGTGGAACTCGCGAAGCGCTTTTCTCCTTCGCACAGGCAGTCATCGATAATAGTCGGCCGGCACTAACACTGATGCCCAATCCATTCTACCAGATCTACGAAGGTGCGGCGCTGCTCGCCGGCAGCTCGCCGCGGTATGTCCCCTGCCTTGCAGAAACCGACTTCAATCCGGACTTTTCGTGCATCAGTGAACAGGAGTGGCGAGACTGTCAGCTTCTTTATCTGTGTACGCCTGGCAATCCCAGTGGTTCAATCATGTCAATTGAGCAACTACAGACGTTGATCAAATTGTCCGATGAGCACAACTTCGTTATAGCGTCCGACGAATGCTACTCAGAAATATACGACGACGAGCGTAATCCACCGGCTGGAATCCTTGAGGCAGCCGCGGCCATGGGCCGGCATGATTTTAAAAACTGTATCGCCTTCAACAGCCTGTCAAAACGATCGAACCTGCCCGGCCTTCGTTCCGGTTATGTCTGTGGTGACGCTGGTATCGTTGCGAAGTTTCTGTTGTATCGCACTTATCACGGTGCAGCGATGCCGGTGCACAATCAGCTCATCAGTGCCGCCGCCTGGAACGATGAGCACCACGTTGTCGAAAATCGCAGCGCCTACCGGTTAAAATTCGACGTTGTGCTCGAGATTCTTAAAGATGTCTGGCCCATGCGTAAACCCCCTGCGAGCTTCTACCTGTGGCCGGAAACGCCATTCGAGGATACCGAATTTACTCGCCGTCTGATGGCCATTGCGCATGTCAAAGTGGTACCCGGCTCCTTCCTCTCGCGCACCAGCGAGGGCATCAACCCAGGTGCGATGAGAGTGCGACTGGCCCTTGTGGCCGAGGTAGAAGAATGTGCGGAGGCTGCGCAGCGAATTAAGGACAGTTGGGCAGCTTTGTAATAACGCCTACTACAGGCATCCATAAGTCGTCATAATGGGCGACGAAAAAAACTAATCGGACATCACTATGTACAGCCTCGCCTTCGGTATCGGTACCCGAAATTCAAATATGGAATGGCTTGAAGTTTATTTCCCGCGGCCCCTCCTGAAACCTGACGAGTCCATTGTCAGGGAAATATCAAAGATACTCGGTTATCAGGGCGGTAACCAGGACATCGACCTTGATGATGCCCTTCTGGCGCAATTGCGCGATGCGGTTAGCGACATCGACCAGAAGAAATTACTGGCAGAGATGATAGGCTCGCAAAAACCGTGCGTCGCCACCTTGCTGGAATCCGACGATGCCCTGACGACCACGCCGGAAACTTACCTGAAACTGCATTTACTATCGCATCGCTTCCGGCTTCCGAATGAACAAAATCTCACCGACATTTACGCCCGACTGCCCAATGTCGCCTGGACCGATATCGGTGCTGTAGATCCGCAGGAGTTACCAGCTTTGCAGCTACAGGCAAGAAAACAGGGACGGGTTATCGAGGTCGCCGGCATCGACAAGTTTCCAAAAATGACCAACTATGTGGTGCCATCGGGCGTTCGTATTGCGCACTCAGCAAGGGTCCGTCTCGGCGCCTACCTTGGCGAGGGAACCACCATCATGCATGAGGGCCTGGTCAATTTTAACGCCGGCACAATTGGCCCCAACATGGTTGAGGGGAGGGTTTCCCAGGGAGTACTGCTTGATTCGGGAACCGATCTTGGTGGCAGTGGTTCCACCATGGGCACCTTGTCGGGTGGCGGGACTATTATTGTCAGCATTGGCAAGGACTGTCTGATTGGTGCAAATGCCGGGTGTGGAATCTCCCTTGGGGACAGATGCACGATCGAGGCCGGTTTGTACATTACCGCAGGCACCATCGTCCAGTTGCTGGACGAAAACAGGGAGTTCGTTAAGAAAGCGAAGGCACGGGAATTGTCCGGCCAATCCGATATGTTGTTTATTCGGAATTCGCAGACCGGACAGGTGGAGTGCAGGACTAACAAGAAAGCCATCTCCCTGAACGATTCATTGCATCAGCATAACTAACAGCGGTCAGGTTAACGACCCCGTCAGACCGCGGCATCATTGTGAGCAAACATCGTGGACACAGATCGATCAATAGCGGATTCAGAAACCCTGGCAATCGCCCGGGAACTCATCAGCCGGGAATCCATCTCCCCGCATGATGCGGGTTGTCAGGAAGTCATAGCACGCTACCTCGCAGACCTCGGGTTCACTATCGAGCAGATGGTCTTTACGGACGTGACCAACCTCTGGGCAACTCACGAGGGCTCTGAGGCCGGGCCGGTATTTGCCTTTGCGGGCCATACTGACGTGGTGCCCACAGGACCGTTATCCAGTTGGCAGACCGACCCGTTTGAGCCGACGCTGAAGGACGGGATGTTGTACGGTCGTGGCGCTGCAGATATGAAAGGTTCTCTCGCGGCCATGCTCACAGCGGTGAAACGCTTTCTTGAAGAAAACGCCCGACACAAAGGGACCATTGCATTCCTGATCACCAGCGATGAAGAAGCTGATGCAATAAACGGTACTGCAAAAGTAATGGAGACGCTCGGCAGCCGCGGAGTCGCAATCGAATGGTGCATCGTCGGTGAACCATCAAGTTCAGAGCTCCTCGGCGATGTGGTCCGTATTGGCAGACGAGGATCACTGAACGGAACTCTCAAGGTTCTCGGACAACAGGGCCATGTTGCCTACCCGCTCGACGCCGTGAATCCGATTCACGAGAGTCTGCAGGCACTAGCCGACTTAGCGGCGGTCACCTGGGATGAAGGTAACGAACGTTTCCCGCCCACGTCGATGCAGATCTCCAACATTCATGCCGGAATGGGTGTAAACAACGTGATCCCTGGCGAACTGGAAGTTGTCTTTAACCTTCGGTTTTCGACGGAATCCACCGAGGCCTCGCTGAAAAGCAGAACCCATGCCGTGCTGGATGCCTACAAATTCGATTACCAGCTTGACTGGTCGCTTTCGGGGAATCCATTTATGACCCATGACGGCGCCCTGATAGAAGCTGTGCAGACGACGCTATCTGAGCGAGCAGGCATGAATACGGAGCTCTCTACATCCGGGGGCACCTCGGATGGACGGTTCATTGCACCTACCGGGACCCAGGTGGTTGAGCTCGGTCCCTGCAACAAGACAATTCATAAAATTGACGAATGCGTATCAATCGCGGATTTGAATGAACTGTCTCAGATCTACTCGCAGATACTGGAGAAACTAGTTCGCTCATGACCGACGCTTTCCCCGATATAGAGGTATACATCAAACAACCTGCGCTCGATGCCCTCCTGGCATTTTTCGACAAGTACTTTGATGACTGCAGCAATATTGCTTCCACGGATTCAAACTGCAAGGAAATTTCCCTGACCGCCGGTAGTGTCCAGATTCCCTGTGTGGTCACTTTCGAGGCCGTTAAAGGCGGCTTTGCCTCGGTGTGGTTTAAATCAGCTGCGACTCCCTGGCGCAACGATATCGATTGCGCACGTGACGCCTATCAAACACTCCAGCGAGAGGTACGTTGCAGCATGGGTTCCTGGGACACCGAAGAGCAGGAACATGAAGAGCGCTGGTTTTGCATTGATGCGGGGGGCGAATCAGAAATACGCTGGCACACATGAAAATCGCCCTGTATGTGTGTGCGGCGCTGGTTACCTTCATTACCTTTCTGGCGATCTTTGCACCGGCAACAATCGCCTTGTCATTCGTTAGCGTCGAGGACGTTCCGGGTCTAAACGTCGGCAATCTCGACGGATCAATCTGGAACGCCGAGGCGGACATCCAGTATCAGGAACTTCCTGCCTCCCACATCGCAACGGCGCTGTCAGTTTTACCTCTGTTCAGCGGTACCGTCCACATCGACGCGATCGTAACCGGTGCCGGACATGAACTGGCCCTGATGGTGACCAGGCAAAAACAGGTAATCTCAATCGAAAACCTTGATGGACACATTGACGCCACCTATGTGAATCGGCTGGCCCGCCGTTACGGGCTGAACTTCTCAGGCGAACTGCAGCTGCGCCAGATAAACCTCGTAACGGACCAGAAATGGATCACCGCTGCCGGCGGATCCGCCCTCTGGAATGGCGGCAAGGTCGTATTGACGACGGCTGTGAGTTATCAGTCGTTCGAACTGCCCGCACTGCTGGCAACACTTTATTTTGAGGACGATCAGTTAAACCTGGATATTACTCACAAGGAACTAAAGGTGATTCGCATTGTCTTGCAAAGAGATGGTTGGGCGAAAATTGAACTAACCGGCAGACTCTTTCAATTGGTAAATTTGCCGCAACCGGGTAACCTCGGTCTCGACGAAACTATCCTGCAACTGGAAGAGAAAATACTGTAAGGTAAGCCTCCAGTTGAGGTGCAACCAAGAGAATCACTCTGGACCTTTTTTTCGATTTATTTCAACAACATAGCCGCAGACTGGCTGCCCTTGCGAACTTCCTGTTAGTGGCTTTGCTGGGCCTGATCCTGGCACGAAGCGTACTCTTTTTCCTGGAGAATACTGGCGACGCAGTGACCGCTCGTCTGTCACCTCTGGCGGCACCAAAAGTGTCAGAACCTGTCAGTAAAATCGACATCGCCAGCCTGAATCTATTCGGCACGGTCCAGCGTAACATCGTGGTGCCGACCACTGATGCTCCGGCAACAAAGCTTAACCTTCTGCTTCAGGGTGTATTTCTAGCAGAGCAGGCGGAAAACTCCAGCGCCATTGTCGCCGGAAATGGCAAGGAAGGAGAGTTGTTCAACATCGGTGACACCCTACCGGGCAACGCGGTGCTTGCCGCTGTACTTGAAGACCATATTCTGCTGCGTCGTGGCGGGCGTATGGAAAAACTGATGTTTTCCGACAATACCGTTGGCTCTGGTGTGACCAGACTGGAATCAGAAACACCTGAGTCCCAGCAGATATCTGAACCGACCAAAACCAGGCTACAACAGGTCCGGGAACGGCTGGCCGAAAGGCAACAATCCGTGAAAACGCAGCGGCCCAGTACCCCGGGCTCCACGTTGAAGAATTATGTGTCGGAGTATCGTGACAAGATTGAAGCCAATCCTGACCAGGTGCTCGCTGAGCTGGGGATGAGCGAAGTCACTGAAGGTGAGACGAAGGCTTACAAACTTGATAGCGCGGTCTCCGATACAACCCTCATGCAGGCTGGACTGCAAACGGGTGATGTCATTTTGTCGGTCAATGGTCAGCCGGTGGCAGAAGTGATCAACGATACTGAGGCGATTGACCGGGCGATGCAAAGCCAGCGGGTACGCGTTGAAGTCAAACGTGGAAACCGACGTTTCTTCCTGACCGTGCCGATTCCCTGATCCACCCAAATTTCGCTATTCGAGGTATTTTTCCCAGATAATGATGTTGTTTACTTACCCGCTCTCAAAGGCACTTATCAAGATGCAAACCTGCAAAGCAAAGGCTTACGTTCGCCTGATCCTTCTGGTCGTATTGCTTGGTTCCACTTCGTCCTCGCTGCTCGCACAGGACAATTGGAAAATTAACATGAAGAACGCCGACATTCGCGAGTTCATCTCCCAGGTATCGACGATCACGGGGCGAAGTTTTGTGGTTGACCCGCGAGTAAAAGGTAATGTCACCGTTGTGTCCAATACTCCCATGGATGCCGACGCGGTTTACGAACTTTTTTTAAGCGTCCTCAGAGTGCACAGTTTTGCCGCGGTGCCTTCCGGAAATGTCACCAAGATTGTGCAGCAGGTACTCGCCAAACAAAGCAGCAATCCCAACGACTTCAACGTCAATCCAGATTCTGAAGAGTTGATAACGCATGTCATCTCTATACGAAACGCAGCTTCAACAGAGATGGTTAAGATTCTGCGTCCGCTTATTCCCCAATACGGACATGTCGCCGGACTGGACAATCCCAACGTTCTGATCATCAGTGATCACGCTTCAAACATTGATCGACTGGTCAGCATTATCAAGCGGGTTGATGTGGCCGATGATCTGGAAATTGCCATCGTTAATCTTGAAGAATCCTGGGTTGAAGACATGGTGGCACTCCTCGAAGAACTCGCCCCCGACCAGATTGGTAAAGGCTCGAAGGGTCCGAACAAAATTACCATCGTTGCCAGTGAAAGAACCAATTCTCTGGTACTGAAAGGCGAAAAAGATACCATAAAGAGAGTGCAGGACCTGATCAAACAATTGGATGTGCCTGCCAACCGAACCGGCGGAATCCAGATTGTCCGCCTTGCTCACTCCGATGCAAAACTAATGGCAGATATCCTGAATAATCTGGTCGCGGACAAGGGCACTAAAGACAAACCCGGCTTGAATGTCGATATCAGCATCCAGGCGGATGAAGCACTGAATGCTCTGGTCATTCGAGCAGACCCATCAACCATGATGGACCTGAAAGATATCATCGCAGGGCTGGACGTAAGACGTCTGCAGGTGCTGATTGAGGCTGCTATTGTGGAAGTCACGACCGACTTCAGTCGTCAGCTTGGATCTGAACTGTTCGTCGGTGATGCCGCCAGCGGCACCACACCTGTCGGGTTTACAGCACCCTCGGGGACGCTTGCACAACTGCTGCAAAACCTCGCACTGGCAACTCCCGGACCTATTTCACTGGGTGAAGCCCCGCTGGTGGGTGGTGGCAGATTCAGCAACACAGGCACCAGCTTCGCGTTCATCATCAGTGCACTGGCATCCAACAGTAACGTCAATCTGCTGTCCACACCCAGCATTACGACGATGGATAATGAAGAGGCCAAGATCGTCGTCGGTCAGAATGTCCCCTTCCGAACGGGCTCCACCGTAAGCGGAAGTCAGGGCGCCAACAACCCCTTCACCACAATTCAGCGCGAAGATGTGGGTCTTACCCTGGAAGTAACCCCGCATATCAATGAGGGCAATCTGGTACGACTGAAGATTCATCAGGAAGTATCAGAAGTAGACACCTCAAGTCTCGCAGCAATCGGTACCGAGGCAGCAGCGGACCTCATCACCAACAAACGCACGATTGATACCACGATTCTGGTTGATGACCAGGAGGTTATCATTCTCGGCGGTCTGATCCGGGACAAGGAAACCCGAGGCGTATCGAAGGTGCCTATCCTTGGCAGCATCCCTGGTTTGGGATTCCTGTTCCGGAGCGAAACCAAGTCACATGAAAAACAGAATCTGTTGGTGTTCCTGCGCCCCACCGTGCTGACCAGTAAGACAGACATCTCGACCCAGACCAAACGAAAATACCGCAATGTGTTCGAAGTTGAGATAGAAGGTACCGATCCCACGGATGAGTTGCGTGAATTATTCAATGGAAATCATTGAACCCGTTCGACGTTTCCAGTTCCATGTCTCGCGTCGATTGCTGTTCAGTTGGATCAAACCAACCATTCTTGGTTGCAGCACATCTGAACTGGGGCTGACAACAGACGACCTGATTTGTTATGTACTGCCGTTTCGTTCAATCGCCGACATGATGGTGACTGACAAGGCCTGTGAGGATGCGGGACTGCCGAGGCCCACCGAGCCAATTGAAACGCTCAATGAAAGACGCGCGGTATTTTTCCTCGGCCATCCGGAAGGTCGTTTTGGCAGGAAGACCCTGCGCCAGCAGTCGACGCGGATGTCGCGTCTGTTTGACCATGTGGTACCCGATGGGAAAACAATCAAGATAGTTCCGGTTTCCGTATTCTGGGGGCACCAGCCTGATCAGGAGAAATCGCTGTTCAAACTGCTGCTGTCGGAAAACTGGACGGTCACCAGTCGATTCAAAAAATTACTGAGTGTTGTATTTCACCCGAACCATATTCTCATTCAGTTTGGCGAACCATTAATGCTTTCGTCGATAACCGAGTCAGAACTCGATCGCCAAAAACACCGGCGGAAGCTTCTGCGTATCCTAAGGGTGCACTTCAACAGTCAGAAGCAAGCGATTATCGGACCGGACTTATCCCACCGTCGAACCCTGATTAACAATGTTATCGAAAGCGAAGATGTGCGCACGGCAATCACAAAAGAAGTGTCAAAAACGAAAGCTCCGCTGCACAAGGTGGAAGCCAAAGCATTAAAGCACGCCAGGGAAATCGCATCACACCAGTCCTATCGGGTTATCCGGTTCTTCCATGTACTACTCACCTGGTTGTGGAACAACCTGTACGATGGCATCCAGGTTAATAACATCGACCGGGTGAAGCGCCTCGCCCAGTCACATGAAATTGTCTACACGCCCTGTCATCGCAGCCACATCGATTATCTGCTGTTATCTTTTGTGTTGTACCAGAATGGCCTGACGCCGCCGCATATTGCTGCCGGTAAAAACCTGAACCTGCCGGTTATAGGTTCACTGCTCCGCCGAGCAGGTGCTTTCTATATGCGTCGCTCATTCAAGGGCGATAACTTATACAAGGCGGTGTTCGATGAATATCTGCATCAGATGTTTACCAAAGGCTACTCGGTAGAATATTTCATTGAAGGTGGCAGGAGTCGAACCGGCAGGACACTGGTTCCGCGCACGGGCATGCTGAGTATGACGCTGCGCAGTTTTCAAAAAGACTCCTCCAGACCCATCTGTTTGATGCCGGTCTATTTCGGCTATGAGCGGGTGCTTGAATCGACTACCTACCTGGGTGAGCTTTCCGGAAAGAACAAGAAAACCGAATCCATTTTTGATCTGTTCAAGATATTCAGGTCGTTCAAGTATTCCTTCGGTGAGGTCACCGTAAACTTCGGGCAGCCACTGCTGCTGGCAGAATTCCTGGATGAAGAATTGCCAGAGTGGCAAACCCAATCGAACACTGCCGATTTTTCTCGAGCCTGTGTCAGGTTGGCGAATGAATTAGCAACTCGCATCAACAGCGCCGCAGCAATCAATGTGGTCGGTCTTGTGGCGACTGCAGTCCTCAGCACCCCACGACATACCATCGAGGAAACACACCTGATCAGCCAGCTTGAGGTATTACGTCAACTGGCCAGGGACGCCGATGAGGATCACTCTGTGACCAGTCTGACTGCCGCGGAGATTCTGGCAATGGCGATTACGATCACCGGCCTGAAGCGCACAGAGCACGCATTCGGCGTAACCATCAGCGCATCGTCCGACCTGGCAATTCTACTTACCTATTACGGTAATAACATACTGCACATGTTCGCCCTGCCTTCACTGGTCGCAAGATTCGTGAAATCCAAACAGTCCTGTACCCAGGAACAAGTGGAGGAATATGTCGCGAAGCTTTACCCGTTCCTGAAGGCCGAATTTTTCCTGCGCAAATTCGATGAACAACAAGTCGCCCGAATTATCGAATCCTTCGCACGGCTTGGTCTCATCACCGTGAATAACGGCACGATCACAACGGCCCCTACCGCGAGTGATTACTACGCGTCTCTCCAGGAACTGGGTGAAATCATCGAACCCACACTGGAGCGATTCCAGATCGTTGCCGCCTTGCTGATGGCTGACGAACCAAGAACGATCCGTGAACTCGAAGTCGTTGCAGCAGCCGTAGCCGAGCAACTATCTGCAATCTACGGTATTAACTCCCCGGAGTTTTTCGAACGCTCGCTTTTTGCAACTTTCATCGGCAGCCTGAAATCCCGACAGCTCATCTCAACCGAGGGCAGCATCGTCCGGAGAGAAGAGGGCTTTCTGGATTTGATAGAGCTCACTTCCTCGACGCTTGACGCAGACGTGCAGTACAACATCCTCCAGGCTGTTTCACCGCGGACTACGGCTTTGCCGTAGTCGCCGAAAGCTGTTTAGGACAACGGCTTTGCGCAGCAAAACGTAGTCGCCGAAAGCCGTTTGCGAAGCAAACTGCGAAAGGCAAAATCTCCGAAACCTCACGATCTCTGAGCTTGAACAAACTACGGCTTTGCAACGCCAACAGCGAAAAGCAAAAACTCCGAACTCCGAGGATCTGTAAGCTGTAACCCGAAAAGCGGTAACGGGACCTGTCGTCTCCGCTGGCTCGCAACCTTCCAGGTTGCCCTCAGTCGCAATTGAGCCTGTAGTCTCAATTACTCTTTCGGTGCTTCACCTTGAAGGCTACGCCAACAGGTCCCGCCACCGCTTTTCTACACCACGGCTTTGCGCAGCAAAACGTGGTGGCCGATAGCTGTTTGCATCGCAAACTGCGAAAGGCAAATCTCCAAAATCCCACGATCTCTGAGCTTGAACAAACCGCGGCTTTGCGAAGCAAAAACGAGGTCGCAGGCAGACTGTTTGCACCGCAAACTGCGAAAGGTAAGACACGGCTTTGCGCAGCAAAACGTGGTCGCCGATAGCTGTTTGCAACGCAAACTGCGAAAGGCAAAATCTCCGAACTCCCACCATCTGTGATTTGAACCCGAAAAGCGGTAACGGGACCTGTCGTCTCCGCTGGCTCGCAACCTTCCAGGTTGCCCTCAGTCGCAATTGAGCCTGTAGTCTCAATTACTCTTTCGGTGCTTCGCCTTGAAGGCTACGCCAAGAGGTAAACCACGGCTTTGCGCAGCAAAACGTGGTCGCCGAAAGCTGTTTGCGACGCAAACAGCGAAAGGCAAAAACTCCGAACTTCCACCATCTGTGAACAAAGAGGGCTTTGCGCAACAAAACCTAGCGCTCAAAGACTACTCAGGTAAACATCAAACTGGCTCGATTTCCCCTTAACTGAATGGGATGGTTTTCCGGCTGGGTAGTCATTCGTTGACGCACTTTCTAATGGACGCTTGACGACTATTCTGCGGCAACCTGTTGCCTGTGCGGCCGAGATCAGTTGCGACACATCCTGGTCCTTGCCGATAAAGCGCTGCAAAAATTGCATTTCACCTTTTACCTGCGCCGTTTTTCTGCGGGACGGGAACATCGGGTCAATCAGTATTGCGTCGAACTGTGGGTTACCATGGGTCAGGTAGCGTATCGAGTCATCGCGCAGCAGGGTCAGCCGACTGACGATGCCAGCCAGGTCCGGATCGTGGCTTGCACGCTCAAGCGCATCACGGAGTAACATGGCGAGTACATTTGATCTTTCCAGCATGGTTACCTGACATCCCAGTGATGCCAGCAGAACCGCATCTCGTCCAAGTCCGGCAGTACAGTCGAGCACCTTGAGATCTTTTTTCGCACCAATCGCCCTGGCAACATGCTCCGCTTTGCCCCCGCCTTTTCTGAGACGATAACTGAACCCTGCATCACCGAAGTCGATCAGCAGCGGATGTTGATGACTGAAACTATCCACCAGCCGAAGGCCGGCTAAGCTTTGTTGCAGCAGGTAACGACCCATTAACACTCCATCAGATAATCATTTCGGAGCGCTGGTGCCTGGAACACTGGCAACCTGTTCGCGAAGATATTCGGGTTCTGCATTCATCGCATCGATTGTCTCCCCCCGGTTCATTTTGTCCGTACCGATGTCGAGTAAGTCGTGTGCCTGGATGACGGGCTCGGTCATAATCCCGGCCATTTTTACTCCGATGGCTTTCTCAAGCTTTTCTCTGAACTGCCAGCCTTCGCCAATTCCGACCCAGCTCAATTCGTCAGCAGGGCTGCCTAACCGGGGAGCGAGGGAGCAATCCAGGACTGCTTCTGATCCGTACAAAACCGGAAGCTTATTGACGATATTGTAGGCACCAAGGAACACTTCTTCCTTCCTCGCAGTCAACGCAACATAGATATTCATGGCGCCACTGCGGCGAAATTCACCTGCCGCGAGGCAGGCAAGGGTAGAAACAGGTATCACGGGTGTTTTCAATCCGTATCCAAGACCCTGAACTACGCCAACGGCAATTCGCAAGCCGGTGAAAGATCCAGGACCCCGACCAAAAACGATGGCATCGAGGTCAGACAATGGCAGACCCGCTTGCGCAAGCAGATTGTCAACGTTAGGTAGTATTTCACGACTATGCGATCCAGGGGATTGCGTGGTGAAGATGTGGCGCTGTTCACCAACCTGGATACCGAGGACGGTTGCATTGAATGATGTATCGATTGCCAGCAGATTCACGATGCCTGCCTGGTGATCGTTAAATGTTCCATAAATTGACTCACGCGTTGTTCATCAGTGCTCCACTCCATGTCCGGCAGGCTGCTCATGACCATCCTGCCATAGGGTTTTGTCATCACCCGTGGATCTCCAAGAATAAAGAGTCCCGTGTCGGCTTCCTGCCTGATCAGGCGGCCAAAACCCTGTTTAAGGGCGATTATCGCCTGAGGCAGTAGATAATCCATAAATCCGTTACCTCCGGCCCCATCTATCGCTGCCATCAACGCACGCGGCAGGGGTTCGTCCGGACTGGCAAAGGGCAGTTTGTCGATCACCAGACAGCGCAGGTCCGCACCACGCAGATCGACTCCTTCCCAGAAACTGCCAGTTGCCAGCAACACGGATCCGGAAGACTGACGGTAGCGGGCAATCAGATCCGACTTGGAGAACTGGCCCTGATAGAACACCATCAATCCCGGGACTGCGGACAGAAGATCGGTGGCCAGGCGCAATGCTCTGTGACTGGTAAACAGCATGAAAAACTTTCCTGGATCATTCATTTCGAGATTTCGTTCCAGCAAACCGCGCAAGCGGTCGATAAGCGTTCGGGTATGTTCATCGGTACCGGGCGTCGGTAGATTTTCCGGAACATAAGCGAGCACCTGCTGTTGGTAGTCAAAGGGGCTTTCAAACTGGCGCTCAAGCAGATCATCGAGTCCCAGACTTCCCTTGATGTGCTCGAAGCTGTTTGCTACGGCCAGAGTTGCCGAGGTGAACACCCAACTGGTCGCAGGATTCTCAAAGCGTGCGGCAAGTTCTGAGGCAATGCTGACGGGCGTCAGGTGTATTACAAAACCTCGGCCTTGTAATTGCAGCCAGTGAACGTGAGCCTGGTCACCCCCTAAGGGTTCGGTTAGCAGGGTGAAGAGATCAGTCAATTTCGTTAACCTGTGTGCCACAAGCTGCAGTCCGGTCGACCGTTCTGCAACCATATCTAACCTGGTTCTCAGCTGACCCAGGGCGATGTCAATCTGGTCGACGAACTCACCCCGAGGACCTCGAATCCAATCAGAAAAGTCCAGAATCGCGTTGCTGTTGACGAATTGTGACATCTCATCCACGGCTTTCTGGAGCAGCTTAGTGCGTTCAAGCAGCACCGGATCATCATCACCCAGAAGGCGGCATTCCTGACGCAGATCTCTGGCCAGCTCAGTAAGCTGACCACTGCTAATTCGGCTACCAAAAAACTGGCGTGCCACTTCCGTCACCTGGTGCGCTTCATCAATCACGACGCTTGTAACATCCGGTAAGATACTAGTGAGTCCATCATCTCGCAGCGCAAGATCTGCAAACAACAGGTGATGATTCACAACGATAAGATCGGCCTCCCTGGCTTTATCGCGAGCGCGATAAAGCGGGCATTCAACGAATTTCGGACAGCGGGACCCCAGGCAGTTGTCCCTTGAACTTGTAACCATGGAAACAAGGCTTGCGTCATCATGAAAATCTGACAGCTCAGTCAGATCACCAGTACGAGTCCCCGTCGACCATTGCCGAACTTCTACAAGCCGCGATAACATTTGTCGTGAAGTGCCATTGGTCATCTCACGTATCTTGCTATCGAGTCTCTGCGGGCATACATAATTGGCTCTGCCTTTTAACAATGCGACACGCAGGGGTTTGCCTATCAGATTCAGGATCAACGGCAGGTCTTTGTAGAAGAGTTGATCCTGAAGATTCTTGGTCCCGGTTGATACAATGCATTTCCGTCCGGACAACAGCAGTGGTAAAAGATAAGCGAAAGTTTTGCCCGTACCGGTTCCTGCTTCCAACAACGCGTTTGAACCACTCGCGATTGCAATTCCAACTGTCTGTGCGAGTTCGAGTTGTTCTACGCGTGGGCGAAATCCGGGTAAATGCTGCGAAAGCTCGCCATCTGCCCCAAGAATTTCAGCAAGTCTGTGCATTAAATTTGTTTTGAAGTGAGTTCAACGATAGGTAACATCATAGCAATGAATCCTCTGACAACCTGCGACATATTCGTGACATGTTACGCTCCGGTGTAACCGCTCTAATCCTTGCAGGTGGCCGTGGTTCTCGAATGGAGGGTCAGGACAAAGGTTGGGTCAAACATCTCGGCAAACCGTTGGTCCAGCATGCGATCTCGATCATCTCACCTCAGGTGTCTGAGCTTGTCGTCAGTATCAATCGAAATGAATCGCGCTATCGCGAGTTGGGAATCGCCTGTTCGATGGATGAGCAAATGGAATACGCAGGGCCACTCATGGGTATCTGGAGTGCCAGGAAACTCATCAATACCGAGTTCATCTTTGTCATGCCCTGTGACATGCCGGGACTTCCAGGAGACGTGGTTGAACGCCTGTATGAAAATATTCGCTCTCATGAAATTTGTGTCGCCCGGGACGAAACGAGACTACAACCGCTTGTGTTCATCGCCAGAACACAAGTCATTGATAGTATTGAGCTTTATTTGGGGAAAACGGAAAAATCAGTAAAAGGATGGATAAAATCGAGGGACTATCATGCCATCAGCTTTCCAGGCCAACAACAAGCTTTCCAGAACATCAACACTACCAGTCAGTTGCAGCGCTAAGCCCGAACCAGACTACCTGATATAAGCTACGTCCCTGATTTTCAGTGAGGGATGGGCAATCGCCCACCGCACTTGCGGTAGTCGGGAATACCTTCTCCGAAGAAAATAAGCCCGGGGAAAAAACCTCTGGGAAAAGCTTCTAACAAAGAAAGCCCTCAATCGAGGGCTTTCTTATTTAGGAGCTACTTCTTTTTTCTGGCAGCAGGCTTTTTCTTCGCAGCGGCCTTCTTCTTAGCTGCTGGCTTTTTCTTAGCAGCTTTTTTCTTGGCAGCTGGCTTTTTCTTGGCAGCTTTTTTCTTGGGCGCTGCTTTTTTCTTGGCTACCTTTTTCTTAGCAGCTTTTTTCTTGGGCGCTGCCTTTTTCTTAGCTACTTTCTTCTTAGCTACTTTTTTCTTGGCAGCCTTTTTCTTGGGAGCTGCTTTTTTCTTTGCAGCCGCCTTTTTCTTAGCAGCTGGTCTTTTCTTGGCTGCTACTTTTTTCTTAGCAACTGCCTTCTTCTTAGCAGCTGGTTTTTTCTTAGCAACCGTCTTACGTTTTGCTACTGATTTCTTTGCAGCTTTTTTCTTTTTCGCAACCACTTTCATCGCTCCTATTTTACGTTGAAAAGTTTTAACACTTCGCCCTGCTAACTGACGTCTCCTCGGCACTTTTGTTAGTCACATATTATGACGTTCAAAAACAATCACGCTGTCAGTTATCAACACGATGCAAAGTTTAGAAAAAAAAATTCTATTTGCACACCTTTTTTTTACGAAAAATGCAAAAATTTCAGTGTTTTACTGCCACGACTTCGAATTTTTCTAACAATTTCGTTGTATCACCTAGATATTGCTACATAAAAAAAATTTATTCGTCGAGTATCGAAAATATTTTGTCCTTGATTTCGGTAGTGTCACCTAGTCCGCTTATCGAGTGATAACCGGTCTTGCCGCCCGATTTTGATGACAATTCTTTGTAGAACTTAACTAACGGTTCTGTTTGTTCTCGATAAACATTCAATCTTTCCATGATTGTTTCTTCTTTGTCATCTTCCCTTTGGACGAGTTCTTCGCCGGTTTCATCATCTTTTCCCGCAATCCTGGGTGGATTATTCTGAGTATGATAGATTCTGCCGGATTCGATATGGGTACGTCGGCCACTCAGCCGGGAAATTATTTCCGCATCGGGAACTGATATTTCAACTACACAATCAATTTCGATTCCCTGGTCAATCAGGGCCTGTGCCTGGGCAATTGTTCTCGGAAAACCATCAAATAGAAATCCAGAACGACAGTCCGGGGCCTGGATTCGCTCTTTGACAAGATCAATAATAATTTCATCGGTCACGAGTGCGCCGCTTTCCATGACAGATTGCACTTTCTTACCAAGCGGCGATTCGGCCGCAATCGCCTCTCTCAGCATATCTCCCGTCGAAATCTGGGGAATCGACAGTTTGGCAGTTATAAACTGAGCCTGCGTGCCCTTCCCTACACCTGGGGCACCCAAAAGAATCATTTTCACGGTCTTAATCTCCTGTATCGAATAGTTTTGTCGTCAATGCGACCTCCTAGGAGGCAATCGACCTTCTGGCAGCAATGACGTTGGGCAACTGCTCGATCATCTCCATGATGCGTAGCAAGCGAGTAAGCTGATCAACTTCAATCTGCATTCGCAGGGTTACCTGATTCGACTGTGCACCAGGCAGTGTATGGATTGATAATACATTGGTCTCCTGGCGCATTAATATCCCGGTGATGTCATACAACAATCCGGCACGGTCGTGAGCAAGCACATCAACCGTTACAGGGAACGTGGTATTTAGCGCTTGTTCCCAATCAAGACGCACAATGCGTCCATAGACATCCGCCTTTAAAGCCTGGAGACAATCCTGCAGGTGTACATGCACTTTATTGTCATCATCAATAACCCCAACGATGGAATCACCGGGTAATGGATTGCAACACCCTGATATAACGTAATCGAGCCCGCCAAGCCCGGATACAAGCAGGGGCCTCGATGCATCAGCTTCCTGCAGCCCGAGATTCAGTTGTGCTGACCGGACATCCAGATCCGCATGGACCGCTGCGACTTCGGCGAGTTCGACGACATCGACTTCACCGACGGCAACTGCATAATACATTTCATCTGCCGTTGAAAATTGCACTTTCCTCAGAACTTCGGAGACATCAAACTTGTCGATTCCCAGGTGCGAGAGTTCATCAAGGATGATTTTCTTACCTTCAGCGATGTTTTTCTTCTTCTCCCGGTGGCCAAACCAGGCTTGTATTTTTGCCCTGGCCCTTGCAGTCGTTACATAGCCCAGATGTTCATGCAACCACTCACGCCTCGGTGCTGACTCCTCACCAACGATTATTTCTACCTGGTCACCGGAGCGAAGTACCGTGTTCAATGGCACGACACGTCCGTTGATCTTGGCACCTCTACACGTGTGTCCAACTTCGGTATGTACACGATAAGCGAAGTCGACCGGGGTGGCGCCAGGTGGCATGTCAACCACATGTCCTTCCGGCGTGAACATGTAGATCCGATCGAGGTTTACGTCGGTCAATATCTCCGTTGCCAGCCCCGGTACGTCTTCAAGCTCCCCCTGCCACTCCAGTATTTGCCTGAGCCACTCAATTCTTTCTTCATAAGCATTGGATCGCTCGGTACCACCCTGGCCCTTATACTCCCAGTGCGAGCAAACTCCGAACTCAGCATCCCTGTGCATTTCCCGGGTGCGAATCTGCACCTCGAGCACTTTGCCTTCCGGGCCGATCACAGCAGTGTGCAGTGACTGGTAGCCATTCTCCTTCGGATTCGCAATGTAGTCGTCAAATTCGTGTGGGATGTTTCGCCATAAGCTATGCACAACTCCGAGGGCCCTGTAGCAGTCATCGACCTCATCTACCAGCAGTCGCACTGCTCTGACATCGTAGACCTCCGAGAATGAAATACCCTTGCGGCGCATCTTGCGCCAGATACTGTAGATGTGTTTTGCACGCCCTTCAGGTTCAACTTTGATACCAACCAGTCTTAATTTTTTGTCCAGTTCATGAATTACTGCTTCGATGTAATCCTGGCGTGCGGTTCGTTTTTCATCCAACTGTTGCGCGATTCGCTTGTAGGACAGCGGTTCAAGATAACGCAGGGACAAATCTTCCAGTTCCCATTTCAGGTGTCCGATACCCAGACGATGCGCCAGGGGTGCATATATCTCGAACACCTCGTGTGCCAGGCTAACCTGCTTTTTTGCATTTCCTTTGGCGATCGCGCGTATTGCGCAGGTCCGTTCAGCCAGCTTGATGAGCGCTACACGCACATCATCAACCAGCGATACCAGCATCCTTCTGGCTTGCTCTAACTGGTCGTTTTTTTCACCCAATACAGGTTTGCGGCTGCCAAACTGAATATTGCTGATGGCCGCCATTTTCAGAACACCTTCGACAAGACCAGCAACCTCTTCGCCGAAGTTTTTTCGAACATGATTCAGTGTAATCTGATTTTCGCGAACGGCCCGGTAGATTATTGCCGCGATGATTCCAGCTTCACCAACGCGCAGCTCGCAAATAATTTCTGCCATTTCCAGCCCGATGCGGTAACTGCTGTGGCCTGCCGCCCACACAGAATTGGTTGCGATCGCTTTTTCTTCTGCCTGCTCCGAGAGCTCGCATGCCTTGCGAATGGCGGCGATATTCAGCCCAACACTTCGCTCGCCCAGTTTGCAAAGCCAGGTTTCAAGATCAACAGTTCCGTCGATCGAGAGCGGGTGTTCCTCTTTGACCTTTACCATATATTGAGTTTTGTGATTTGTAACTTATGAACGGGTGAGTAGTGCAATTGATTCAACATGCGTCGTATGTGGAAACATGTCGATGATGCCCAATCTTTTCAAGTGAAACCCTGCTTCCACCAACATCTGGACGTCTCGTGCGAGCGTTCTCGGATTGCAGGAAACGTACACTACCCTTTCAACTGCGCTGGTTGCAAGTTTTTTGCATAGCTCCAGAGCGCCCGTCCTTGGCGGGTCTACAAGAACTTTGTCAATGTCAAGAAGCGAATCTGCAAGGTTTTCCGGATTAAAAAGGTCTAAAACCGAAAAGCCGGCATTTGTTATCTTGTTACGGTCGCTGTTTTCAGCGGCGCGCGCCACGCTTGCAGCCGTTCCTTCCAAACCGACGACACGATGACATCGCCGTGCAATGGCCAGGCTGAAATTTCCAATGCCACAAAAAGCATCCAGAACCGTATCGGTGCTGCGAAGCTCCAACAATTCGACCGCCAGGTTCACCATTTGTCTGTTGATCCCCAGATTGACCTGGGTGAAGTCAAGAGGATGGAATGCCATCTCCAGGTCAAACCGAGGCAACTGGTAGTACAAACGGTCCTCACCTAGCAGCGGGAAAATTTTGTGTAGAGATTCTGGGTTGCCTGGTTGCAGGTATATGTCCAGCGCGTGAGACTGTCCAAATTGTCGCAGCACTTCAATGTCTGCATGAGTTAACTCCTCCATGTGCCGGAACAATAGCGCGCAGCCCGTGTCCCCAATCGCAACTTCTATCTGTGGAATCACCCGGGGGTTCGACAACAATTCCACCAACGTGGCCAGAGCATTGAGCAGGTTACCAACAGGTTCTTTCAATACGTGGCAGATGGTGAGTTCTGCGATATAGGGTTTCATCTTCTCCCTGAATCCAACAAGAATTCGGCCTTTCTTTTCCACAAACTTCACGCCAAGGCGAGCCTTACATCGATAGTGAAAACCGTTTCCACTAAGGGGTGGTAGCCATGCATCGGGTTTGTAGATGCCAAACTCATGCGCCAGTTGTGCCTGCTTGAATTTCAGTTGCGCGCCGGAGGACATATGCTGAAGGCTGCAGCCTCCGCAGTAACCGGCCGCATCACAGCGTGCTATCACTCTGTCGGTGGAAGCCTTTTCAATAGTGTCCGCGCGACTATAAAGTCTGCGTCGCTTCTTCGCGAACGGGAAGGAAACAACCGATTCATCCGGTAGTGACCCGAATACGCCGTGTCTGCCATCACTCGTCAGACCATAGCCATCTTCATGCAATGTGGCGATATCAAGGTGCAATACATCATTATTTTTCATGAAGCGGCAATCGCCCGAACCTGTTGATACGGCCCGTTGAATTGTCACGGGGTGAGTTCGTATCATAGCAAACCCACGCCGCAGCAGGTTAGCCTGTCAGTCCTGGGAAAATACCCCGGTCGACAAATATCGGTCGCCGCGATCACAGATAATCGCAACGATTGTTGCGTCTTCAACAACGCTGCTCACCTGCAGTGCTCCTGCAACGGCACCGCCGGACGAGACGCCGGCAAATATACCTTCTTCACGCGCAAGTTGACGCATGGTGGTTTCGGCCAGTGATTGTTCAATGTCGATTACTTCATCTACCATGCTGCGATCATAGATTTTTGGCAGGTAGGCTTCAGGCCAGCGCCGGATACCAGGAATCGCAGATCCTTCCACGGGTTGTAATCCAATTATCCTGATGCTGGGCTTCACTTCACGAAAATAGCGAGAAGCTCCCATAATTGTTCCCGTGGTGCCCATCGAGCTGACGAAGTGGGTGATCTCTCCACCAGTTTCCTTATAAATCTCAACCGCTGTACCAAGATAGTGCGCTTCCGGATTATCGGGGTTGGCGAACTGGTCAAGCACTTTGCCCCTGCCCTCACTCTGCATCTGTTCGGCAAGATCACGGGCACCCTCCATACCTTCGTCTTTACTGACCATAAGTAACTCCGCACCATAAGCGCTCATGGCGCTTTTACGCTCGTCACTCATGTGGGCCGGCATAATCAGCACCATCCGGTAACCCTTGATCGCTGCGGCCATCGCGAGCGCAATACCTGTATTGCCACTGGTCGCTTCAATCAGCGTATCACCCGGTTTGATTTCGCCACGTTCTTCCGCGCGAACAATCATGTTCATGGCCGGTCTGTCTTTGACAGATCCTGCAGGATTGTTCCCTTCAAGCTTCACCAGAATTGTATTGTTTCGCTCAAGGCCAAGCCGCTGTAGTTTCACCAGAGGCGTATTGCCGATAAATTTTTCAATGGTCGGATACTGCTTCGCCATACACAACTCGTTGATGGAGATTAAATTTAGGGTGCCAATAATAGGAGATCGAGGCAGATTCATATAATATCTGGATCATCTATAGAAATTCCGTTCAGACATAATGTCGGACTGCCAGGATGTGCAGTGTTCTATAGACCTGACAACAAACAGGACGTTGTCGACAATGAGCAGGATAGCCACAGAATTGATGTTTCTTATTGCACTACCTCCCGTAGTGCTGGCAATCGTCGCCTTCCTTACCCCAGATCCTCCCAGCTATGTGTTTATCTCGCTCCTGTCAGCGGTAATCCTGATGTCGATCGCGATCGCTCGATGGATCATGCATGTGTCCATCACGCCGTTAGAGCGCGCTTTAAATCGACTAGGTAGCCCACCGATCCAGCCCGGGAGCCTGGGATCTCTGGCTGAACAAATCGATGCCCTGGTAGAGCAGGTCGTGCATCAGCAAGTCTGCCAACAAAATAAATTCGAGGTGAGTGTCGGTAATCTCCAGAAAAATCTACAGGATCGTGAGAACCGGCATTCAGATATCCTAAACCGGGCTCATCGACAAAAAACGGCAGACGAAGCAACGCGTCTTATCGCGCTATCGCTTCTCAAAGTGCTCGTGGGCATGACCAACAAGGCTAATCACGAAACAACAACGTTGCAGCAGGATGTCGAAAAAATAACTCACACTGTCAGGTTACTGGACTTTGTGATGAGGCAATCCCTGCAAAAACCTTTCGGAGCAGGGCCCGAACAAGTTAACGTCTGGCAGTTCAGCGACGAGATCATTGGCCTGCTCGACCCACTCTGTCAGGAAAAGGGAATCGCACTTAATGTGCTCGTCGATGCAGACTGTCCCGTCGAAGTTGAATTGGACTACCGCGATCGCGCACTCATTTTCCTGTTTGTTCTGCAATACCTGCTTGGACTCACGGATGAGGCAGCCAGCCACCTGATCAGTATTAAGTCCTCACTCCATTTACTTGAACTACATCTTGGTCCCCGTGATTGTCCCGGTCCTGAACTGTACAACTCATATCTTAAACAACTGCTGGATGACCACCACGAGATTCGCGAAAACACACTGCGCATACCGCTGATCTCAAAAAATGCTGTATTACAAACTTCCCTTTCCGGGATGGTTGGACTTGTGATCTGCGATGACGAGATCGCAAGAGAAAGCCTGATTGTGCGGCTTCGAGCGCTTGGTGTGGTACTGGGCGTCGACTTCAAATCAGACAGACTTCAATTTTGCCTGGTGCACAATGTTGACAGCCCGGCATTCAAGGCGATCGTGCCTTATCTTAATCCTGACGTAAAAGTCATTGTGCTGAACAGTACCACGCTATATCATCGCAACAACTGGATCCACCTGGGTAGCCCAATCAATCAGCAACGGCTGCTCGGCTTGTTGACCGAACTGCGCCACAAGTCTTTCCGAGCCGATCTGAACGTAATGATCATTGATGACGATCCAGCCAATCGACGCCTGTTGGAACTGCAACTTGAGGAACTGGACTGCCATGTGACCAGTGTCAGTAGTTCAGACCATGCAGTCGAACTTTACAACCGCGATACAACCGATCTCATCCTGCTGGACCTGCCTCATAACCCGTTGGATGCGGCTCGTGACCTGGTTGGCTTACCAAACGCACCGCCAATAGTGGGGCTCGTTGCGCATATGACCAACGAGAAACAAAAGGCTTGCATCGAGATGGGGATGGCGCAAATACTTGTCAAACCAATTCGATTGGAAACACTGCGCAGCCTCCTGAATCAACACTTCACGACATCCCAGGAGCCCACAAAGGCATCAGCAAACCAGGAACAACAACCAGCACTCCCTTGCCACGATGCGAGTCGCGCACTGCGACAGGCGGAAGACCGGCCTGAAATTGCACACGAACTATTGCAACTTTTGATGACCAGTCTCCAGCCGGAGTTCCGTAAACTCAACAAGCACTACGCAGAGGCCGACCTTAAAGCCATGCAAAGCGGTTTAAGCAGGCTCGAAGACATGGCGAAATATTGTGGTGTACCCCGACTCAGCAGCGCTATCAGTGAACTTACCAGCTTATTGGGAGGCGATGGCGCTTCCGCTGACCTGCTCAAAGCAGCACTTAATCAACTGCACGCCGAGGCAACCCGGCTGGAATTCTGGTTTCACGACAACCCCAATCCATTTGGGCTGCATAAAACCGAGCGACATTCACAAACCGTGAAGTGAGCCGAACAACCCCGATCAATCCTCCGCAATCGCGAAAGCAACCCCGTATTGTTTCTCATCGCTGATTGAAATATGCCAACGGCAGATCCCTGCTTTCTCAGCCAGCGTTTGAGCACGTCCGGACAATTCCACAAAAGGTGCGCCAGACTTATGCCGACCAACTGTAATCTGGGTGAAATGCACACCGTGACCCATTCCTGTTCCAAGCGCTTTCGATACTGCTTCCTTGGCGGCGAACTGGCGAGCGAGGTACTGGACTCGTCCGCCGCCAAGCTTGTTGTATCTGTCTAGTTCGGAAGCACTGAGTATTTTACGTGCAAATTTTTCACCCCAGCGCTGCTCCGAGGATATGAATCGTGCGGTTTCAACCAGATCAACGCCAGTTCCCAGAATCATCCTGCTCTGCCTTCGAACAGTGCCCGGGAATTCAATGGTTTCCCCCCGAGCAACGGGCGAAGCGATTTCCTGACAACATGCTTCAGTAAGGGCTCACAAGCCACGCCATACTCTCCGGAGGCAATGGAAATCAGATGCCTACCTGAAAAGGATTCATTAATACCTCCCTCGGTTCTCTGAAAGCCTTGTTCGGCAATAAAATGATACTGACCGTTGGCATCGATGGGCTCTCCACTCTCAGCATCCACATCAAAGGTGATGCCATAACCCAGACTGGCCAGCAACGACAATTCGAAGCGTCTTATCTGGATCGGAGCAAAGTGGCCCTGACCCAGTTCTTCCAGAAGCAATTCATACTGGGTATACAGGTGCGGCAGCTTTTCATACTTACCGAGGACACGATAGAGCAACTCATTGACGTACATGCCGATCAACAGATTCTCTCCTGCCAGACGGTAACCAGCTCTTGCAGCTTCGATTGCACCGGCAGTCTTCAGTTCACCACGGCCAAAAACCGATACTAAAAGCGGTGAGAATAGTTGCGCCAGGCCTTGTCGGCCGGACTTGCCACCCCGGGCACCGCGAATCACCACCGAATACCGGCCTTCTTCGAGAGTAAAAATGTCCGCCAGCAAACTGGTGTCCCGATACCTGCGCGCATGAAGGATGTACGCACGGTGGGTGACGCTTTCAGGCATCGTCATAACCCAGACTTTTCAGGGCCCGGTCATCATTGGACCAGCCTGACTTGACCTTGACCCAGGTGGTTAGCATCACACTGGTTCCAAGAAGATTCTCGATGTCAGCGCGGGCATCAGACCCGATACGCTTCAGTTTCTCTCCCTGTTTACCAATCAGGATTGCCTTCTGGCCATCCCGTTCAACGAATATGGTGGCATCAATGTGCATCGTCTTTCCCTGGCGGGTAAATCGTTCAATCTGGATAGTCACCGCATGAGGTACCTCATCACCCAGTTGGCGCATCAATTTTTCGCGGATAATCTCAGCGACCATAAACCGCTCACTTCGATCCGTAATTTGGTCTTCAGGAAAGTAATAGGGTCCTTCCGGCAGAACGCTCTCCACAAGGGACGTCAGTGTCTCAAGGTTCTCTTCACTTACAGCTGACACCGGAACAATTTGCGCCGCCGGTAACAAGGATTGAATTTTCGCTAATTGCGGTAACAGGTCCTGCTTATTTCTGAGCAGGTCGATCTTGTTAACAGCGACGATCAGGTGTGCCCGGGATGATGAAATTGCTTCGGCCACCAGCCTGTCATCAGCGCTGAACTCCGTTCGATCGACCACAAAAATGATGACATCGACGTCGCGAATCACGCTCCGGGCGGCGCGATTCATATAGCGGTTGATCGCTTTAGGCTGGTCTCCGTGAATCCCCGGGGTATCGACGAACAGGGTTTGCGAGGTTGGCGACGTCTTGATCCCGAGTAGCTGATGCCGGGTTGTCTGCGGCTTGCTTGACGTAATACTGACTTTTTCACCCATCATGAGATTCAGCAAGGTTGATTTGCCGACGTTCGGTCTGCCCAGAATAGCAACGTAGCCGCACTTTTTATTCGCCATGCGTGGCTTCTTCCGACATGCCCAATTGAGAAAGTGCTGCTGCGGCCGCACCCTGTTCAGCGACTCGTCGAGATCGACCCTCCCCTCTCGCTGCCGAAACCAGCAGTTCAGAATGACATTCGACCTTGAACATTTGTTTCGGTGCTTTACCGCTGATGTTTACCACACGGTATTCGGGTAAGGGAGATTTTTGTGCCTGCAGAAATTCCTGTAAACGTGTTTTCGCGTCTTTCTGCAAATTTGTCAGTGACAATGAGTCCAGATATTTGTCAAACCACTTCAGTACGCAACGCCGGGCAGTGTCCAGGTCGCTGTCGTAATAGATCGCACAAATAATCGCCTCGAGTGCATCTGACAGGACTGAATCTCTATTGGCTTCACCACTGCGCATTTCACCACTGCCCATGGTCAGATACTCGTCCAGAGAAATGCTCCTGGCCATTTCCGCAAGTGTCTGCCGGCGAACCAGACGTGCTCGAAGACGACTCAGCTGACCTTCAGCGGCCGTCGGAAATCGATGCACGAGGGCATCGGCGATGACAAACCCCAGAATTGCATCACCCAAAAATTCAAATCGTTCATTATTGTCATTCCCGTAACTCCGATGAGTCAGGGCGGTACCGAGGTATTCCCGATTCTTGAACTGGTAACCCAGGCTGTTTTCAAGTGTTGACTGTGATGCAGGCATAGGCTGCCAGGTCTGCCTTCGGGGAAGTGTTAGTTACGAAGTTCGACCTTTTTATCGAACGAGGCGATCATGTCCACATTTTTGACAAGCGGCATACGTACCTCATAGTCCATGACGATCTCAACGCCTTCGCGGGACCGATTGATGACGATATGTTGATCAACCCTGAAGTCGCGAATATTATTCATTTTGAATCGCTTAATGATCATGTTCTGAATATCGACGTCCCGTTTCGCCGTCAGACCAGTTTCTTCGGCCATACCATCGAGGATTCCTGACATGGTGTTGTGATCCATAAATACCGGTAACAGCTGCGAGGCAATGGACATCAGCGCACCCGCCATCAGCAGGATCAATAACCATGCGGCCACACCGATCCCGGCTTGTCGGTGCCGAAGTGTCTGACGACGTGAAGGCGATTGCAGCACTGTTTTGGTTAAGAGAATTGCTTTCATTGTGAACTCCTGACTAATGGATCCAACTGTTTCGCGAAAAACCCGGTAAGCGTAATCCCGGTTCTTTATGTAACCACACAGCAATGGCTTTGCCGACTATATTCTCTTCCGCGACAAGTCCCCAGTACCGACTATCGCTGCTTTCGTCGCGATTGTCGCCCATCATAAAATAGTAACCGTCCGGAATCACCCATTCCTGGGTTCGCGTATCGCGAAATGTATTCCGATGGATCAGATGATCCTGACCTCCAAGGGTCTCCTTGTAAACGAGATATTGGGGTCGGTCCGGGGGAATCTGGGCGACGAACACCTGCGCCTGTTTCTGGTCATTCACGTAAATATTCTTGTCTTCGTACCTGACCCTGTCGCCGGGAATACCAACCACACGTTTAATAAAGTACTCATCCTCGTGTGGTGGAATGAACACCATCACCTCACCATTCTTCGGATCATCCACCTCGAAGATTTTGGTTCCAATCACCGGCAGTCGAACACCATAGGCATATTTATTAACCAGGATAAAGTCACCTACTTCCAGGGTGGGGATCATCGAACCTGTCGGGATCTGGAATGGCTCAAACAGAAATGAACGTAATACCAGGACAATGGCCAGTACGGGGAAAAAAGAAACCGCATATTCAACCAGCAACGGCTCCTTGAGGAGCTTATTCACAACCTCATCCGTTGACTCACCGGACCCAAGTTTTTCGCTCATAGCGGCTGCCGCCAGCAAACGTCTTGGCCGTAGCAGGATCAGGTCGATCAACCAGACGATGCCGGTACCAGCTGTGCCCAGCACCAGGATCAACGGAAAATTGATGCTCACTATCTATCCACCTTCAATACAGCCAAAAATGCTTCCTGCGGAATTTCTACACTGCCAACCTGCTTCATGCGTTTTTTACCCGCTTTTTGCTTTTCCAGTAACTTTTTCTTTCGCGTGATATCGCCACCGTAACATTTAGCCGTCACATTTTTTCGCAACGCTTTAACTGTCTGGCGAGCCACAATCTGACCACCGAGCGCCGCCTGAATCGCGACATCAAACATTTGTCGGGGAATCAGTTCTTTCATTTTTTTGGTTAGCGAAAAACCCTTGGCCCGGGCATCATCGGCGTGCACGATTAATGCCAGAGCGTCAACCCGCTCCCCATTTATCAGTACATCAAGCCGGGCAAGTCGCGCCGCCTGAAATCGGATAAAACTGTAGTCCAGAGACGCATATCCTCGTGATACAGATTTGAGGCGATCGAAAAAATCCAGCACAACCTCGTTCATCGGCAACTCATAGGTGACCGAAACCTGCTTGCCGACGAACTGCATGTCTTTTTGTACACCACGTCGCTCGACACACAGGTTAATCACATTGCCCAGATGTTCCGACGGAACCAGAATATTTGCCTGCACAATCGGTTCCCGCATTTCGTCGATCGTAGAGGGATCGGGCAATTGTGCCGGATTGTCTACCTTGAACACCTGACCATTTTTACCAACAACTTCATAAACAACCGTTGGCGCGGAGGTGATTAAATCAAGGTTGTATTCACGCTCAAGCCGTTCCTGAACAATCTCCATATGCAACATGCCGAGAAATCCACAGCGAAAACCACTGCCCAGCGCATCGGAGCTTTCAGGCTCGTAAACAAGCGCGGCATCGTTAAGCGTTAACTTTTCCAGGGCATCCCTGAAATTATCAAACTCGTCCGAACTCACCGTGAACATCCCAGCAAACACCTGCGGCTTAACCTTCTCGAATCCGGGTAGCGCAGGAACTTTTTCCGCACTGGCGAGTGTTAAGGTATCCCCGACCGGCGCGCCTTTTACATCCTTGATACCCGCAACGACAAATCCAACTTCACCGGAACGCAGCAGTCCGGTTTCCTTTCGCCGTGGCGTAAAGATGCCGACGGAATCCACCTGATGCACCTTGCCGAGCGAGTGAACAACGATTTTATCCTTGACTGAAATTTGTCCCTTGACGACTCGAACCAGGGAGACAACACCGAGATAGTTGTCAAACCAGGAATCAATGATCAATGCCTGCAGTTGTTCGTCCCGGTAGTCGGCGGGGGCTGGAATTACCCGAATAATTTCCTCAAGCAACTCTCTGATACCCAATCCGTTTTTAGCAGAGACGCGCAGTGCCCCGGTTGCATCAATACCGATAATTTCCTCAATTTCCTCGCAAACCCTGTCCGGGTCGGCCTGGGGCAAATCAATCTTGTTTAACACTGGCAGCACTTCAAGACCCTGCTCGATAGCAGTGTAACAATTGGCAACTGACTGCGCCTCGACACCCTGGGCCGCGTCAACAAGAAGAATCGCGCCCTCGCATGCCGCCATTGACCTGGAAACCTCGTAAGCAAAATCGACGTGCCCTGGGGTATCAATAATGTTCAGCTGGTAGGTCTGGCCATCGTCAGCCTCGTAATTGAGGGTCACACTCTGGGCTTTAATGGTGATACCACGTTCGCGCTCGATATCCATCGAGTCCAGCACCTGCTCTGCCATTTCCCGCTGGGTCAATCCGCCACACAGCTGGATAAATCGGTCAGCCAGGGTCGACTTGCCATGGTCGATATGGGCGATGATGGCGAAGTTTCTGATATGTTGGGGATTAGGCACAAGGCACGGCTTTTGGTGGTTAGTCTCGATTGGTGGTTGGTTTCAAGCGATGGGCACACTCAAACGCTCGGTGTGCAATGGGCTCAATGTTAATGCTTGGTATCAAGTAACTCGATGTTAAACAGCTCGATGGTATAAAAAACGGGTGGTTTCGGGGAGCGTGGTGCCGAACGCGGTGAAGTCTAAAGCAATAAACGCTTCGCCGCTACGGTAACCATGCAACCCACAAGGGCATCAGTTGAGGCTATTCCTCAATCTTGACGACAAGGAACTCCGGGCGCTTATCCCGCACGATTCGTACAGGGATCGCAATATTTGGCGGTAAATTCCGCACCATGTCCTCGAACTGCCGGCTGCTATCCACCCATTGGCTGTCCAGCGTGGTGATAACATCATTTTGCCGAATGCCGCCAACCCGGCCTGGTCCACCGCTGACCCGGCGAACCAGGACACCTTTTTCAACACCAGCGCGCTGCTTCTCCTCATCATTCATATCGACTACCTGAACTCCAACGCGATTACCCGCCGGAACAGCACTACCGGAGGCCAGGCGTTCAACGCTGCTGTTTTCCAGCGCTCCGACCTTCACTTTCACTACCTGACGCTTGCTGTCACGAACGATCCGGACATCCGCTTGCGTATCAGCACGAGTTCGCCCGACAATATGCGGCAGGTCGGACGACAGATCGATAGCTTTGCCGTTAAATTCAAGAATGATGTCACCTTCTCTGAGCCCGGCTTCTTCGGCCGGGCTATCAGCAAATATCTGGGTGATTAACGCGCCCGAGGGACGGTCCAGGCCATAAGCCTCTGCCAGGTCCCGATCAACCCGCTGAATGAGTACGCCCAACCAGCCGCGCGACACGCTGCCTTTTTCTTTCAGCTGATCCACGACTTCCATAGCAACATCGATGGGAATGGCGAAAGACAGGCCCATGTACCCCCCGGAGCGGGTAAATATTTGCGAGTTTATCCCGACCACTTTCCCCGCCAGGTCAAACAGTGGTCCACCGGAGTTACCTGGGTTGATCGGCACATCTGTTTGTAAATAGGGAACGTAATTGTTACCGCGCTCTTCCGGTAAACTCCGGCCCTTGGCGCTGATGATTCCCGCAGTGACAGAATGCTCGAATCCAAAGGGCGAACCAATCGCCACGACCCATTCACCTACCTCGAGGGCTTCGGAATTGCCGATCTCGACCACAGGCAGGTCGGTGGCATCAATTTTAAGCAGCGCCAGGTCGGAGGAGCGGTCTGCGCCGATCAGTTTCGCCTCGCGCTCCCTGCGATCACTTAAGGCAACCATGATCTGGCTGGCGCCTTCGATCACGTGATTGTTCGTCAGGATGTAACCGTCACTGGAAATAATGAATCCTGATCCAGCGGCTGGTCTCGGAGTTCCTCCACGAGGCATATCCGGGAAAAATCGCCGGAAAAATTCCGGTACCTGTTCTGAATCGAATTGCTCCATGTCCGTGGGAGACTTGCGTGTAGCGCTAATGTTGACGACCGCTGGCGCAGCACGTTTCACGAGCTCGGTGAATACCGGCAGATCTGCTCGCGCACCCATGGACAAAACAAGCAGGCCAAGTGTGAGTGCCAGGATAGTGCGCACCTTAATAAAGCTGTTCATGGATACTGACCTCATTCATTTCTATAGTGTTCCAATTCTTCGTGCGGCAGCTCCACAAACCGATCACCAATCCAAGCATACCGCCAGAGACTACTATCCATTCAGTTGCACCGGTAAAGTGCGTGAATCCCGTGCCGATGATAAATCCGAACAGCGGTAGCAGCAGCGAATTCACCAGGACCCGCAATTGCTCGGAAAGGGAAATCGACAACTCGATCTGCCCCTTGAAAGTACCTGGGACAATGAGTTCATTAACGGTTGAGCGAGCACAACCAGATCCACAGCCAGTACAACCCTGCCTCGCAACCGAAATCTTTGTAGCGGGATGTGCAGAAGCTTCTGGAAAAGCTTCAGTCGTCGAACGTGGGCTCGCAGAGATCGTTAACACGAAAAAACTGGCACGCTAATAAATTACCGGCTCAACGGATTCTGCAACCTTCCGGGCGGTTCTGATGGGCACCTCACCGACGACCGTGATATTTCCCCCGTTTAAATGCCGGGAAATGACCACGGTACCACCTACCTGGGTTGCCAGATCTGGTAATTCAGCACTACTACCCCGGTCGATGAACACTGAAAATGTGGCGATTCCGTCTGTAAAATGCAGCCGGTTCGAACCCGTAACTTCAACCGGCTGAAATCCGTTCGGCAACCAGGCGACCCGCCATAGCGGCTTCACCGCATCACCGGGTGGCATGCCCAGTACCTCGCCAGCCAGTCGATGCTGTACAGACGATTCACCGAGGGACGATACCAACTCGGCGGACTCGACATCCTCACCAATCTCAATACTGGAAAACTGGAAAATCTCGCGAACCCGTTTCTTGTCCACATCAATCATATGAGACTGGAGTAACAATCCGGTTTCCTTATCCAGCCACAAGCGATAACCATATCGGTCATCATTGCTGGGGGAAATGGCCAGCTTGACCGCGGTTCGCCCGGCAATACGGCCTTCGCCATGCAGGGAAAACCGGTAAAGATCCTGATAGGCCGAAAGACTCTCATTGAAGGCGTTACTGAAAGGGCCCATTGGCACATGGTGTTGCAGATCCACGTGGCCGGAATCTTCATGGCGACAGACAACCTCGTCGCCTTTGCGCAGGATTTCCAGCGTCTCACCGTTGAGCTGGAACATCCGTTCAATTTCCTGACCATCTTCAAATTTATGCGCGATATGCATGCTCTCGAACTGCCCGCCACGCATATAAGTAAAGATGCCCTGATAGCTTTGTTCACGCAATGCTGTTGCCATCCGTGACAGCCAATCTGCTGCCGTCACATCGCCCGAAAGCTTATCCGGCATGGCAAACGTGACCGGTATCCAGGCCGTCACACTGAGCAGGCAGAATAACCGTATCGCGTTCATGGGAGTCCTGTTACTTCTTCGTCGCGGGGGTCGGGTAAGTCACAAGCTGCTGCTGCTTCATTCGCGCCATTTGTCCGTGCTGGTTAAGATAAGCGCGCAGCTGCTGCTGTCGTTCGTCATCCAGCTCCTTAAGTTCCAGATCATCATTGACAGCTTCATCACTGTTTGAGGAAGTGACCAATTGCGGCGTTATCGATGCCTGTGGTGATACCACCTGGGACTGAGTGGCCACATCGACCTGATCGGGTGTCAGATTAAAATAGACAGCCTGGCCAGCAAATATCGCGACCACAAGCGAGGCGGCTACTGCCATTGGTTTGTACCAGCTGCTCAACGGTCGTGATCTGGCCGCCCCGGATTCGGCATAGGCCTCATCCGCATCAATGGCGAGACTGATCCGCTGGAACAGATCGAGATGTTGATCCGGCCCGAGAGTGACTGCGCTCTTTGGGGTTTGCCGTCTGATCACCCGCCGGGTCTCCTGATATCGCACCCAGGTCTGCTTGAAATGTACGTCATCAGGCATCGCTCGCAGTAATCGATGGACTTCTATCTCACTGGCCTCGTCGTCCATCAAAATGGACAATAATTCCTTACCCTGTTCTGTCACTACGTTCCCTCATGCCTGATCAAAAGTGCCTTCCGAACTTTACCTGAACGAGCTCCGTTTGTTTATCCAAGCTCTGCTATCTTCTTCTCAATCGCTTCGCGCGCCCTGAAAATACGCGATCTTACTGTGCCAACAGGACATTCCATGACTTCTGCAATTTCCTCATAGCTGAGACCCTCAAATTCTCTCAGCGTCACAGCGACCTTCAACTCATCCGGCAGATCATCAATCGCCTGGTAGATCACTGCTTCGAGTTGACTGGTCGCAAGTTCATTCTCCGGGTTTTTAATATCTCTTAAGACAGCAGAATTGTCCTGAAATTCCCCACTCGATGCATCAATATCTGAATCCGGCGGTCTTCTCGCCCGGGACACGAGATAATTCTTGGCGGTATTGATCGCTATTCGATACAACCAGGTATAAAACTGACTATCACCGCGAAACCTGGGCAAAGCCCTGTAAGCCTTGATAAATGCCTCTTGCGTGACATCCTGCACCTCGTCCTGATCGCGCAGATACCGGCTGACCAGGCCTACTATTTTGTGCTGATATTTCAGTACCAGCAGGTCGAACGCTCGCTTATCACCACGCTGCACCCGCTCTACCAACTGCTGGTCTGCGCTTACCTGGGACTTCACCGGCAACTCCCGTTGTCACCAAAATTTTTGTTGTTCGGATAAATAGCCGGATTACTCCACGAATATGACAGCCAAAGGCACGGGAAGTTCTCATCGATCTGAAATCAAGCCTCCGGTGTTCCAGAATTTTACTGGTGCCTATGATAACAAAGACCAGCCGATAAAAGACAAACTCCGTGCATTTCGGGTACGCTTGACGCCTGAAATATGAGATGCGCATGAATACCCAGACCCATTACCACAATGTCCTGATCATCGGCAGCGGCGCGGCTGGAATGACCCTGGCACTGAACCTCGGCCCCGAATATAAGGTCGCCATGCTTTGCAAGGATGAACCCAATGAAGGTTCAACCTACTACGCCCAGGGTGGGGTCGCCGCAGTCCTGGATGAATACGACAGCATGGATTCCCACATTCAGGATACGCTGATCGCTGGTGCCGGACTCTGCCATCCCGATGTGGTCCGCTATACGGTTGAACAAAGCCCCGCAATGATCAACTGGCTGGTTGAGCTCGGCGTCAATTTTGATACCGAGACCCAGGCCGATGGCAGCCGCGAGTTCCACCTGACCAAGGAGGGCGGTCACAGTCATCGCCGGGTCATCCATGCCGCGGACGCCACCGGTCGTGAGATCGCGCTCACACTGGCCGCACGCCTTTCGACCCACAACAATGTTGCCATCTACCAGAAATATGTCGCTGTTGATCTGATTACCCAGGATAAGGTTGGCCAGGCCGGTAACAGTTGCCTTGGCGCCTACGCACTGAATCTTGCTACCGGGCAGGTCGAACTGTTCCGTGCAGATTTCGTGGTTCTCGCCACCGGTGGCGCCAGCAAGGTTTACCTTTACACCAGCAATCCGGACACCGCCTCGGGTGATGGTATTGCCATGGCGTGGCGGGCCGGATGTCGCGTGGGTAACCTTGAATTTAACCAGTTCCATCCAACCTGCCTCTATCATCCTGATACAAAATCCTTCCTGATTTCGGAAGCATTGCGCGGCGAAGGTGCAAAATTGATTTTGCCTGACGGTACGCCATTCATGAAAAAATTTGACGACCGTTAATAAGTTGCCACCCGGGACATCGTTGCTGGGGCGTTTGACCATTAAATGAAACGACTGGGGTGCGACTGCGTGTATCTGGATATCAGTCACAAGGACCCGGAATTTGTCACCTCCCATTTCCCCAATATCTATAACCGCTGTATAGAACTGGGCATTGATATTACCCGGTCTCCCATACCAATCGTTCCCGCCGCCCATTACACCTGCGGTGGCATCGTCAGTGACAAAAATGGACTGACCGACATTCCCAATCTCTACGCGATCGGCGAATCGAGCTTTACCGGATTACATGGTGCAAATCGAATGGCGAGCAACTCGCTGCTGGAATGCATGGTATTCGCTACCGCCGCGGCACAACATATCCAGCAACAAAAGGGTACATCGAACGCAGATGCACTGATCCCGCCGTGGGATGAAACTCAGGTAACGAATTCCGATGAGGACGTGATCATCTCGCACAACTGGGAGGAGCTGCGCCGGTTTATGTGGGACTATGTCGGCATCGTTCGCACCGACAAACGCCTGCAGCGAGCCCGACGACGAGTGCAGTTATTACAGCAGGAGGTTACCGAGTACTACAGCAACTACCGAATCAGCAGTGATCTGTTGGAATTGCGTAATCTGATTCTGGTTGCAGACCTGATTATCCAGAGCGCTATTCGACGCAAAGAAAGTCGCGGATTGCACTACACGCTTGATTACCCCGAACTCCTGGTCGACGCGTCAGACACGATACTGGTACCGCCCAGCTTCGGCTGAAACATCCGCAACCCAATGAAAATACGGGCGTGCCGCATCTGGTTCGCATTAACGTTGTCCGGCAAAATCGCCACCGCAAATCGATCTCGATGCGGTACTCCCATTTGATAAACCTTAACGGACCCGGAAAAATTCAGGACGATCAGAAAACTGCACGCAAACACCGGATTTTCCAGCTCGACCGGCACGCTGGTCGAATCATTCAGATCAAGAAACCAGTTGCCTCGATCAAAATGTACGGTGCGCACTGAACGCGGATCACCGAGCACGGCATACCTGGCCAGATGAAACAGCAACGAGGTGAACAGCGCAAAGATCAGGGCGAACATCAATTCTACAGACAGGCTGGATATCGACACTGCATAAGCAGCAAGTCCGTGAACACCTGCCAACAGCCAACAGAGCAGCCGGGAAGGCTGCAGATCAAGTCTGAGTCGATGGCCGTGGATCACCTTATCCGCATCTCCTCGCTTTGCCCTGGCACCTGCGCCACTATTTCAGGGTTGAACGCGATCGAGAATCTTGTTCACCAGGCTGGCAAGTTCCGGATCATCAGGCGAGGCCTTGAAACTGAACCACAGGAGCAAATCCGGGTCATCCTGTTCCAGCAACCGTACAAACGTCGCCTGTTCACGCTCATCCAGATGTGTAAATTCCTCCTCGAAAAAAGGCAGCAGTAATAAATCCAGCTCCAGCATGCCCCGGCGAGATCGCCACCGCATTCGATTCAATTCCATTTCAGTAAACACAAACCGATCCTTTTGCGAATAATCGCCACGCCGCTCAATCAGAAAATTATATCGTTGATCCGCGCTCGACATGTAAAATGATATTCCTTTTTAGCGACAACACTCTTTAATGCCTTTCATACACCTGACTCAATTTGGGTTCCTGTCAGTCGACGGTAAGGATGCCATTACCTTTCTGCAGGGCTATACCACCTGCGATCTCGAACGCCTGAAGACCGGTGACCTGGCTTTCGGTGCAATCTGCAACCTGCAGGGACGCATGGTCACCAATTTCCGCGGATACCGTACCGCCGATGGCATCCTGCTGCGTTTCAATCGTGAACTCATCGCGACCGTACAATCGTTCCTGTCCAAGTATATTGTGTTTTCCAAGGCCGTCATGTCAGACATGTCTGATAACTACACCTGTTATGGCATCCTTGACACCAGCACACCCGCACCTGAGGAAGCCATTGTTATCTCTATTGGAAACCGACGGGAACTCTGGAGTGCAGCCTCACTGAATGAAGAAGCCCCGGATGCCAACGAATGGGCCTCCAGCGAATGGATCGGGGCAGAGATTGAAGACGGATTTGCCTGGGTGGACGGCGGGTCCAGCGGGGAATACCTGCCGCAAATGTTTAATCTTGATCGACTGGACGGCATCGATTTCACCAAAGGCTGCTATCTGGGCCAGGAGATAATCGCCAGGCTTCAGTACCGCGGCGCTTTAAAACGCAGATTGTATCGCGGCGTCAGCAGCGGCCCTCTCGTCACGGGTGAGACGCTGCATACACCTGAGGGCACGGCCTTCGGCAAGATCGTCAGCGTCGCCAGGCGAGCAAACGACACCGTGATGCTTGCGGTACTGAACGCCAACAATCAGGATGAGATCAGGGTCATTTCAGAGGCTGGAGATACCCTGACCTGCCAGCCGGTCAGCGGAGCATCCGATCCAGCACCCGAAGTCGCTTCAGATCAATAGATCCTGGATGCCCTTCACCTGCATCAATTCCCGCATCATCCTGCGAACGTTGTCGTGAGTTCACGGTCCAGCAGGAGGACAACGCCAGATCCACAAAGGTTGCCGCCGCCAGTTCACGCATCGTAAATCCGAGCATCTCATGGAATGTCTGCAATCGTTGCTGCAACACGATTTCAATTTGTGACTCCTTTGCTTCCTCAAGGTGCTCAACATCAGGAATTTCATCCTCGATAAAGTTGTGCAGGAAGCGACCACATTCCATCAGTCGCGGACCGATAACCCCCTTTGGATCAATGGCGAGCCAGCCGCGATGCTCATCCAGCAGAATGTTTTCATGATGTAAATCACCGTGCAGCAGATAGTTCGCCTCGTGCTCGGCCAGAATTTCCTTAAATAGCAGGTGCGACCGGGTGATATAGGTATGCAGTTCGGGGTAGGTACCCGCAATTCCGGTAAATTCATCGAAGGCGCGACTTCGCCAGCCGCCATAGTCCGGTATTCCTGAAATCGGTTCATCGATCTGTACCGGCAAGTCTCCGATCAGGGAAATCCTGATGGCCGAACGATCCAGTTCCGAGTCAACCTCCCTCAGCTTATCGCCTGGCAGGATACACTCCATCAGGTAAGCGTCGCTCTCCTCATCCCAGTCGAGAACCCGAACACAATTCCTGCCCTGGTAGGTACGCAGGGCGATCAATTCTGTTTTTTGTTCGGGATGAGGACAGCCCACTTTTAACACGACCCGATCACTGCCTCGATGCGCAAACAAGATCACATTGATCGGCAATCCGCTGCTGGCCATTGATGTGAACTCAAGTCCCCACGCTCGCCGATACTTGTCGATTAAAGCCGGGTAGTGCGCAATCCAGCGTTCACCGTCAACGCCGAATTCAGCGGCGATAGCGAGACGCTTTTTTTCAGGTAACTTAAGCTGTGGGGAGAGAATACTCAATCGTCACTAAATATCTTCTGGATACTCGAAAAATCCTTTCGACCATAGCCATTGTCACGATGTGCAATGTACAGGTTTCTCGCTAACGACCCCATTGGTGTGGCAGCCCCCTGCCCAAGGGCTGCTTCCATCGCCAGGCCCAGGTCCTTGATCATGAGGTCAACGAGGAATCCGCCCTCGTAGTCTCGACTGGCAGGGACACCCTCCATGACTCCCGGAAACGGGTTGTACACTTCGAGCGCCCAGTTTCCTCCGGAACTCTTGCGCATAATTTCCGAAAGCACCGCTGGATCAAGCCCGTTGTCGACTCCCAATTGCAAAGCTTCCGCGGTCCCGGTCATCAGTACGGACAACAGCATGTTGTTGCATATTTTCGCGACCTGCCCGGCACCCGCCGCCCCCGCGTGAAAAATGTTTTTCCCCATGATTTCAAGATAGGGTCGCGCGCGTTCGAGACCCTCGTCACTGCCGCCAACGATGAACGTCAGGCTACCGGCTACTGCACCGCCCACGCCGCCGGAAACCGGCGCGTCCAGCACGGTAATACCGAGGGCAGCGGCCTGTTCGCTGACCTTGCGAGATGATGCCGGTGAAATCGTGCTGCAATCAACCACCAGCGCTCCGGAAGCGAGGCTATCCAGCAGACCGCCATCTCCCAGATACAGTGATTCAACATGGATTGATGCCGGTAGCATCGAAATAACCACATGCGCGTCCTTGGCGACTTCCGCGGCCGAGCCGCCCACCACAGCACCCTCGTTAGCACATTTTTCCCGAAGTTCAGCGACGATGTCGTAAACAGTGACCTCGTGCCCTGCCTTCAGCAGATTGGACACCATCGGGCCACCCATATTACCAAGACCGATAAATCCTATTTTCGCCATGTTGGACCTCCTCGCATGTTCGTTCTCCTGGAAAACTGTTTACGTCCTAAAAAGTTTACAGATCCGTGAGCGGATTCCCTTCACTCCAGATCTCCTCAAAATGCTGCAAAACCCAATCCCGTGGTACCGCCTGCATCTCCGGATATCGCCACACAGGCTTCCTGTCCCGGTCGATCAACAGTGCACGAACACCCTCGGTGAATTCGCCGTTACGGGCGCAATGAACTGCGATGGTGAGTTCCATCCGAAATTTATCCTCCATGGACATAGAGGCGGATCGCGACAACTGTTCCAACACAATATGCGCGGTTGTCGGGCAGCCCGTGCGGAACGTCTGAATTCCCCGGTCCAGCCATTCATCCCGGTCGCCAAGCCTGTCCAGGGCCGCATCAAAATCTGCCAGCTCGACACAATCCGCCAGACAATCGCTAACCTCCTGCGCATGGGCTTGTAGCTGACCCGCGGCAAAGTCTGCGATATCGTCAAAACTCGCCAGAAGTTCACTGAGTACCGCCGCATTGTGTGCTGGCTCGTCCTGCCACGGGCTGGCAAGCAACGCATCCAGCACCACCTGTTTTTGCTCTCCGGGTATCAGGTAGTCGGCGAGCCCGACAAATCGGGCATCACGGGCATTGAGCTGGCAGCCAGTAAGACTCATGAATTTCGCGATCGGCAATGGCATCTTGTTGAGAAAGATAGTGGCGCCTGCATCCGGAAACAATCCGATGGTAATCTCCGGCAGCGCTACCCGTGATGTTTCGGTCAGGATCCTGTGTGAGCAGCCACCCATAATACCGAGACCTCCACCCATCACGGCACCCTGTGTCCAGACCATCACGGGTTTTTTGTAGCTGTGGATCAGGTAATCGAGCCGGTACTCCTGTTCAAAGAAGGTTTCTGCGTACTTGACAGGTCCACCTGTTGATTCGACCATGGCGTGGTACAACGCCTGAATATCACCTCCTGCACAAAAGGCTCGATCTCCTGCACCCTGAAACAGGACAAGGGCAACATCGTTGTCATCCTGCCATTGCTCAAGCCGGGGGCGGAGCAGATCAATCATCGCCAGACTCAGACTGTTCAGTGTTTTTTCGACATTCAGCGTTGCCACAGCAAGCACCTTACCGCTCGCGGTTTTAATTTCTTCAAACAGGACAGGGCTGGTCATGTAGGTTAAGCCTGACTGCTAACGGTTCTTCCAACTGGGCGGGCGTTTCGACAGGAACGCCTGCACGCCCTCGGTAGTATCCTCGCTGTCAAACAACGCCACAAACTCATCCCGCTCAACATCATAGGCATTAGTGATCGCGCCTGACCTGGCAGCCTGAATCAGCTGCTTGCAAGCCGTCACACTGGTTGGACTCTGTTTTCCGACCTTTGCTGCCATGGCCAGGGCATGTTCAACACAAGTTCCCGTGGGAACGACTTCCTCAACCAGGCCGATTCGCAGCGCCGTGTCGGCATCCACTCGCTCACCGCACAGGATCATGCGTTTTGCCCAGCCCTCGCCCACAAGCCATGCCAGATTCTGTGTGCCACCGCCGCAAGGCAGAAGTCCCACTGTGGCCTCAGGCAGTGCCATCTGCGCCTGCGTCTCGGCAATGCGGATGTCGCACGCCATGGCACATTCGAGCCCACCGCCCATGGCATAGCCATTGATTGCCGCGATACTGACACCGTTGAAGTGGCTCAGGCCCTCGAAAGCCCTGCCGAAACAGGTGGCCATGGCACCGGCGGTTTTTTTATCGCCATCGGCGAACAAATTAAGGTCCGCGCCCGCGGAAAAAAACTTCTCTCCCTGCCCGGTAATAACCAGTGCATAGACATTCGCATCGGCATTCAGAGCCAGCACCAGGTCATGCAGCGCATTGAGGTTATCCTCGTCCCAGACATTCGCTGACGGATTGTTGATGGTGACCAGCGCGGTATGGTCAGTTATATCCCACAGTAATTTGTCAGTCATTGATCCCACCTGCATGCTTCACTATTGTATTGATTCAATGTCGGCATCTGACAGCAGTCGTCGCGAGACAATCAAACGCATAATTTCATTGGTGCCTTCAAGTATCTGGTGCACCCTGGTATCGCGAACATAACGTTCCAGTGGGTACTCCTGCATATAACCATAGCCGCCGTGGATTTGAAGTGCCTGATTGCAGACTTCGAAGCCCACATCCGTTGCGAAGCGTTTCGCCATCGCAGCATAGACGGCCGCGTCCGTGTCCCCCTGGTCCACTTTGAAAGCTGCCAGGCGCACCATCTGGCGCGCTGCAACCAGTTCGGTGACCATGTCCGCGAGTTTGAACTGCAGCGCCTGAAAACTCGAAAGAGTGCTGCCGAACTGCTCACGGCTCAGCAGATGATCCCGCGCCCGGCAGATCGCTGCCTGGGCAGTACCGATAGAACATGTGGCAATATTAATTCGCCCGCCATCGAGGCCCTTCATGGCAATCCTGAAGCCATCCCCTTCCTCACCCAGGCGATTGATGACCGGCACCTTGACGTTATCAAATGTGATCTCACAGGTCGGCTGGCTATGCCAGCCCATCTTTTCGAGGTTGGCCGAAAACCCAACACCTGCACTGTCCGCCGGGATCACCAGCGCACTGATGCCGCGAGTACCCGATTCGCCGGTGCGGATCATGGCAACCAGCACATCGGTTGCACCGGCGCCGGAAATAAACATTTTTGAACCATTCACCACATAGTGATCGCCTTCTAAAACTGCCCGCGTGCGTAAACTACCGGCATCGGACCCGGCGCCGGATTCTGTCAGGCAGTAACTGGCCAGAGCCTTGCCGCTCACCAGGTCCGGACAGAACCTAACGATGGTTTGATCGTTACCATAATCTGCGATCATCCAGGTCGCCATGTTGTGAATCGAGATAAAGGCAGTCGTCGATGTACAACCCATGGCCAGTTGCTCAAGGATGATGGAAGAATCCAGTCGACTGAGACCGAGACCACCTACCGCCTCAGGACAATACAAACCACAAAAACCCAGCGCTCCCGCCTGACGGATTACGGCTCGCGGGAAGATATGTCCCGCATCCCAGGCGGCCGCGTGCGGGGCAAATTCATTGTCTGAGAAGTCCCGGGCGGCATCGCGAAAAGCAACCTGGTCTTCATTGAGATTAAAATCCATGCGGGCGGTTACTTCAGCGCAATCGTCATATTGGCATCGGCAACGACGTCACTTGAGAACCATCGTGCGGTGATCGTTTTAGTTTCGGTGTAGAACCTGACGGCCTGCTTACCATAGGCGTGCTGGTCACCATAAAAGGAGTTTTTCCAGCCGGTAAACGAGAAGAACGGCAAGGGGACGGGAATCGGAATATTGATCCCGACCTGGCCAACTTCAATTTCGCTCTGGAACTTTCGAGCGGCGCCACCTGAATTTGTGAATATGGAAGTTCCGTTGCCGTAGGGATTGTCATTGATCAATTGAATCGCCTCATCGAGACTATCAACATTACCGGCGACCAGCACTGGACCAAATATCTCGTCCTTGTAGATCGTCATCTCCGGTGTCACATCACTGAACAGGGTAGGACCAACCCAGTTCCCATCCGGCAAACCGTCCACGGTGCAGTCGGACCCATCCAGCAGGCAGGTGGCTCCTTCGAGTTTGCCCTTCTCGATATAACCCAGAATTCGCTCTCTGGCCGCGGCACTGATCTGCGGTCCGTAACCTGCCGCGTTATCATCCCAGGCACCCGGGCGTACTTTCGCCATGGCTTCCTTTAACTCGGGAATCCACTCCCGTGCCGCACCGACAAATACGGCAACCGAAATCGCCATACAGCGCTGGCCTGCTGCACCTACCGAGGCACCCACCAGTGCGCTGATGACCTGATTCTTGTCTGCATCCGGCATGATAATCATGTGATTTTTAGCACCCGCCATGCATTGCACCCGCTTGAGGTTATCTGTGCCAGTTCGATAGACATGCTGGCCGACAGCAACGGAACCCACGAACGAGATGGCCTTGGTGTCCTGATGGGTAATCAGCGCGTCAACCTGCTCCTTTCCGCCGTGCACCAGCTGCACGAGGTCTTTCGGGAAACCCGATTCATAGAAAAGTTCTACCAGTCGGTTGGGCGTCATCGGATCCTGTTCGGATGGTTTTAGAACGAAGGTGTTGCCGCAGGCGATTGCCATGGGAAACATCCACAAGGGAATCATCGCTGGAAAGTTAAACGGGGTGATGCCGACACAAACACCCAGGGGCTGGATCAGGCTGTAGGTATCTATTCCCCGGGCAACATTCTCCGCGGTTTCGCCCATCATCATCGCGGGGATATTACAGGCCTGTTCAACCACCTCAATACCTCTCCAGACATCACCTTGTGCATCCGCAAAGGTTTTCCCGGTCTCCTGACAAAGGATTTCAGCAATCTCATCCTGATGTTCTTTCAGCCTTGCCTGGTAAACCATCAGCAATCTGGCTCGCTCGGAAGCGGGCACGAGGCGCCATTGCCGAAAAGCCGCTTTGGCCGCCGCAACTGCGCGATTGATCTCATCCATGGTGGTATAAGGCGCCTGGACAATGACACTCTGGTCGGCAGGATTGGTTACCGGGATCGTTGCAGTTGCCGCACTCGCCACAAATCCACCATCGATGTAGACATCCAATACCCGGGACATGACTTCTCTCCTCAATTGTTCTGTCGGCTCATCATATAGATTGCCTAGGGGCAGTCAAACGAGACGCGCGAGGCCTTACAGGCTCCAGTCGACAGGTTCCTGCTCCATTCTGGCGAGGTAATCATTACATCTGGAAAAATGGCGGCAGCCGAAAAACCCTCGATGGGCAGACAGCGGCGAGGGATGAGGTGCTGTAAGGACCAAATGACGATCGGCATCAATCACGCTGCCCTTTTTCTGCGCATAACTACCCCACAACATAAACACGGTCGCCTCACGACGCATCGACACCAATTCGACAATGCGATCGGTAAATTTTTCCCAGCCCTTGCCCTGATGAGAGGCAGCCTTGTGCGCTTCCACCGTTAGTACACTGTTTAACAACAGCACACCTTGCCTCGCCCAGGCGGTGAGATCGCCGTGGGTCATTTTTTCAACGCCAAGATCGGATCGAATTTCCTTAAAGATATTCTGCAGTGACGGCGGCACCCGCACCCCGTCCTGAACCGAAAAGCACAAACCATGGGCCTGCCCTGGTCCGTGGTAAGGGTCCTGGCCAAGAATCACGACCTTGACTCGATCAAACGGCGTGTTGTTCAGTGCGCTGAAATATTCACCACCTTTTGGATAGATGATCTTGCGTGCTTGTTTCTCCGCTTGCAGAAACGCTTTGAGCGAGCGCATATAGGGTTGCTCAAATTCAGGTGCCAGCAGATCCAGCCAGCTCTGGTGCATTTGGATTGCAGTGTTCAGGGGCATACCCGCTACCCGCGTTTTGGTCTCATATGTGGAAACAGCACAACATCGCGAATAGACGCCGAGTCCGTTAACAACATGACCAGCCGATCTATCCCCAGGCCTTCTCCAGCCGTTGGCGGCAGACCATATTCAAGTGCTGTTATGTAATCCTCATCGTAGTGCATGGCTTCATCATCACCGGCATCTTTAGCCTCAACCTGCGCCCGAAATCTGGCTGCCTGATCCTCTGCATCGTTCAGCTCAGAGAATCCGTTAGCAATCTCCTGGCCCATAACAAACAGTTCAAATCGATCGGTGACGTCCGCGTTGTCATCATTTCTTCGCGCCAGTGGTGACACTTCCAGCGGATGCTGAGTAATAAACATTGGCTGTACGATCTTGTCTTCAACCAGTGCCTCGAATATTTCCATGACCAGTTTACCGAGCCCCCAGGAATCTTTCACATCGACACCCGACCGTTTCGCCAGGCCACGCGCTGAATCTTCATCGCTAAGGTCACTGGCGCTGACGTGCGGGTTAAATTCCAGAATCGCATCCGCCATGGTTGTTCGCTTGAATGGCTCGCCAAAATCGATGGTTGTGTTCTGGTAGATAAACTCGGTACCACCAAATACTGCGACCGCAGCAGCCCTTAACATGTCCTCGGTCATATCCATGAGGTCATGGTAGTCCGCGTAAGCCCAATAGAATTCGAGCATGGTGAATTCAGGACTGTGCCTGGTGTCCATGCCCTCGTTACGAAAATTGCGGTTAATCTCGAAGACACGCTCGAAGCCGCCAACCACAAGCCGTTTCAGGTTCAACTCGGGTGCCACCCGCAGGTACATATCCACATCCAGCGCATTGTAATGGGTGATAAATGGCGCTGCCGTCGCCCCACCCGGGGTCGGCAACATCATCGGCGTTTCGACTTCCATAAACTCACGCGCCGAGAGGTATTGCCTGATGACATCAACAATCTTCGCACGGCGAATAAAAACCTGACGCGAATCCTCGTTCACCATCAGGTCCAGATACCGCTGTCGGTACCTGACTTCAGTATCCGAAAGTCCTGCATGTTTTTCCGGCAGTGGTCGCAACGACTTGGTGAGCAAGCGCAGTTCGCTGGCCGCTACCGACAACTCACCCTTGTTAGTCCGCATCACTGTTCCGGTAATGGCAACGATGTCACCAATATCCCACTTGTTGAAACCCTCATAGGCTGAGTCACCGACATCACTCTGGCGCACGTAAGCCTGGATCCGACCGGCCATGTCCTGCACGGTCACAAAACTGGCCTTACCCATGACACGACGCAGCATCACCCTACCGGCAATAGAAGTTTTTTCAGCAGCCTCGGCAAGCTCATCCTTCGTACTATCTGCGAACCTATCGTGCAGCGCAGCACTAAGGTCCTGACGACGAAAATCATTGGGAAACGGATTACCCGCGGCGCGCAACTCGTCGAGCCGGTTTTTGCGAAGTGCAAAGAGTTCGTTTTCTTCCATTTTTTATATGTTCCGTTGAGTCTCGCTAACAATGGCACGACAACAGTTATTCTTCGTGGCTACCAACAATTAAACAGGGGTGATTACAATCCCTGCTTCAGGCTCGCCTCCATAAACTGGTCCAGATCACCATCAAGTACCGCCTGGGTATTTGACGTTTCCACAGAAGTGCGAAGATCTTTAATCCTGCCGGAATCAAGCACGTACGAACGTATCTGGCTGCCCCAGCTGATGTCCGACTTGTTGTTCTCGATCTCCTGTAACTCACTGCGCCGTTTCTGGTCTTCCATCTCGTACAATCTGGCTTTCAATTGCTTGATCGCCTGATCCTTGTTCTTGTGTTGTGACCGCTGGTTCTGACACTGCACCACGAGACCCGATGGCAGGTGAGTCAGGCGAATCGCTGAATCTGTCTTGTTGACATGCTGGCCCCCCGCGCCACTTGCCCGATAAGTGTCAATTCGAACCTCGGACATATCAAGATCAATGTCGATATCGTCGTCCAGTTCAGGGGACACGAACACAGACGCAAACGAGGTGTGGCGCCGATTGCCAGAGTCAAACGGCGATTTTCTTACCAGTCGGTGCACGCCCGTTTCGGTGCGTAACCAGCCAAAGGCATAGTCTCCCTCGAAGTGGACGGTGGCACCTTTAATACCTGCGACGTCGCCATCGGAGATTTCCATAATTTCGGTTTTAAAACCCCTGGACTCTCCCCAGCGCAGATACATACGGAGCAGCATATTCGCCCAGTCCTGGGCCTCGGTACCCCCTGACCCGGACTGAATATCAACGTAGGCGCTGTTGGCATCCATTTCGCCCGAGAACATCCGCCGAAACTCAAGCTGGCACAGTTGTTCATCCAGTGCTTTAAGGTCACCGACGGCATCAGCGAGCAGGCTCGCATCCTGTTCTTCTTCGGCTAACTCGATGATCTCCTGCAGGTCCACAAGGCCGACATCGAGCTTATCAATGGTAACCACAACGATTTCAAGCGCAGACTGTTCACGGCCGAGCTTCTGTGCATATTCCGGATTATCCCAGATTTTTGAATCGCCGAGCTCCCTTTCGACTTCTACCAGCCGCTCTTTCCGGTTTTCGTAGTCAAAGATACCCCCTGAGAACTTCTGTGCGTTCCTTCATTTCCTTTATCTGGCTCTGGTGGGGATTTGTTTCCAACATCTTGTTTGTCTACTCGCTGTTTTTCCACTCGAGAGTCTCGCAGCCAGTGCTTGAACTGCAGTAAAAACGAGGCGGCATTGTAAACGAATGCTGGCGTTGCCGCCAATTTTCCCGCCATGCGGCCGCTCGCTTGCACCGGCAATTTACGCTAGCATCCGGCAGAACCTGCGGTAACTGGACACCACCAGGTTGCAAGACCTGCAATCTCAATCTGCGTTAACATCGCCGCACCGCAGGCACTCACTTTCCAGGAGATTTAATGCCATGTTATTAAAATCGTTGTCCATACCAGTGACCGAATTCGAACAAGGTACCGGCTGGCAGATTAAACCTGAAGGTGCGTGTAAAGGGGATATCTGCATCCCCCTCGGCGGGTCCACTGACAGTGGCACACTGGATATCGAGCAGATCGCCAGCCTCATGAATCTGCCGCTGGTCTCGGAGCCGGATCTCGATCTCTGGGCGCTGGGCCCGGATTCGATCGGTGGCAAGACACTGGCCACCGCTGAGGCACCCAACCTGACATTGCCTGATCTATCGGGCAATTTGTTTGAATTGCACAGCCTCAAGGGTAAGAAGGTGGTGGTCTACGCCTGGGCGCCCTACTGAGGATGCGCAAGGCACCTGCCCGTGTGGCAGGCATTACGAAATGAAGCAAAAAACAAGGGTTTCGAACTGGTGACAGTCGGCATGGACACGCTCGGTGCCGCCGGATGTCGCGAAGCCATGGAAGCCGCCAATGCAGAACATCCCGCCCTGATTGATCAGCATCACGCGATGGCTGACTTGTTTGGCGTGGTCAATATTCCAAGCAGTATCTGGATCAACGAGCAGGGCATGATCGTCAGGCCTGCCGAAAGCGCGCCGCCACCTCCAAGATCGCAGCAAGGCGCACCAGGCGATTTACCCGCCGAGCTGCCGCAGCGGATGATCGACATTATGACCGAGGCTTCAAAAATCCAGGCAGATGCCGAGTCCTACCACCTGGCACTGCAGGACTGGATAGAGAAAGGTGAAGACAGCCAGTTCGCCCTTGATCCGGACACGGTGGTTGCACGGTCAGTACCGCGAGATGCAGACAATGCCCTCGGTCATGCCCATTTTGAACTGGCGTCGTATCTCGAATCAACCGGACACCATGACCGGGCAATCGTGCATTTTCGCGAGGCACATCGACTGGTGCCTGACAGCTGGACCTATCGTCGCCAGGCATGGTCACTGGAAACCGTGGGTGACGGTCCGTTCGCGAGGTTCTGGCAGGGTCCGACACCGGACAAGGAATGGCCCTACGAGGGCGACTGGTTGACTGATATCCGCAATGAAGGCGCGGAAAATTATTACGCAAAATGGAAACCCTGAAAAATGAAATACGCTTTGTTTGGCATCAACACCGGTGCCTCGGCAGCACCAGACACCATGAAAGCTGTGGCCATCGCCGCTGAACAGGCCGGGTTTGAATCCCTCTGGACCGGCGAACATGTTGTGCTGCCGGATCCCCAGGTGCCGCCCTCACCGGCAGCGCCATTAACTCCCATGGTGCACCCGTCAACGGCACTGTCCTTCCTGGCGGCCGTTACCACAACGATCAAACTCGGTACCGGTATTACCCTGCTGGCTCAGCGCAATGCCGTCGTGCTTGCCAAGGAAATGGCGAGCCTGGATTACCTGTCGAAGGGCCGGCTGATATTTGGGATTGGCGCCGGATACCTCAAGTCGGAGTTCGATGCGCTCGGCGTAAACTTTCATGAACGAGGCGCGCGGACTGATGAGTATATCAACGCCATGCGCGAGCTCTGGACCTCTGATGCACCATCGTTTTCAGGCCAGTTTGTAAACTTCGAAGGTATCCAGTCCCGACCCAAACCCGCGCAACCCGGCGGGCCTGATATCGTCGTCGGCGGAACGAGTGCTTCCGCGTACCGGCGTGCGGTGTGCCAGTGCCAGGGGTGGTACGGCTTTGCCCTGGATTTTGAAGGTGCGGCTAAAGCGCTCGCCGGCCTTGCTGATGCCGCCGCGAAATATGAGCGTCCGGCCAGTCTCGGACCACTTGAAATCAGCATAACACCCCGGATGAAGACTACCCGGGTGGAGGCGACCCGATGGGCCGAAATGGGTGTCGGGCGTTTAATTCTGCTGCAGGGTGGTGGCAGCAAAGATGCCTTGCTGAGTGACCTGCAGGCGAGCGCAGAAGCGCTGATGGATTAACGAGCCGATCACTTAAGGTCAGCGCACTCAATAATCAACTGGACCGATTCACGGCCGCGATAATGATTGATATCAAGACGGTAGGCGAGCCTGATAGTTCGCTCGTCAAGTAACCGGTCGTGATTGAACGCGATTGCCTCCAGCACCTGCTGGGAAGCGCACGGTCGGAGCTTGAGTTTCAGATGTCGTTGCCCGACGATACGCTGATCAAGCACTTCAAATTCACCGTCAAATAATGGTTCAGGAAAGCCCTGTCCCCAGGGCGCCGCATCGAGTACCTCACGAACCACGCGCAGACTGATTTCCGCTTCGATTTCCCCATCACTGACAAGGGTCTGCTCGAGTTCATCAGCACCCAGCCACCTGGCAGCCTCAACATCAAACAATTCACTGAATCGATCAAAGTCAGCGGGGGCAATACTCAATCCAGCCGCCATGGCATGACCGCCAAACTTGATCAGCAAACCCGGATTGCGTGCAGCAATTGTATCCAGGGCATCCCGGATATGCAGACCCGGTATGGAGCGGCCTGATCCCTTCAGCTCCTGATCCCCTGCGCGGGCAAAGGCGATCACCGGACGATGGATCTTGTCCTTGATTCGGGAAGCCACAATACCCACCACGCCCTGATGCCAGTCCGGATGATAGAGACTCACACCAACACGGCTATCCGAGGCATTAGCGAACTTCTCCACATACTGTTCAGCCTGGATTTTCATGTCCAGTTCAATGGATTTTCGTTCTTCATTCAGGTCATTCAACCGGGTCGCCAGCAACTGAGCCGGTGCGGCTTCCGCCAGCAAACATTCAATACCAAGCGACATGTTCTCAAGTCGCCCCGCGGCATTAAGTCGTGGTGCAATGCCAAAGGCCAGCGACGTCGATGTGATGTTTTTTGTATCGTTGTTGGTCAGCGCGATCAAGGCGTTGATGCCTGGCCTCGCCCGCCCGGCTCGAATGCGCCGCAATCCCTCGCTGACTAAAATACGATTGTTTCGGTCCATCGGCACAACATCGGCAATGGTTCCGAGGGCAACAAGATCCAGCAGTTCCGCAAGATTCGGTTCGGGACCGGCAAACCAGCCAGCGTCTCGTAACCTGCTGCGCAGCGCCATCAACACATAAAAGGCAACGCCCACACCGGCAAGCGCCTTGCTCTCGAAAGTACATCCGGGCTGGTTCGGATTGACGATTGCGGCCGCATCCGGTAACACCTCACCACTTAAATGATGATCGGTGATCACCACCTGGATACCCAGCGAATTTGCGCGGGCGACCCCCTCAATACTGGAGATACCGTTATCAACTGTCACGATCACGGCCGGTTCAAATTCCCGCGACGCGTCAACAATTTCAGGGGTAAGACCATAGCCAAACCGGAAGCGGTCGGGGACCAGATAGTCGACCCGGGTCGCGCCGAGCGCGGTGAATCCGGCGACCATCAACGCGCAACTGGTAGCCCCGTCAGCATCAAAATCCCCAACAATCAGGATGTTCTGCCGTCCGACCAGTGCCTGTTCGAGCACAGAGACCGCGGCAGTCATGCCCTTTAATCCATCTGGGGCAAGAAGATTGGCAAGGGAGTGATCGAGTTCTTCCGGACTCACAATACCGCGAGCACTGAACAGTCTGTTGAGCAGCGCCGATAGGGGCAAGTCCAGCGATTGAGTGATGCGCCTGCGAACCAGCTTCCTCGAAGTCACGCCCGCTTATTCGGCAAGTTCTGCGACCCGGATTCTCATCACCTCGCCACGAACCGCCGCGAGTGACTGAATCTCCAGCATTGCCTCGTTGATCGCATGTTCAGGGGCATCGTCCGTAATCATTACGATGGCCGCATCGGCGCCATGCGCATCTTTCTGGATCAGCGATTCGATACTGATGTCATGGTCGCCCAAAATAGATGTCAGTCTGGCCATCACCCCGGGCCTGTCCTGGACAAGCACCTTCAGATAAACCGGACAACTGATGGATGCAATCGGGCAAATGGCCAGATCCGCCAGAGATTCCGGCACGAACCCAAGGTTGGGAATGCTGCTGGTCGGATTACGGACGATATCAATAATATCTGCCACGACCGATGAGGCGGTTGGACCGGCACCCGCACCCGCACCATAGTAAAGCGTCCTGCCTGCAGCATCGCTGCCTACCATCACCGCGTTCATGACTCCGCTGACCTGGGCAAGCATCTCGTCTTTGCGGATCAGCGTGGGATGAACACGCAACTCGATGCCATGAGAAGACTTTCGAGTGATACCAAGATGCCTGATCCGGTAACCAAGTTCGTCGGCATAGCGAATATCTTCAGCAGTAATGCGGGAAATTCCCTCGGTAAACATTGCATCAAACTGCAGCGGTATGCCAAAGGCAATGGATGACAGGATCGTTAACTTGTGCGCCGCATCTATGCCTTCCACATCAAAGGTCGGGTCTGCTTCGGCATAACCCAATCGTTGGGCTTCTTCGAGGACGGCCGCAAAGCTGAGGTTTAGCCCTGGGCGTTCCATTTCAGTCAGTATAAAATTGGAAGTGCCATTAATAATACCGGCAAGCCAGTTAATCTCATTTCCAGCAAGCCCTTCGCGTATCGCTTTAACGATAGGAATACCACCGGCAATCGCCGCTTCATAACGCACCTGGACACCCTTTTCTGCAGCCAGTGAAAACAGTTCATCACCGTGCAGCGCAATCATCGCCTTGTTGGCAGTCACCACATGCTTACCATGGCTGATCGCCTGTTTAACCAGTTCCAGCGCAGTATCGGTGCCGCCGATCAATTCCAGCACAATATCCACATCCGGATTTGATACCACATCAAAGAGGTTCCGGGTCACCGGTGTGTCGCCCGAATTCACATCCGGGTGATCGCGGCGCGCACCGATCTGGGCGACTTTGATGGAAGTGCCTGTCTTACGGGAAATCTCCCCGGCATTTCGCTCGAGCAAATTGAATACCCCGGACGCGACCGTGCCTAATCCACAAATTCCGACCCGCACTTCGTTCTCCTATGGCAGATTTTTAAACATTCGCCGAATGCCGCGCAAAGCCTGCCGCGTGCGATGTTCATTTTCAATCAGGGCAAACCGCACATGATCATCCCCGTATTGCCCAAAACCGATACCCGGTGAAACCGCAACACCCGCCTCTGCCAGCAACAACTTGCTGAATTCCAGCGAACCCATGTTCTGGAACTGCGGTGGAATTTTCGCCCAGACAAACATGGTCGCCTTCGGCGGCACCACATGCCAGCCAATGGAGTTTAATCCTTCACATAAGACGTCACGGCGATTCTGGTAGGTTTGGCGAATCTCTTCCACACAGCTCTGGTCACCTTCGAGCGCCGCAATCGCGGCCACCTGGACTGGCGTGAACATGCCGTAGTCCAGGTAAGATTTTATCCGTGCCAGTGCCCCGACAAGCACTTCATTGCCCACACAAAAACCGATTCGCCAGCCTGGCATGTTATAGCTTTTTGACAGGGTAAAAAATTCGACCGCGACCTCTTTCGCACCCTTCACCTCAAGAATAGAGGGCGCCTTGTAACCATCGTAGACCAGGTCTGCGTAGGCCAGATCCTGGACAATCCAGATTTCGTGCTCCCGGGCAATGGCGACAATTTTTTCGAAAAATTCAAGTTCAACACACTGGGTCGTCGGATTACCGGGAAAGTTAATGACCAGCACTTTAGGTTTCGGCCATGTATTGGTAATCGCCGCTTCCAGCTCACTAAAAAAATCCAGGTCTTCGGTCAAAGGCACATGACGCACATCCGCATCAGCAATCACGAATCCATAAGGATGTACCGGATAAGACGGATTCGGGACCAGGACTGCATCGCCCGGTCCGAGAACCGCCATGGCGAGATGTGCAATCCCTTCCTTGGAGCCGAGGGTCACAATTGCCTCGGTCTCAGGATTCAGATCAACATCGTACCGATCCTTGTACCAGTTACAGATCGCCCGGCGTAATCGCGGGATACCTTTTGACTGGGAGTATCGATGGGTATCACCTCTTTGCACCGTC